>JAHCAY010000001.1:1201973-1502467 GCA_019634575.1 Candidatus Didemnitutus sp.
CAAGATCGCCGCGGCGCAAGATGCGCTGGGCAAAGGCCGCCAAGACATCGCCCTCGCCGAGGCGCCCGGCCCTTGGGAACGTCTCGTCATTCTCATTAACGCGGCAGTCGATTTGCGCGAGAGACAGCGCGGCTTGGAGCAGGGCTCGGCGGACGCTCTCGCCCTGCAGCTCGATATCGAGAAAAATCTCGCGGCGCAGCGCAAGATCACCGCCGACCTGACCGCGGACGAAGGCAAGGAACTGGCCGACGCGAGCCGCGTGCGCCTGGCGTTGTCGGAGGAAGAGCGTCGCGCGGCGATGGATCGAATGATCGCCGCGGAAAAGGCCGCCGCGTTGACTAACCAACGTGCCGAGGTTGAAGAGGAACTACTCAACATCGCTGAGGCGCTCCGGCAAAAAGAGCTCCCCGCCAGTCAACTCCTGCAGCGCAAACTTGAATTGAAGAAAGAGGAGCGCGCGATTGACGGAGAGTTGCTGCGCCTCGCTGAAGAGCGCGCCGCAGCGGAGGCTTCTGTTGCGAATGCCGCCGCAAGGTTGCAGGAAGGGCAACGCGACCGCGTTTCCTTTACGCTCTCGGAAGCCGTGACTGGCACCCGCGGCAACGCCACCGACCAAGCCCGCGCCCGCGAAATCCAGCGCATCGAGGAAGACGCGCGGCGATCCTTCGACGCCGGTTTTGAAAAATCTGCCCTTGAAAAACAAAACCGCGCTGACGCGCTGCGCCAGGGCTTCGGCCGGCTCGACTCCCGCGAGCGTGACCCCGCGAAAGCCTTTAAAGACGCGCTCAAGGAAAGCGAAGACCGCCTCAAAGAGTTGTGCACCTCACTGCGCGCAGAGGTCATCAAATAGGCCGAGGCCGCGCGCGCGTCTACCTCGAACGCACGAACGCCTCCATCGAAACCGTGAACCGCGCCGCGTAAATCCGCACGCTGGCAGAGCGCCAGATGGGAAACTTTCTGAAACAGATGCCGAACAGCAAAACAGGGCCGAAAAAATTAGGTGCCGACTCGGAACCTAATTCCGTGCCCACCATCGCTGATATCGGAATCACGAAAAAGCAGAGCGCCACCGCGCAAAAACTGGCAAACATCCCCGAACCGGAATTTCGCGAGCGCGTGGCGGTGGTGTCGTGGTGATTCCACGAGCTGAGGCAGTTTCCAGTTTCCCAACGCGGGCTTGCCCGGGTCCAAAATTTCCGAGAGCCTTTCGGACGTAGCCGGTCGGCTACACGCCGTGAGAAGCGTTCACAAAAACGAGACAGACTATTGGCCGCCGGATCGAAGCGGATGGGCACTCGTTTGCCCTTTCTCACACCGCACCAGGTCCGGCGGCTTCTGTTTGGGGTTCATCATGAAGATCACAATCGAACTCGACGGGGAGGCTGAATTGGCATTCCGACTCGCGCTTCGCCGCCTGCGCTTTGGCGACCGACCCGGTGAGCGTAGCACCCTAGCGTTTTCATTCATCAGGCAGGCGAGCGACGCGGTCGTTATGGCGCCGGCTGATGTCCAGCCTACCACATGGCCCAGCACCGTGTTTGAACTGCGCGGCTGGACCGACGAGGAGCGGGCCGCGTTTCAGGCCATAGCTGGTGCGGGCCGCGCTTTTGACTCGTGAAAACTTTGCTCACCTTGGCGTCGCTCAATCCGAAAGATGAGCGGCGCAATCCGCGGACTGCAGATCTAGACTTTGATGCTTTGCTCGTAGCAATCCGGGCGATCGTTCGGGAGGAGATTGATCGCGCATTGTCTCGGGGGGCGCGCATTGCGCCAACACCGGACGTTGTGAAATACCGCTACTTGCCTCCGCTGCTCAGCGTCCGAGAGTTTGCGGTATGCATCCGACGCTCGGAAGAGGTCGTGCGGCGCTACGTTCGGCAAAACCGAGCCGGAATCCGCCGCCACACGGACGCGGCCGGGCGGGTGATGATTGCGTGCGCCGCGCTGGAATTGTTCAAAGTGAGTTCCGCGAGCGCACTTGCTGCTTTGAACGACGCGGCAGGCGGAAAGCCAACCCCGTGATTGTTGTCGCGATGTTGCCAAACTATCCGGAAAGCGTGCATCCGCGTTCATCCACCTGCATTGTTGAACTGTTCGGCGCTAAAATCACAACGTGACACGAACTCGCTACTTAACTAATTGGTCGACACTTGCGGAAGCGAAACCGATGCCGCGCCGCAACGGTTCGAGTCCCCCCCTGAGCACCACTCCCCGGGAGTGAAATGGCTCCAAAACCGCCAGGGATGTCGACACAGTCGCCCTGAGTTTCGCTCGGAAACTGACGCGGCGGGAATTTGACCCCGCACCATTTCCTCGAATCGTGGAACCGCCGCACCGCTCCATGTCGCCGAACGCCCTCGCCCAAGCCTTGCTCGAGTCCTATGCCCGCGACGGCGGCATCAACCACCTCGACGGCCCCAACCTGCCCTCGCAGGAGTCCGTGGCCGAGCTCGCGCGCGATTTCATGCACGTGCTCTTCCCAGGCTACTTCGAAGCCAGCTCGTTGAAGCAGGCGGACGTGGAGCACTGGCTCGGACAACAGCTGGCCAAGATCGCGCGTAATCTGCGCGCGGAAATCGAGAAATCCCTCCGCTTCGCCGGCCACGCCGACCCCGCAGCGAGCGCCGAGCGCGCCGCCGCCACCACACTCGCGCGCCTGCCGTCGATCCGCCGCATCATCCAAACCGACGTCAACGCCGCCTACACCGGCGATCCCGCCGCGCGCAGCTTCGAGGAAATCATCCTCGCCTACCCGTCGGTGCTCGTCGTCTCGCTGCAACGCATCGCGCACGTCCTCTACGAAGAAGGCGTGCCACTGCTGCCGCGCATGATCACGGAGTTCGCCCACGAGCGCACCGGCGTCGACATCCACCCGGGCGCCACGATTGGCACTCACTTCTTCATCGATCACGGCACCGGTGTGGTCATCGGCGAGACCGCCGTGATCGGCAATCACGTGAAAATCTACCAAGGCGTCACGCTCGGCGCGAAGTCCTTCGAGGTCGACGCCAACGGCCAGCCGATCAAGGGCGTGAAACGCCACCCGCAGATCGACGATCACGTCACCATCTACGCGCACGCCACGATCCTGGGCGGCACGACGCGCATCGGTGCGCACTCGGTCGTCGGCGCGAACGTCTGGCTGCTCGAATCCATTCCGGAAAACAGCATCGCCTACTACCAAGACACCAACCTCGTCGTCCGCCCGCGCCGCGCCAAGGAAGTCGTCCTCGGCGGCATCGAGGATTTCGACTGGTCGATCTGAACCGCGGCCTCCGGCCATGAAAAAGGCGCGCCGGGGCGCGCCTCGCTGGTCGCGGGAAACACTCGCGCCCGCTCAGCTCGTGACTTCCTGCCGCGCCTTCTCGGCCAGCGCGGTCGAGATGTAGCGTTCGCCGAAGCTCGGGGCGACCGTGACGATCGTCTTGCCGGCAAATTCGGGACGCTTCGCCAGCTGGAGCGCGGCCCAGATGTTCGCGCCGGTTGAGATACCGCCGAGAATGCCTTCCTTCAACGCGGCCTCGCGCGACGTCGCGAACGCATCGTCGTCGGCGACCGTGATCACCTCGTCGATGATGGCGCGATTGAGCACCTTCGGGACGAAGCCCGCGCCAATGCCCTGGATCTTGTGCTTGCCCGGCTGGCCGCCGGAAATCACCGGGCTCGTCACCGGCTCGACCGCCACGGTGTGCAGCTTGGTGCGCGATTTGATGACCTCGGAGACACCCGTGATCGTGCCGCCGGTGCCGACGCCTGCGACGAACGCGTCGATCTTGCCGCCGGTCGCGGCCCAGATTTCCTCCGCCGTCGTCCGGCGGTGCACCTCGGGGTTGGCCGGATTCTCGAATTGCTGCGGCATGAAACCCTTGTCGCCTTGCTGCGCGAGGATCTCGTTCGCACGCGCGATCGCGCCCTTCATGCCTTCCGCACCGGGCGTCAGCACGATCTCCGCACCGAGCATGCGCAGGAGCACGCGGCGCTCGACCGACATCGTTTCCGGCATCGTCAGGATCAGCTTGTAGCCGCGTTGCGCCGCCACGAAGGCGAGCGCGATGCCCGTGTTGCCCGACGTCGGCTCCACGATGACCGTGCCGGGCTTGATCTTCCCGTCGCGTTCACCGGCCTCGATCATCGCGCGACCGATGCGATCCTTGACGCTCGCCAGCGGGTTGAAGAACTCGGCCTTCACGTAGACGTTGCCGGGCAACCCGGCCGCAAGGCGGTTCAGCTTGATGAGGGGAGTGTTGCCGACGGTGGAAACGATATCGTTAAAGACGAGTGAGGACATGACCTTTAGCGAATTCATGCGCAGCCGCGCGTCAAACGCAGATTTTGGCGCGCGGCTGCGCATCCCATAGCGGTCCCTCCTTCCCGCAAGCCGCCGGTAGGCAGGTCAGATGTAATACATCTCGACCTCGGTCTTCGCGGCCATCTTGTCGAGCGTCTGAGCCCGGGCGCGCTCGACGGCGACGCCGCGAATCTCATTCCAGATTTGCTTCATCCGGCGGCCGGACTTGCCGTCGAAATTCCCGCTCAGCTCCATCAAGTCGCCCTCGATGGCCTGCACGATGTCGAACAGCGTGATCTGGTCCGGCGCCCGCGCGAGGAGGAAGCCGCCCTGCACGCCGCGCCGGCTCACCACGAGCTTCGCGTTCTTCAGCTCGCCGAGAATCTGCGCGAGGAAATTGGCTGGCACCGACTCGACTTCCGACAAGTCGTCGATGCGGACCGGTTCGCCGCCATCGTAGCAGCGCGCGAGTTCGCACAGGATGCGGCAGGTATAGTCGAGTTTGACCGGAATCTTCACCGCCTTTCACCGTAGGCGCAGCCGCCCCGCGCGCGCAATGGCGATTTCCCGATCTCAAATCGTGTAATCCAGAAACTCCGCGCGCACGGTTTCCGTGGGCGCGTGCAG
Organism: Candidatus Didemnitutus sp.; assembly: GCA_019634575.1. NCBI lineage: Bacteria > Pseudomonadati > Verrucomicrobiota > Opitutia > Opitutales > Opitutaceae > Candidatus Didemnitutus > Candidatus Didemnitutus sp. The sequence goes on from JAHCAY010000001.1 coordinate 1,206,889, forward strand.
CATCCCGGCCCCGAGCGTGGCATGCGTGTCGGGGTCGATCAGGATGAACGATCCCGTCAGGCGGTTGCTCGCGTAGCCGTCGTGAAAAACCGGCTTCGCCGTGCGCAGGCGCACCTCGCCGAGATCGTTCAGCGCAAACTCCGTCGGCCCTTCGCGCAGCTCGAGCGTCTCTAGGTCGACTCGGTGCGTGAGCTCGGTGACGATCGCGGGCGTCGTCGCCGTGGTGTGTTTGAGGAGCAGTTTGCGACCGCGCTGCAACGCGCGCGGATTCATCCAGCAGAGCTGCGCGCGCATATCGGTGCCGCCCCCGGGCAGCGCATCGGTGCGCACAATCATCGAGCCGCGCGACACATCGACATCGTGCTCGAGCACGAGCGTGACGGATTGCGGCGCGAACGCCTCGGCGAGATCGCCGTCGAGCGTGTGGATGCGCTTCACGCGCGTCGTGACGCCGGCCGGCAGCACGAGCACCTTGTCTCCGACGCGGACAATGCCGCCGGCGATCTGCCCGCTGACGCCGCGGAAATCGTGCAGCGACGCATCGCCGGGGCGGTTCGGACGGTTGACCCATTGCACGGGCAGGCGGAACTCCTCGAGATTGTGATCGCTGCCGATGTGCACCGTTTCAAGGTGCGCGAGCAGCGTCGGTCCGGGATACCATGGCGTGTGCGGCGACGGCGTGACGACATTGTCGCCGTTCAGCGCGCTGAGCGGGATGAACTTCACGTCCTTGATGCCGAGGCGCGGGAGGAATTTCTCGAATTCCGCGCGGATCTCGTTGAAGCGCGCTTCGCTCCAATCGACCAGGTCCATCTTGTTCACCGCGACGACGAGATGCGGGATGCGCAACAGGCCGGCGATGGCGGCGTGGCGGCGGCTCTGCTCGATCACGCCGGCGCGTGCGTCGACCAGCACGATCGAAAGGTTCGCCGTGCTCGCGCCCGTGACCATGTTGCGCGTGTATTGGACGTGGCCCGGCGTGTCCGCGACGATGAAGCGGCGTCGCGGCGTCGCGAAGTAGCGATAGGCCACGTCGATCGTGATGCCCTGCTCGCGCTCGGCGCGGAGACCGTCGGTGAGATTGGCGAGATTCACCCGGCCGCCGCCGGTGAGATCGGCGCTGCGTTCGAGCGCCTCGACCTGGTCGTCCATCAGCGACTTCGAGTCGTAGAGGAGCCGGCCGATGAGCGTGGATTTGCCGTCATCGACCGAGCCGCAGGTGTTGAAACGGAGCAGATCGATCGCAGTGGCGACCGCATCGGCCGCGCGGGGCGCGGCAGTTGAAGGTTGGAAAACTTCGGAGACCATCGGAGGGGAGAATTCCGGCGCGTAACGGCGCCGTTTAGAAATAGCCCGCCTTCTTGCGGTCCTCCATCGCCGCCTCGGAGGCGCGGTCGTCCGCACGCGAACCGCGCTCGGTCACGCGGGCGGCGGCGACTTCGGCGATGATGTCGTCGACGTGATCCGCGGGCGATTCGATCAGGCCGGTGGAGATAATATCGCCAATGGTGCGGACGCGGACGCGGAGCTCCTCGACCCGTTCGCCGGGCTGAGGTGGCACCAAGTCCGTGACCGGCAACCATTGGCCGCCACGACGCACACAACTACGACGGTGGCTGAAATAGATGCTCGGCACTTCGAGCCGCTCGCGCCGGATGTATTCCCAGACGTCGAGCTCGGTCCAGTTACTGAGCGGGAACACGCGCATGTTCTCGCCGGGGCTGAGGCGCGCATTGTAGAGATTCCAGAGTTCGGGCCGCTGGTTCTTCGGGTCCCACTGGCCGAACTGGTCGCGGTAGCTGAAGAACCGCTCCTTCGCGCGCGCTTTCTCTTCGTCGCGCCGCGCGCCGCCGATCAGGCAGTCGAAGCGGAACTCCTCCACCGCCGCCAGCAACGTCGGAATCTGCAGACGATTGCGCGAGAGCTCGCCCTTCGCGGGCGTCGCGATGCCTTTCGCGATCGCGTCCTCGACAGTGCGGACGATGAGTCGCGCCTCGAGCTGCTTGGCGCGGCGATCGCGAAAATCGTTCAGCTCGGGAAAATGGTGACCGGTATCGACGTTGAGCAACGGCATCGGCAGCTCCGACGGGCGGAACGCCTTTTCCGCGAGACGCAGCAGACAGATCGAGTCCTTGCCGCCGGAGAACAGAATCGCCGGGCGGTCGAACTCGCCTGCGACCTCGCGCATGACGTGGATCGCCTCGGTCTCGAGCCAGTCGAGGTGGTCGAGATGATAGCTGGATCTGGTGGCGGTGGCAGCGGGCGCGCTCATGGACTCGCGACCTCCGCGCCGACTTCCGCGAGCGCGCGCTTCCCCCACGCGGCATGCAGCCCGCACTCGCGCTTTTGGTCGCCCTTCGCCGGGTCGTAATAATCGAACTCGTTCGGCAATGCGTGCTCGCGCAGGTAGACTTCGAGCTGCTCGTCGTTCCAGTGGAAGAACGGGCTGACCTTGAGCGTCTGGAAATTCTCGTCCCATGCCACGAGGTCGAGCGCCGCGCGGCTCGCCGTCTGATCGCGGCGCAGCGCGGTGAGCCAAACCGTCGGCGCGAGCTCGCGCATGCCGCGCTGGAAGGGCTCCAGTTTCATCTGCGCGCTGAACGCCTTCATCGCCGCCTCATCGCCTGGGTCCGGCACCGGGCCGTGCAGCGCCTCGCGGTGCGCGACGGTGACGCGCGGCAGGAACGCGAGCACGTTCAGCTTCAGCTTCGCGCGCAACTCCTCGGCGTGACGGTAGGTCGCCGGGCGGTTGTAGCCGTGATCGACCCATAGCACGCGAATGTCGGGCTGCAGCTGCGTCGCGAGATGCAAGATCGCCGCCTCATACGGGCGGAAATTCGTGGAAACGATCGCGCGGCCCGCGCCGTGCTGGATGGCCCAACGGGTGACTTCCCGCGGCGTGCGCGCGCGCAGCTCGGCGTTCCACTGCGCGATTTGGGAATCGGAAGGGCGTTGGCTCATGTGGCAGGAGTGGCGGGAGTCGCCATCGCAACGGCCGCGGCGGCTTGTTCGGGAAACACGACGCGATTCGCGAACGCGCCGAAGCGTTCGCCGGGGCGACGCTCGTCGCGCCAGCGGCGAAGGATGGGAGCGATTTCCTTCATGAGATCCTCGCGCTTCACGCTGGCGCGGTATTCGCGGTTGAGCGCGAGCGACGCTTCGTCGCCGCCGAAGTAGACATTGTATTTGTTCGGCGCGCGGCCGACGAAGCCGATCTCCGCCATGTAAGGACGCGCGCAACCGTTCGGGCAACCGGTCATGCGGATGATGATTTCCTCGTCGGACAAACCGAGAGCCGTGAGCTCACGCTCGAAGTCATCGAGGATGCCCGGCAACGCACGCTCGCTCTCGGCGAGACCGAGACCGCACGTCGGCATCGACGGGCACGCCATCGAGGCGCGGCGCACGGCGCTCGTCTGGTTTTCCACGGGAATGCCATGCTCGGCGAGCAGCGCCGTGATGTCGTCGCGCGCGGCTTCGGGCACGTTGGCGAGCAGGAGATTTTGCGACGGCGTGAGGCGGACTTCGACACGGTGCTTTTCCACGATGCGGCGCAGCGCCGTTTTCAACTGGCGCGCCGGCGTGTCCTTCACGCGGCCCGCCTCGATGTAGAGGCCGATGAAAATGCGCCCGTCGCTCTGGCGATGCCAACCGAACCGGTCGCCCTGCTGTGTGAAATACATCGGGCGCGCCTCCTCGAGGCGGAAACCGGCGCGTTGCTCCACCTGCTCGCGGAACCACGCCGCGCCTTTTTCCTCGAGCACGTATTTCAGGCGGGCGTGCTTGCGATTGGTGCGGTCGCCGTGGTCGCGGTAGGCGATGAGCACGGCCTTCGCGACGTCGACCAGCCGCGCGCGCGGGAAGAAGCCGAGCACGTCGGCGACGCGCGGGTAGGTTTCCTTGTTGCCGTGCGACATGCCCATGCCGCCGCCGGCGAGGAGATTGTAGCCGAGCACGCGCACGGGATTCGCCGGATCGGCGATGGCGACGAAGCCGAGGCAGTTCGTGAAGATGTCGACGTCGTTCAGCGGTGGAATGGCGAACGCGGTCTTGAATTTGCGCGGCAGATACTGGCGACCGTAGAGCGGGTCCTCGGCGGGCGCGGCGGCTTCGCTGCCGAGCTTCACTTCGTTGCCGTCGACCCAGATCTGGTGGTAAGCAGTCGAGCGCGGCAGCAGATCGCGCGAGACGAGCGCGGCATCCGCGAGCACTTCGTCGGTCAGCGCCGAGGTCGACGGCGTGGACGGCGCCATGACGTTGCGCGCGACGTCGCCGCAGGCCGCGAGCGTCGTCGAGAGCACGTCGTTGATGCGCTTCAGCAGCGGACCGAGTCCCTGCTTCACGACGCCGTGCCACTGGAACGCCTGGCGCGAGGTGATGCGCAGCGTGTTGTTGCCGTAACGCGTGGCGAGGTCGTCGAACACCAGATACTGCTCCGGCGACACGACGCCGCCCGGCAGGCGGTTGCGCACCATGAAAATGTATTCCTTGCCGGCCTTCCGCTTGTCGCGGTCGTCCTGCTGGTAGAAGCCGTGGAACTTGATGAATTGCTCGTCGTCGTCCGAAAAGCGGAGGGCCTCGTCGTTCGCGAGGGTGGCGGCGATGTCGCCCGCCAACGTCGGATCGCGCTGCTTCAGCAGCTCGTTTTTCGAGAGGGCGGGCGTGGGGGCGAGGGCGGGTGCTTCGGACATGACACGGGAGAGGAAGGCTCACAGTTGACGATTATCAAAACATAAGCAAGTCATAGGTCATGTCCCTAGTCATGTTTAAGTCAACCACCGCCGGGAACGTCACCTTCGTCGGTGCCGGCCCCGGCGCGGCCGACCTGATCACGGTGCGCGGCTTATGCGCGCTGCAACAGGCGGATGTGGTGCTGCATGACGACCTCGCCAACCGCGAGTTGCTGGGAAACTGCCGCCATGGCACCGAGTTCATCTATGTCGGCAAGCGCGCGGGCACACACAGCGCCTTGCAGGAGGAAATCAACTGGCTGCTCGTCGCGCATGCGAGCGCCGGCCGCCGGGTGGTGCGCCTCAAGGGCGGTGACCCGACTGTCTTCGGCCGGCTCGGCGAAGAAATCGCCGCGCTCCGCGCCGCGCAGATTGCTTTCGAGATCGTGCCCGGCATCACCGCCGCATGCGCGTCCGCCGCCGCCGCCGGCATCAGCCTGACGCAGCGTGGCGTCGCTTCCACGGCGATCCTGACCACCGGCCACGAATGTGAAGCGAAACGCTCTCGCTCCGTCGACTGGTCCGCCCTCGCCCACCCCGGTGCCACGCTGTGCGTCTACATGGGCACGCGCCGCCTTGGCGAAATCGCCGAACGCCTGACCGCGCACGGGATTTCGCGCGCCACGCCGCTGCTCATTGTCAGCCATGCCTCGCGTCCGACGCAGTCGATCCGCCTCGGCACGCTCGAATCCGCCGCGCAACTCGCCACCGAACTCGAGGACACGCCCTCGCTCATCGTCATCGGTGAAGCCGCGGCGGCGCACCGTTCGCCACTCGCCACCGCTCACGCCCAGGAGCCCGCCCATGCCTCCCACTGAGTCAACCCGCCCATGGATGCAGATCTGGCGCGACTGGCTCGACGCCCTGCCCCTCCGCGACGAGCCACTCGAGCCGGAGATGTCGCCGCAGGCCTTCGGTGCAGTTACGACGCCTAGAGCGGTGCCGCGGCCCGACCTGCGCGCCAGCGATCAGCCAAAATCTCTGTCAGCAATGGATGCTCAGCCACCAGCGGCGTAAGCCGCACGCGCAAACCCGCGTGCGCCTCCGCGGCGCGCCGGCCAATTTGCGCCACATCGCCGTCAGGTCCGGCGTGCCGCCCGGGCAGCAAGAACTGCATCGCGATCACCACGTCGCCTGAATTCCAGCCGTCGCGCGCCAGCAATTTCTCCAGCATCGGCTCGTTGAAATCGTAAGCCGGCTCCGGACGGCGCTCCATGCAGCAACCGACAACTTTCGTCGCGCCGCCGAGTTCGCGCGCGAGCTGCCGAGCGAGCGCTTCCCGCACCTCCGTCACCGCCGGGACCGGGCTGCCATGATCGACCAACGCCACGCGAGCCGGTGCCGCCGCGACGGTGCGGACATTGTCCGCCAGGATGCGCGCGAGACGCGTATCGTCGGCCGCGAAAAGCGGCGGCACCACGCGCACCGCGAGATCCGGGACTTTCTCCCGCAACGCTCGGACGCGTTCAGGCAAATAGTCGGTCAGCGCGCGGCTCGGGCCGAAGAACAGCGGAACGACCAGGAAATCGCGCGCGCCTGCTTCCGCGCGACGTGTCACGGCCGGCTCGAAAATCTCCGCCCGCGTGCCGCCGAGTCTGTCCGCCGGCACCCCGGACGAATGCAGCAGCGAAACCGGTTCGACAGCTACTCCGACGCGCGACGCGAGCGCCGAAGCGAGCTCGCGCAAGCGCAACGTCGCCGCTGGCTCGAGCGAGCCGTTATCGAGCAAAAACGTGACCGGCGCAGCCATCGCGGCCTAGCGCTTGTGCCGATGCGCGAGCGCGTGCGCGAGTTCGCGCGCGAGGAACGGCCCGCGGAAAATCATCCCCGTATAGATCTGCACCAAGGTGGCGCCGGCATCCATTTTCTCCGCGGCGGTTTCCTCGTCGTAGATGCCGCCGACGCCGACGATCGGCAGCCGGCCGCGCGTGGCGCGCGCGATGTAATTGATCACATCGGTGGCGCGGTGGCGCAGCGGTTTGCCGCTGAGTCCGCCCGCTTGGTCGACCGTCGCGAAAAAGCCCGGCCGTGCGAGTGTCGTGTTGGTCGCGATGATGCCGTCGAGGCCGAGGTCGGCGATGACGCCCAGCGCCGCGTCGATCTGCGGAAACGATAGATCGGGCGCGATTTTCAGCAGCAACGGACGACGCGGTTTGCCCGCCGCGACGCGCGCCTTGTTCTCCGCGACGAGTGCGGCGAGGAGCGGTTTCAGCCAAGACGCATCCTGCAATTCGCGCAGGCCGGGCGTGTTCGGGCTGCTGACGTTGATCGCGACGTAGTCGGCGTGATCGGCGAGCAAGCGGAAACTCCCGAGGTAGTCCTCGGTCGCCTGGTCGAGCGGCGTGACCTTCGTCTTGCCGAGATTCACGCCGAGCGGAATGACGCGGCGGCCGGGCGCGGCCTGTTGCGCAAGGCGCGCGGCGAGCGCGGCGGCGCCCTCGTTGTTGAAGCCCATGCGGTTGATCACCGCCTCTTCGCTCGGAAAACGAAAGAGGCGCGGCTTGGGATTGCCCGGCTGCGCGTGCAGCGTGACGGTGCCGATCTCGACGTGACCGAAGCCGAGCGACGCGGCGGCGGGCCAGCACTCGGCGTTCTTGTCGAAGCCCGCGGCGAGGCCGACGGCATTGGGGAACTTCAGGCCGAACGCCTCGATTGGCCGGTGCGCCGACGCATCGAGCTGCGCCCATTTTTCCAGGAGCGCGCAGAGCGGACGCACGCGGCCGAGCAGAGTCAGCGCGCGCACCGCCGACTCGTGCGCGTGCTCCGGATCTTGGCGGAAAAAGTAGGGTTTCGCGAAGGCGTCGTAGAACCGTCCCATTTGGCGCGGACCATGGGGCGCGCGCCGGTTTGTTTCAAGCGCCACATCTGTCTTCGCCATGAGGCGTTTGAGGCGACACGAAGTTTTTTGGAGAAAAGGTGTTTCGGTATTTGACACGGGCATGCGCGCGGCCTTTTTCCGGTCAAAGTTTCTCACTTCTTCTATGGCGAAAGGAACCCCTCAACTCGAATGGTGCAACGTGCGGCTCGGCGAAGACCACAACTGGTGGGTCGACGAGGTCAGCGATCCCGTGCACTGGGACGTCGACGCGCTCAGCATCATCGATCCGCGCCAAGTCGATCATCTGATTGAGGCGATCGAGCCGCTGCGCGAATACGGTTTCGATCCCGATGTGTTCGAGCGCGCGTTCATCGCCTTCCGCATCGTCAAGGACCTCGGCAAGGGCCGCGTCAATCTCCGCCGCACGAAGGAGTCGCTCATCGAGTCCGACGAGAAGCTCTTCGCCCTCCCCGATATCATCGACGAGGAAAACGGCCCCTACGCCGACCTGCTCGACCACCTCACCCGCCTGCGCGTGAAGCTGCTGAACGATCTCTTCGACTTCGAGGAGAAGCTCACAGTCGACGAAGTCGAGGACCAGATCCGCGAAGCGCAGAACAACGACTTCATCGAGGGCAAGTCCGTCCATCTTTTCGCCGAACTCACCGCCATCCTCGACTTCATGCCCGCCGGCTACGGCGATGACGACGACGAGGAAGCCGCGCCCGTCGGCAAGCGCGCCAAGCGCCGCGCCGCAGACGAGGAAGAGGACGACGCCGACCTGCCCGACATCGACGAGGAAGAGGACGAGCGCATGAAGAACGACGCCTCGCTCAAGTGGGACGACGACGAAGACGCCAAAGAAGGCGACGACGACGAGTCCAAGAAGGAAAAGGGCGAAGGCGACGATGAGGACGAAGACGAGGACGACGGCGCCGAAAAGGACTTCGACGACGAAGACGAAGAGGAAGCCGACGAGGAGGACGACAAGCCCTCGCGCAAGAGCCGCGGCCGCCGCTGAGCCTCTTTCACCGCGTCGCACGCCCGACGCTCTCCCAGCCGACGCCGACCGCGTCGGCTGTTTTGTTGTCACCACTCGCGCGGCGTGCCCATATGGGAGCGTGCTGGCACGCGACCTGACCCGCACGCGAACGTGCGCGGTCGCCTGCAAGCAGGCTCCTACAGTTCGACCTCGGACGCGCCAACTCCGACGCGACCCCTGCCACACACCCGTTCCGGCCCCTCCGGTGTTGCATCGGCGCAAAGCTTCCCGCAGTAACGACCCACTTCATGCGCCTTTCCCGCTCGCTGTTGTCCATCGTCGTGATTGTCGCGCTCGCCGCTCTCAGCGGCTGCGAGAGCACCTCGTCCGGCACCGCCGCGACCGGCACCCGCAATCCGAAAGTCGCGGCGTCCTCCTCGGCCGCGCAGCTCCGCCCCGGCGATTCGCTCACGGTCACGCTCAGCGGCATCCCCGATCCGAGCACCAACCCTGTGCAGATCGACGAACAGGGTGCGATCAGCCTGCCGTTTCTCGGCGTCATCCCGGCCGCCGGTCAGAACACCGGCGAGCTTTCCAACGCCATCCGCCAGGCCTACCTCGACCGCAAGTTCTACACCTCGATCAGCGTCTCGGTCACGGTCACCGAACGCTACGTCTACATCGGCGGCGAAGTGCAGCGTCCCGGCCGCATCCCGTGGTCGCCCGACCTCACGCTCGCCAAGGCCGTGCAGTCCGCCGGCGGTTTCACCCTCTACGCCAAGGAAACCAAGGTCACGCTCACCCGCGACCGAAAAGCTTACGACTTCGACGTGAAGCTCGCGCAACGTCAGCCCGACGAGGATCCCCTGCTCTTCCCGGGTGACTCGATTCAAATCCCGCGCTCCGCTTTTTGAGCGCCACCGCTTCAGCCTCCGCGCGACTCATGCGGCTTCCCCTTTGGGCTCATCGCTGGCTCCACCGCCGCCGCCTCTCCCGCCAAGGCCTCAAAGGCTCTTTCCTCCACACGAAGCTCGGCGATCGCCTGCTCGACAAGGCGCTCTGGATGCCCACGCCCAGCAGCTTGGCGCGCGCCTGGCTGATCGGGTTCCCCATCACGACGATTCCGTTCCTGCCCGCGCAATCGCTCATCGCCGGCGTCGCAGGATTCTTCGGCCGCGCCAATCTCCTCCTCTGCATCGGTCTCCAATTCATTTCGATGCCACTCACGGCGCCGGTGCAGCTCTCCGCCTGCTATTTCGTCGGCCGCGTCGCACGCGGCGCCTCGCCGTTCGCAGTCTGGGACCAGCTCATGGCCAACCCCGGCAGCGTCTGGTCCAGCGACGCGCTCTTCACGCTCTACCTCGGTTCGGTGATTCTCGGCCCCGCCGTGGGTTTGCTCGGCTACGCGGCATTCATGCTGCTCTGGCCCGACCACCTGCCGCGTCTGCCGCGCCGCAAGAAACCCGACCCAACCTCCTCTTGACCCCGCTCTGTCATACGCCTTTCTCGACCCAACCCCTACCCGTTACCCTATGAGCCTGTTCCAAACCAAATCCGTTGCGCAGCTCCAAGCGGAGGCCTCCGGCGATCAGCGTCTCAACAAGACCCTGACCGCCACAAACCTCATCAGCCTCGGCATCGGCGCGATTATCGGCGCCGGCATCTTCGTGCTCAGCGGACAGGCCGCGGCCCAATACGCCGGTCCCGCCATCGCGATCTCGTTCGTCATCTCCGGCCTCGGCTGCCTCTTCGCCGGCCTGTGTTACGCGGAGTTCGCCGCCATGGTGCCGATCGCCGGCAGCGCCTACACCTACAGCTACGCGACGCTCGGTGAATTCTTCGCCTGGATCATCGGCTGGGACCTCATCCTCGAATACCTCTTCACCGCGCCCACCGTCGCCGTCGGCTGGTCGGGGCACTTCGTGACCTTCCTCCACGACTTTTGCGGCATCACCGTCCCCGCGCACCTCTGCAACGCGCCCTTCAACGTCGACCTCACGCGCACCGAATACCTCAACCTCGGTCTCTTCAATCTCCCCTACCATCCGTTCATCTCGACCGGCGCGCTCGTGAACCTGCCCGCGGTCGGCATCATCGTCTTCCTCACCGCGCTGCTCTACGTCGGCATCAAGGAGTCCGCGAATTTCAACAACGTCATGGTGATCACGAAGGTCGCCGTGCTGCTCGGCGTCATCGGCTTCGGCCTCTGGTGGATCTTCACCCACTTCGGCCTGGCCAAGAGCAACTGGACGCCCTTCATCCCCGCCAACACCGGTGTCGACGGCCAGTTTGGCTGGAGCGGCATCCTCCGTGGCGCCGGCGTGATTTTCTTCGCCTACATCGGCTTCGACGCCGTCTCGACCTCCGCGCAGGAAGCCAAGAACCCGCAGCGCGACATGCCGCGCGGCATCATCGGCTCGCTCCTCATCTGCACCGTGCTGTTCATCGTGATTTCCCTCGTGCTGACCGGCATGCAGAAATACACCGACCTCAACAACGCCGCCCCGGTCGTGAATGCCCTCATCGCCGCCGGCGCGCCCGCCGCGCTGCGCTTCGTGGTCGAGATCGCCGCCATCGCCGGCCTCAGCTCGGTCATCCTCGTCATGCTCATGGGCCAGCCGCGCATCTTCTTCTCGATGGCCAACGACGGCCTGCTCCCGCCCGCCTTCGCCAAGGTGCACCCGAAATTCAAAACCCCCTACGTCACCACGCTGCTCACCGGCGTGCTGGCCGCGATCATCGGCGGTCTGCTCCCGCTCAGCCTCCTCGGCGAACTCGTCTCCATCGGCACGCTCCTCGCCTTCGTCATCGTCTGCGCCGCCATCATCGTTCTCCGCTACCGGCAGCCCGATCTGCCGCGCCCGTTCAAAACCCCGTTCGTGCCGCTCGTCCCCATCCTCGGCATCCTCATCTGCGGCGCCCAAATGGTTGGCCTGCCGCGCGACACCTGGATTCGACTCATCGTTTGGATGCTCATCGGCGTAGTGATCTATTTCACCTACAGCCGCCACCATTCGAAGTTGAACAACTCGGGCAAATAACCGCCCGCGCCACGCCGCCATGAGTCTCTTCCGCACGAAACCCATCGCCGATCTCCAGAAGGAGGCCGGCGCCGAGCACGGCTACAAACGCACGCTCGGCCCCATCAGCCTCATCTCGCTCGGCATCGGCTCCGTCGTCGGCGCCGGCATCTTCGTGCAAACCGGTCAGGCCGCCGCGCTCTATGGCGGCCCGGCCATCGCCCTCTCGTTCATCGTCTCCGGCATCGCCTGCCTCTTCGCCGGCCTCTGCTACGCCGAGCTCGCGGCGATGATCCCCGTCTCCGGCAGCGCCTACACCTACACCTACGGCAGCCTTGGCGAAATCCTCGCGTGGGTCGTCGGCTGGTGCCTCATCCTCGAATACCTTTTCTCCGGCGCCGCCGTCGCCGTGAGCTGGTCCGGTGCGACGCGCGACATCCTCAACGAATTCCACCTCGCCCTGCCCGCCTCGCTCGCCAGCGCGCCGCTCGACGTCGATCCCGACCGCACCATCCCGATCAACCTCGGGTTCTTCACCTTCCAGCTGCAAACGCTCAAGACCACCGGCGCGCTGATCAACATCCCGGCCGTCTTCATTTCGCTCCTGCTGACCTACATTCTCTACATCGGCATCAAGGAGTCCGCCGGCTTCAACAACCTCATGGTCGTGATCAAGGTCGGCGTGCTCCTCGCGCTCGTCGGCTACGGCATCTATTATTTCTTCGGCCACCCCGAAATCCCGCGCGCGAACTGGCACCCTTTCATTCCGGAAAACACCGGCACCTTCGGCGAATACGGCTGGAGCGGCATCTTCCGCGGCGCCGGCGCGATCTTCTTCGCCTACGTCGGCTTCGACTGCGTCTCCTCCGCCGCGCAGGAAACGAAGAACCCGCAGCGCGACCTGCCCATCGGTCTCCTCGGCACGCTGCTCATCGTTTCGTTCCTCTTCATCTCCGTGTCGCTCGTGCTCACCGGCATGGTCCATTACTCGAAGCTGAACGTCGACGCGCCCTTCATCTACGCCCTCCAGCAAATCCAGGCGCCCGCGATCTTCCGCTACCTCATCGAGGCCGCCACGCTCGCCGGTCTGACGTCCGTCATCCTCGTCTCGTTGCTCGGCCAGCCGCGCATCTTCTACTCGATGGCGCGCGATGGCCTGCTGCCGTCCTACTTCGCGAAGATTCACCCGAAATACGGCACACCGCACGTCACGACGTGGATCACCGGCATCTCCTGCGCGATCATCGCCGGTTTGTTCCCGCTCAACCTCCTCGGCGAACTCATCTCCATCGGCACCCTGCTCGCCTTCTCGCTCGTCTGCGCGGGCGTCTGGGTCTTGCGCGAAACGCGCCCCGACCTGCCGCGCTCCTTCAGGACACCGCTTGTCCCGCTCGTGCCGATCCTCGGCATCGCGACGTGCGTCTTCCAGATGTTCTCCCTGCCCGCCATCACCTGGCTGAACCTCATCATCTGGATGGCGATCGGTTTCGCCGTCTACTTCGGCTACAGCCGCAAAAACAGCCTGCTCGCGAAGAACTGAGCTCAGTTCGCGCCCAATTTTTCAGGCGGCCCACCGGCCGCCTTTTTTATTTTCGGGCGTTATTGCGCGGCGGCAGGCTCGCGCGGAGTTCGGCGAAACGCTGCTTGTCCTTCGGCTCGCGCGCCGCGCGTTCGCCCCACTCCGCCATCGCGGCCGCTTGCGCCACCCGTCCGCCATCGGCGCACAGCCGCGCCGTCCGATAAACGAGCCCGAGCTGACCCGGAAACCGGCGCACGCCTTGCTCGAGCAAAACCAGATCGCCCGACGGCGGCTTCGCTTCGGCCTCCCACCAGAGATTCGCCAACTGCTCGTAGACACCGAAGAGCGGCGGCGGCAGCGTCGCCGCCTTGCGCAGCAACTCCAGCACTTGCTCCCGCTGCGCGCCGTCGATCGAGCCGACCTGCTCGCCGATGCGCAGCCGCGCCAGTTCGAGATACGCTTTCGCGCGCGTCGTGCCGCCCGCCACTGCCGCCTCGAGCAACTTCCGCCCGCGCTGCGCGCGCGTGCTCGATTCAGAATGCAGCTCGAACAGCGCCAGCGAGGCGAGCAGATCGTTGTCCTGTTGTTTGCGCATGTAGGGCGCGAGCAGTTCCAGGAACGCCGCGTCGCGATTCTCCGCCAGCAGCAATCCATCGCCCTTGATGCGTCCAATCTCCGCCGGTGTCGCCGCGCGCAGCGTCGTCGCATCGGGCCGCGTCAGCCCGCGGCCTTTCTGCGCGCTGAACTGAATATGCCGGTAATCCGTGAATGCGGCATAGCCCAGGAGCTCGTCGCGCATTTGCGCGTAAGTCATTCCGAAGCTCTCGCGAAAAATCTCCTCCGAGCCCGCGCCGCCTTTCACCCGGCTGAGATAGACGAAGAGCGGCTTCTGGTATTTCAGCCCGCGGCCGTAGAGGCACAGGTGGACGAACCCGCGCGCGAGTATGCGCAGCTTCGGGTCGCCGCGCATCTGCTCCTCGCTCGCGCCCAGCATCGCCGCCAGTGCGGGCACCGCGCCGACCCCGCTCGTCAGCGGTGCCGGCACCGCATCGTCGCGCTGCGACTGCGGCGCGGGATCGTCGGAATCGCCCGCCGGCGCGCCGGCCGGTTTCGGCGTCAGCAACTGGTTGAAATCGTCTTTGCGGCCGCCGAGCTGGCCGAACTCGATCCATTTCTCCGAATAATCGATGCCCGCGAACAAACTCGCCACGCCTTCCACCAGCCACGGCGGCATCGGCGCATCGAACCGGCTCATCAGATAACGCAGGTATTGCTCGTAGAACTGCCGGTAAGGATCGGCGTTGCCCGAACCTTCCTCCGCGAGATTGACGACGATGCAGGCCTGCTCCTCGTCCGCGTAGAACCGACTCGCCACCCGGCTCAAACCGCCGCGCCCCTGCGTCGGATCGCTCGGATCGAACTCCTGAAACTCGAACGCCATGGCAGTCTCCACCAGCCGTCCGCGCGGATGGAAGAACGAGTCCGCCGCCCGCCCGCGCGTCGTCAGGATCAGTGTCGTCGGCAACGGCGTGCCCACGCGCCGCAGCACCGGCCAGGTGATGTCGAGCACCTGCTGCATCACCTGGAAATCCTTCAGGAACCGCTGCGTCGCGCCGTCGGACGCGTTGCTCAGCACTTCGAAACCCGGGATGCGGGCATAGCGCCACGCCTCCGGCGCCGGCAACTCGAGCGGATTCGTCACCGTGTATTTCGGCAGCTCGTAGACGATGGCATTGGCGACCTCCGGCAACTCGGCCGCGAGCGCGAGCGATGCCGAGCCACCGCAAAGCACGCTGGCGAGCCACCGCGTAATGGGATGCGACTTCATGGGGCGATAGCCGAAAAACTACGCCGCCGCGCGCATCGCCTCAAGTCGCCCGCTCCCCCTCAAACGAGGGATGCGTCAGCCGATGCTCGCCGCGCCTGCCGCCGTCGACTCAGAAGGTGGTCGCCGACGTCCCGGCGGCGGCAAGCAGCCGCGTCAACGCTACCGCCCAAGAAAAAGGCGCCGGCCCAAAAAGCCGACGCCTGTCCCAAAATCTCGCCGCGGGTCTCTCAACCCTCAGCGCTCAGCTCTCAACCCTTATACGCCTTCGCGATGTCCTTCGCGAAATACGTCAGAATCATGTCCGCACCAGCGCGCTTGATCGCGAGCAACGATTCGTGACGCGTGCGCGGCAGGTCGAGCCAGCCGAGGCGCGCCGCGGCGTGGATCTGCGAATACTCGCCCGAAACCTGATACGCGGCGACCGGCGTGCGCGTGTTGTTGCGCACGTCGCGGATGACGTCGAGGTAGGCGCCGGCGGGTTTCACCATGACGACGTCCGCGCCTTCGGCCACGTCGAGTTGCATCTCGCGGATGGCTTCGCGCCGGTTGGCGGGATTCATCTGGTAAGTTGCTTTGCTGAGCAGACGCGTGCCCGCCGCCTGCGCGCTGCCGACCGCCTCGCGGAACGGCCCGTAGTAGGCCGAATTGTATTTCACCGAGTAGGCCATGATCGCCGTGTCGGTGTAGCCGGCGACATCGAGCGCCTTGCGGATCGCGCCCACACGGCCGTCCATCATGTCGGAGGGAGCCACGAAATCCACGCCCGCCTCGGCCTGCATCACCGCCATCTTGGCGAGGATCGCGACGGTGCGGTCGTTATCGACGTTGTCCTTCTCGGCATTCAGCACGCCGTCGTGGCCGTGGCTCGTGTAAGGATCGAGCGCGACGTCGGTGATGATCGAAAGTTCCGGCACGGCCTTTTTCACTTCGCGCACGGCGCGGAGGATGAGCGTCTGCGGATTGAGCGCCTCGGTGCCGTTCTCGTCCTTCAGCTTCGAATCGAGCTTCGGGAACAGCGCCACAGCGGGCACGCCGAGGGCGTAGGTTTCCGCGCACTCCTTCACGAGGTCGGCGATGCTCAGGCGAAACACGCCCGGCATGGACGAAATTTCCTCCGGCGCCGGCGAACCGTCGACCACGAACAGCGGGGCGATCAGGTCGGCGGGGCGCAGGACGGTTTCCTCGACCATCGCGCGGCGGCTGGCGAAACGGCGGAGACGGCGCGGACGGTGCGTGAGCACGAGCTTCGGTTCGTTTTGCATGGATGAGCGCAAACGGTAGCCGCTCCCCCGTCCTCCGGCTATGGAAATCTTGCGCATCGCGCCGCGGATTTTGGCGCGCTCAGAGGCCGCAGGATTAACCACGAATGCACACGAATTCACACGAATGAAGGAATGCCGAGCGAAGCGCGTGCTCCTATTCGTGTCCCTTCGTGTTCATTCGTGGTTCCTTTTCTGGTCAGTCCCTTTGAGCGACAGTTAACGTCGCATTTGCCAAGCCGCCCGTTTTCCGTTTCCAACTTCCCTCCGCGTCATGCCCATCCGCCTCTACGACTCCCTGTCCCGCCAGTTGAAGCCCCTCGCTCCGTCGCATGCCGACGGCGTCTTCCGCTTCTACAACTGCGGCCCCACAGTCTACGCCCCGGCGCACATCGGCAATTTCCGCACCTTCGTCGTCAACGACGTCCTCCGCCGCCTGCTCGACCTCGAGTTCGGCCCAGCCAAGGTGAAACACGTCCGCAACCTCACCGACGTCGACGACAAGACCATCCGCCGCTCCCGCGAGGAGCGCCGCCCGCTCGAGGAGGTCACGCAGCAGTGGACCGATAAATTTCACGCCGACTGCGACGCGCTGAACTGCCTGCGCCCGCACGTCGAGCCGACCGCCACCGGCCACATTCAGGAGCAAATCGACATGATCGACGTGCTCATGAAAAAGGGTAACGCCTACCGCGCTCCCGACGGCTCCGTCTATTTCAAGGTCAACTCCTTCGACGGCTACGGCAAACTCTCGCGCGTAAAGGAGCGCGAACTCCAGGTCGGCTCCGCGCTCGCCGGCAAATCGCAGGCCGTCGACGCCGATGAAAAGGAAGACGCCACCGACTTCGCCCTCTGGAAAGCCCACAAGGCCGACGACGGCGTCAACTCCTGGAACAGCCCGTGGGGCACCGGCCGCCCCGGCTGGCACATCGAGTGCAGCGCGATGAGCAAGAAACATCTCGGCGACACGATCGACCTCCACACCGGCGGCGTCGACCTGCTCTTCCCGCACCACGAAAACGAAATCGCCCAGAGCGAGTGCTGCAACGGCACGCAGTTCTCGCGGCACTGGTATCACAGCGAGCACCTGCTGGTGGACGGCAAGAAGATGTCCAAATCGCTCGGCAACCTCTACACGCTCGACGACCTCAAGGCGAAGGGCGTCAGCCCGCTCGCGCTCCGCTACGCGCTCATCGCCGGTCACCCGCGCAAGCAACTCAACTTCACCCTCGAGTCGCTCCACGCCGCCGAGAGCGCGCTGAAAAAACTCCAAGTCATCGTCACCGTCTTCCACGACCCGAAATATCGCGTCTCGGGCAACGGCGCCCCCAGCCGCCTCGTCGAAGTCCTCGAACTCCTCCGCGACGACCTCAACACGCCCGGCGCCCTCGGCGCGCTCTTCAAACTCGGCCACGAAATCAGCTGCGGCATCGGCGGCGGCCCGACCGATGCCGACGTCGCCACCCTCGACCAGATCCTCGGCGTGCTGGGCTTCGAAGCCACCAAACTCAACCAACTCGCCGCCGCACCGAAAGCCGAAGCCCCCGCCGAAATCGTCGCCCTCGCCGAAAAACGCTGGGCCGCGAAAGCCGCGAAAGACTTCGCCGCCGCCGACACGCTCCGCAAGGAGCTGACCGCCGCTGGCTGGTCCATGCTCGACCGCAAAGACGGCTACAGCCTCGAGCCGCTGAAGAAGTGATCATCTGAAACGCAAAGACGCGAAGGCGCGAAGTCCCTGGGGCAATTTCCACCCTTCGCGCCTTTGCGTCTTAGCGTTTAATTTTTCGGCTTCGCTTCGACGACCTCGATTCGCTCCGCCGTCGCACGCCAGCGGATGTTCCACCCCGCGACCGTCATGCCATAAACGCGGTCCGCTCCCGCCGCGTGATACGCTGGCTGCAAGTCCAACGCGAGCAGCTGCCGCACGAGCGTCACCACGCCCTCGGGCAACCGCGCCGCAATCTCCTCAGGAATCACCACCTCATTCGCCGCGCGCACCGTCGGCGCATCCTTCGCCCAATCCGAGCGCGCGTCCGGCTTCGCCTCGCACCACGGCAAATACGGTTTCACGTCGTAGACCGGCGTGCCGTCCACCGCATCGATGCCCGCCACGCGCAACGCTCCCGGCTCGATCGCGCGCAGCTCGACCAGCGACAGCCCGAGGCCGTTCGGCCGCGATGGCGACCGCGACGCAAAGACGCCGACGCGCTCGTTGCCGCCGAGCCGTGGCGGGCGCACGGTCGCAGACCCGTCCCACGGCGGATTGCAGTGGAAGCCCGTGATCAGCCAGATATGTGAGAAATTCTCCAATCCCCGCACGAACTCCGGCGCGGCGAACTCCGGCAAAAACTCCACGCGTCCCTCCGCTGCCGGCACGAGCCCGGACTGGCGCGGCACGCCGAATTTCTCGGCGAAAGGCGTGCGCAACACAGCGATGGGACGGAGCTCGGTCACGCCGCAGTTGCGCCGCAAAATCGCCTATGGCGCAAAGCCGAAATTCCGCGCGTTGACAGCCGCCCCGTTTCCCGGCGTCGTTTTCCTTCCGGCCCTCCAATCGTAAGGAGGACCACAACCAACGCTCATCATGTCCATGACTCCCCTCGAGGAAATCCGCCACTCGTCGTCGCACGTGCTGGCCACTGCCGTCCTGCGTCTCTTCCCCGACGCCAAGCTCGATATCGGACCGCCGACCGACACCGGCTTCTACTACGACATCGATCTCGACCACAAACTCACGCAGGACGATCTCACCCGCCTCGAGGCGGAGATGAAGAAGATCATTGAGGAGAACCAATCCTTCCAGCGGAAGGAAGTCTCCCGCGAGGAAGCCATCGAGATCATCAAGTCGCGCGGCCAGGAACGCTACAAGCTCGGCCGCCTCGCCGACATCCCCGAGGGCGAAAAAATCTCATTCTACACCAACGGCGAATTCTCCGACCTCTGCGCCGGCACACACGTCCGTTACACGAAACAGATCAAAGCCTTCAAGCTGCTCTCCATCGCCGGCGCGTATCACCGCGGCGACGAGAAGAACAAGCAGCTCCAGCGCATCTACGGCACCGCCTTCGCCTCGAAGGACGAGCTCGCCAACTATCTCACGCAGCTCGAACAGGCCAAGCTCCGCGACCACCGCAAGCTCGGCAAGGACCTCAAGCTTTTCCACATCGACGAAGACGTCGGCCAGGGCCTCATCCTCTGGACGCCCGCCGGCTCGATCGTGCGCCAGGAGCTCCAGTCGTTCATCTCCACCGAGCTGCGCCGGCAAGGCTACTCGCAGGTCTTCACGCCGCACATCGGCCGCCTCGCGCTCTACAAGACCTCCGGCCACTTCCCCTACTACAAGGACTCGCAGTTCCCGCCGATCGTCGAACGCGACTTCCTCGACCAGTTGGTCGCCTCCGGCTGCTCCTGCGCCGAGATGGCCAACCGCATCGAAGCCGTCTCGCAGAAATTCGCCGAGACGATCAACGAGCGCACCGGCAAGGAAACGATCACGAAGGACCGCATCCTCCCCGACGACCAGCTCATCGACGGCTTCCTCCTGAAGCCGATGAACTGCCCGCATCACATCAAGATCTTCGGCTCGCAACCGCGCAGCTACCGCGACCTCCCGGTGCGCCTCGCGGAGTTCGGCACCGTCTATCGCTGGGAACAATCCGGCGAACTCAACGGCATGACGCGCGTCCGCGGCTTCACGCAGGACGACGCGCACCTCTTCTGCACCGAGGAGCAAGTCGCCCAGGAAGTCCTCGGCTGCCTCTCGCTCGTGAAGACCGTCCTCACGACGCTCGGCATGTCCGACTACCGCGTGCGCGTCGGCCTGCGCGATCCCGACGGCCAGAAATTCGCCGGCGATCCCGCCAAGTGGGACGTCGCCGAAGCCGCCTGCCGCGCCGCCGCGCAAACGCTCGGCGTCCCCTTCACCGAGGAGCCCGGCGAAGCCGCGTTCTACGGCCCGAAGATCGACTTCGTCGTCCGCGACGTCATCGGCCGCGAGTGGCAGCTCGGCACCGTGCAGGTCGACTACGTGCTCCCCGTGCGTTTCGGCCTCAGCTACATCGGCGCCGACAACACCGCGCACACGCCCGTCATGATCCACCGCGCGCCGTTCGGCTCGATGGAGCGCTTCTGCGGCGTGCTCATCGAGCACTTCGCCGGCGACTTCCCGCTCTGGCTCGCGCCCGAGCAAATCCGCATCGTGCCGATTTCCGACAAGGTGATGGATTTCGCCAAGACCGCGCTCGCCGAGTTCCAGGCGGCCGACCTCCGCGTCACGCTCGACACGCACTCCGACAAGCTCGGCGCCAAGATCCGCCGCGCCGAGTTGGAAAAAGTGCCCTACGTGCTCGTCGTCGGACAGAAGGAAGCCGAACTCGCCAGCGCCTCGCTCCGCAGCCGCGCCAAGGGCGACGAAGGCGTCCACAAGATCGCCGACCTCGTCGCGCGCTTCAAAACCGAGATCGCCACCCGCGCCCTCCCGGAAAAGAAGCCCGCCACGCCGGCGCCGGCCGCGAACGCACCGAAAGCCTGAGCAGTCAGCTTTCAGCTCTCAGCGATCAGCCCTCGAGCCGATCGCTGAGAACCCTGATCGCCGAAACCCGACACCTGAAAGCTGATCGCTGACAGCTGACCGCACGTGAGCGAAGCGAACCGCATCGACATCCGCCCCGCCACCGCCGACGACATCCCGGCGCTCGTGGATCTCATGGCGGATTTCTACGCCGAGTCCGCGTTCCCGCTCGACCGCGACTGGGCTGCGCGCAGCTTCGCGGCCTTGTTCGCCGACCCTGCGCGCAACGCCGCCTGGCTCGCGTCTCTCGATGGCCAGCCGATCGGACACACCGTCCTCTGCTCCCGCCACAGCATGGAATTCGGCGGCCTCGACGGCTCGATCGACGACCTTTACGTCATCCCGGCCGCTCGCCGCCGCGGCGTCGGCCGCGCCTTGCTCGACCGCCTCGTCGCTCACGCCCGCGCCCTCGGAGTTCTCGCGCTGCACGTCGAAGTCGCCCCCGATAACACGGCTGCCCAAGCTCTCTACGCCGCCCTCGGCCTCCAGCTTACGCCCGACCGCCAGCTCCTCGTCACCCGACTCTGATTCGCATGGAAACGCCAGCCGATCTCCCCGCGTGGAAAGAAGAACTCGACGCCATCGTCGGAGCCCGCGCGCACGGGCAATTCAATCAACTCCTCCCACGCCTGCAGGATTTCGACACGCGCCATCCGAACGTCGCCGAGATCGCCTACCAGATCGCGTGGACGTGCGACACGCTCGGCCGCCACGAATCGGCCGTGCCCGCCTACGAGAAAGCCATCGCCCTCGGCTTGCCGCCCAACGAACTCTCCAACGCCTACGTCGGCCTCGGCTCCACGCTGCGCGCCTTGGGCCAGCTCGACCGTTCCGCGGAGGTTCTCCGCACCGGCAAACTTCAATTCCCCGACAACCGCGAATTCGACGCCTTCCTCTCCCTGACGTTGCATGCGCAGGGCAAGCACGCCGAAGCCCTCGCCCTCGTAATCGAGACGCTCGTCAACACGACCGAAGACCCCGGCCTCACCGCCTACGGCCGCGCCCTCCGCCACGCCGCCGCGAAATTGGCCTGAGGTTTCGTGGAGGGCCTGCGTCCCTCCAGGTCATCGCACTACGCCCTCACCGCGCCCGTGCACCACTCGCCGTTCACCAGCCGGCGCAGACCGAGCGGGTTCGCGTTCTGGAGTTCCAGCGGCAGCAGTTCGTCCGCGAAGCCCTGATAACACACCTGTCGCGCCCAGCGGTTCAGCGCGCGCGTGCCGACCGATGTGCTGCGCCCTCCGTCGCTCGTCGCCGGATACGGCCCGGCGTGCACGATGGCGTGGCTGACCTCCAACCCCGTCGGATAACCATTGAGGATCACGCGCCCGGCCTTGGCCGCGAGCAACTCCACCAGCTCCGCCTGTTCCGCTGTCATCGCCTCGCCCGCCCCCGCGTGCAACGACGCCGTGAGCGAGCCTTCGAGCGAGCGCGCCACCACGAGCATTTCCGCGCGATCCTTGCACCAGACCACCAGCGAACTCGGTCCGAAAATTTCCTCCGACAGCGCGTGATTTCCGACAAAGAACTTCGCCTCGGTCTCGAACCACACCGGCGCCGCCGAGCACACCGACGACGCGTTGCCGCGCGCGATCACGCGCACACCCGGCTGCGTCGCACGCACCGTCGTGCCGGTGACGAACGCGTTCTTTATTCCTGGCGTGAGCATCACGCCCTCGAGCGTCGCCGCGAGCCGCGCCGCCAGTTCCTTCACGAACTGTTCTGCCTCCGCCGACCGCTGCAACACCACCAAGCCGGGATTCGTGCAAAACTGACCGACCCCTGCGAGCGACGACGTGTAGAGTCCCTCGACGATCGCCGCGCGTCGTTCAGCAATCGCGCCCGGGAGCAGGAATACCGGATTGATGCTGCCCATCTCCGCGTAGACCGGAATCGGCTCCGGCCGCGCCGCCGCGAGATCCGCCAGCGCGCGACCGCCCTTGAGCGAGCCGGTGAAACCCACCGCCTTCACGACCGGGTGCTTCACCAGCGCCTGCCCGACTTCGAAACCCGCGTCGAAGAGCAACGAAAACGTCCCCTCGGGTAACCCGCAGTCGCGCACGGCGTGCAGCACGAGCCGGCCCACGAGTTCGCTCGTGCCCGGGTGCGCCGGATGCGCCTTCACGATCACCGGGCAGCCCGCCGCGAATGCCGACGCCGTATCGCCGCCGGCCACCGAGTAGGCGAAGGGGAAATTGCTCGAGCCGAACACCACCACGGGGCCAATCGCGCGCCACATCGAGCGATGGTCGGGCTTCGGCAGCGGCTGCCGCTGCGGCTGCGCCGTCTCGATGCGCGCGTCGAGCCAGTCGCCCTTCGCCGCCGCCTCGCCGTAAAGGCGCAGCTGGCCGGCCGAGCGCGCGACCTCGCCCTTCAGGCGCGCTTCGGGCAAGCCCGTTTCGAGCATCGCCCGCGCGACGAGGTCGGCGGACTTCGCTTCGAGGCTGTCCGCGATGCGCCGCAGAAACTCATTCCGTTTCGCGCCGGGCAACTTGGCCCACACCGGCGCCGCTTCGGTCGCTAGCTGCACCGCGCGCTCGACGTCCTCAATCGTCGCCGAGGCAAAACCGGGCTCGAGCTGCGCGCCGGTCGCAGGGTTGAACGCCTTGAAGACGGCCCCGCCGGGACCGCTCGAACCAAAACCGATCAGGTTGCCGCCGTCGGGTTTCATGGGAGGAAGAAGTTGCCCACGAAACACACGAAATACACGAAAAAGTTTCCGCTCAGATGCCGGCTGTTTCCGTTCGTGTGATTCGTGTGTTTCGTGGGCCTAAAGTTTGGGTCTCTGTTCCAGCGCCTTCGCCAGCACGGCGCGTGCATGTTCAAGGTCGGCGCCGGCCAGCTCCAGCCGCGGCGGCCGCACGTGCGGGGTGCCACGCCCGACTTCCGCCTGCACCCATTTGATGAGCTGCACGAACTTCGGCACGGTATCCAACTTCAGCAGCGGCAGGAACCACTTGTAGAGCGCCAACGCGCGGGTCTTTTCGCCGCGCGCCGCGAAGTCGAACAGCGCCACGCTCTCCTCGGGAAACGCGTTCACGAGGCCCGCAATCCAACCGACCGCGCCGGCGTAGACGCCTTCGACGATCGCGTCGTCCATGCCGACCAGAATGTCCAAACGCGAGCCGCACGCGGCGCGGATCGCCGTCACGCGACGGACGTCGCCGCTCGATTCCTTGACCGCGCGGAGATTCGGGTGCTCCGCCGCCAACTCAGCGATCTGCTCGGGCAGAAAGTCGGTTTTGTAGGCGGGCGGGTTGTTGTAGAGCATGCACGAGAGCGGCGTCGCAGCGATGATCGCGCTCACGTGCGCCTTCATCTCGCGCCAGTCGCTCGAGTAAACATAGGGCGGCAACACCATCAGGCCCTTCGCACCGGCGGCCTGCGCCGCCTTCGCCATCGCCACGGCTTCGACGGTCGTCAGCGACGCGATGCCGAGCGCCACTGGCGCGCGCTCGCCGACTGCAGCCACCGCGGTCCGCACGACGGCGATTTTCTCGTCGAAGGTCAGCGTCTGCGCCTCGCCGAGCGAACCGCAGCACACGATGCCGGTGCATCCGCTCTCGATCATCCAGCGGCAATGAGCCGCAAGCGCGTCGTGATCGACCGACAGATCGGCCTTCAGGTTGGTGGTGATGGCGGGGATGACACCTTTCCAGTTCATGGGATTAAATTCGTTCTGAGGGCCCGCGTCCTCGCGGGCCGTCGCGGCGCGCGGGGACGCGCGCCCTCCAGGTTTAGCCAAATCGATCCGGACTCGTGAGCAAGAGATCCACGCTCGGCTTCTTGCCGGCAAGCAACTCGGAGACCACGTGACCCGTGATCGGCGCGAGCGTGATGCCCAGCATGGCGTGACCGCAGGCGGCCGTGAGATTGGCCTGTCGCGCGAATCGTCCGATGTAGGGCATGCCGTCCGGCGACACCGGGCGATAGCCGAACCAAGGCTGCACGCCGTTGAAATCCGCCGCGCTCATTTCCGGGAAATAGATCTGCGCCGCCGCCTTGATCTGTTCGATGCGCTCGGGGCGCACACGATCGACATGGCCCGCGATCTCCATCGTGCCGCCGAAACGCAGCGTGTCGCCCATCGGCGTCACCGCCACGCGCCGCTCGGAGAGAATCATCGGCTTCTTCAAGTTGAACCGCGGCCGCTCGATCGTGAGCGAGTAGCCCTTGCCCGCCTGCATCGGCAGCCGCAGGCCGAGATCGCGGATCGTCTCCGGCGCCCATGATCCGGTCGCGAGCACGTATTCGTCAGCCGTGAGTTCGCCGGCGCTGGTCGAGACCCCAGTCACGCGTCCGCCCTCGCTGCGCCAGCCGTAAACGCTGGTCGCCCAGTGAAATTTCACGCCTTGCTGCTGCAGCAGTGCGACCATCGCCGGGATGAACTTCCGTGGCGAGATGTGCGCATCGATGGGGAAATAGACCGCGCCCGCGATGTCCATGCGCGCACCGGGCTCGAGCTGCGCCACCTGCTGCGGCGTGAGGATCTTCGCCTCGACGCCGACCGAGTTCGCGAGCGCCGCGAGGCCCTTTTCGTAAGCGGCGAGTTTCTCGGGCGTCTTGCAGAGATTGAACAAGCCCTGCGCCTCGAACTCGAAGCTGTTGCCCGTCTGCGCGGCGAGTTCGACGAAGAGCTTCCGGCTCTCCAAGCAATGTTGCGCGAGCACCGGAGCAGCGCGGCGGCGGTGCTCTTCCGTGCAGTTGCGCGCGAAGAGCCAGCCCCAACGCATCAGCTCGGGATCGAGGCGCGGCTTGATGTAGAACGGGCTGCGCGAGCTCGTCATCCACTTCAGCCCCTGCCACACCATGCCCGGCGCGGAGATCGGTTCGACATGACTCGGCGAGACGTAGCCGGCGCTCCCCTGCGCGCACGAATCGGCGCCCTCCGCGTTGCGCTCGATGACTGTGACGGCGAAGCCGCCCTTGGCGAGGTAGTGCGCGGTGCAGAGGCCGACGATGCCGCCGCCGCAAACAATGACGCTGCGCGATGTGCTCATGTGGTGTTGCGAATACCCCAGCGAAACGGGTCCGTCGGGTCGAGCAGCAACACGCCCTCGCCGCACACATGCGCCGTGCCCGTGATCGTCGGAAGAATCCGATCGCCCTCCCGCCCGTCGCGCCGATAGCGCCCGCGAAACACACTGCCGACGATGCTCTCCTGCACCCATTCGGCGCCCTCGGCGAGTTTCCCGTCGGCCGCGAGGCAGGCGAGCTTCGCGCTCGTGCCCGTGCCGCACGGCGAGCGGTCGTAGGCGCCGCCGGGGCAAAGCACGAAATTCCGACTCTTCACGCCCGCAGTCGGCGACGGCGCGAACAACTCCACGTGATCCACCTCGGGAAATCCCTGCGCGTTCACCGCCACACGCACGCGTGACGTGTAGTCGAGCAATGCGGCCACGTCACCCGACTCGAGCTGCTGCCCGTGCTCCTCCACGAGGAAAAACCAATTTCCACCCCACGCCACATCGCCGCGCACGCAGCCGACGCCCGGCACATCGATCGCGACGCCCGCCACTTTGCGCCAGCTCGGGACGTTGTCGACCGACACGCTGCCGTCGCCGTGCAATGTCGCCGCCACGACACCCACCGGCGTGTCGATGCGAACGACGCCCGGCTTCGCGCGCCCGAGATACGCAAGCGACACCACGAGCCCGATCGTGCCGTGCCCGCACATGCCGAGCGGTCCGACGTTGTTGAAGAAAATCACGCCGACGTCGCACCCCGGCGCGTGCGGCTCGACGAGCAGGGCGCCCACCATCACGTCGGAGCCGCGCGGCTCGTTGACGATGGCCGAGCGGTAGTGGTCGAACTCGGCGCGGAATAGTGCCACACGTTCCGCCAGCGGTCCGCCACCCAAGTCCGGCCCGCCCTCGAGAACGAGCCGCGTCGGCTCGCCGCCGGTGTGCGAGTCGAGGATGCGGATGTGATGCGGCACCGGCGTGGACATGGGGGCGAGTTTACCAGCCGAGTCTTGTATCAAAACCACGGCTGGCCACGCTGTTTTTGTCCAAGAATGCCCGCCCTGCCCGCCCGCTCGCTCGCCCAGCTCGCTGCTCCGCTGATCGCGGGGGAGCTGTTCGACCTCGTGCCCGACGCGGTGTTCTTCGTGAAGGACCGCACCGGCCGCTACACCGCCGCCAACCAGACGCTCGTCGAGCGTTGCGCCTGCCGCAGCAAAGCTGAGCTGCTCGGCCGCACCGTTGCCGACCTGTTCCCCGCAGAGCTCGCCGCACGTTACGCGGAGCAGGATGCCGCCGTGATCACCTACGGCACGCCAGTGGTGAACAGACTGGAACTCCACCTCTACCCGACGCGTAGGACCGGTTGGTGCCTCACCACGAAACTCCCCATCCGCGACGCCGCCGGCCGCATCGCCGGCCTCGTCGGCCTCTCCCGCGACCTCCACGTCGGCGGCGACTCCGGGGCTGTGCCCGCGCCGCTCATCGCGACGGTCGAATACCTGCAAGCTCATTTCGCCGACTCGCTCTCACCCGCCGAGCTCGCCGCCCGCGCCGGGCTCGCCCCGGCGAAGTTCACCCGCCTCACCAAGCGCCTCCTCGGACTCACGCCCGGCCAACTCATCCTACAGGCCCGCCTCCAAGCCGCCGCGCAGCGCCTGCGCGACACCGACGAGGCCGTGGCGCACATCGCGCACGCCTGCGGCTTCTACGACCACAGCGCGCTCACCCGGCACTTCAAGGCCGCCACCGGACTCGCCCCGCTCGCCTACCGGCAGAGCGCGCGAGCATGACAGGTTTGCCGGTTGCCACCCGCCTCCGCGCTCCTGCACCCTCACCGTCCTTTTCCTCATGTCCGCCCCGCAGGACTTCAACGTCGACTACCTCGCGCAACTCGCCCGCCTCGCCCTCACGCCCGAGGAAAAGGCCCGCTTCGCCGCGCAGCTGGGCGACGTGCTCCATCACATCGAGCAACTCGCCAAGGTCGACGTCACCGGCGTCGAGCCGACCGCCCATGCGTTCCCCATCGAAAACGTCTGGGACGCCGACGTTCCGCGTCCGGGCCTGAGTGTCGCCGACGCCCTCCGCAACGCCCCCGCGCAGCGCGAGAACATGATCAGCGTGCCGAAGGTCGTGGAGTGAGCGCGATGGTCCCACTGCATTTCCAGACCATCGCCGAGCTGTCGGGCCGCCTCGAGCGCCGCGAACTCTCCGCCGTCGAGCTGACGCAGGCGCTCATCGCGCGCACCAAGGCCGTCGAGCCGCGCGTGCACGCCTTCAACTCGCTCGACGAAACCGACGCCCTCGCCCAAGCCGTCGCGTCCGACGCCCGCCGCGCCGCCGGCCAGTCGCGCGGCCCGCTCGACGGCATTCCCGTCGGCCTGAAAGACGTCATCGCCGTCACCGGCCAGCCGCTCACGGCCTCGAGCAAGATTCTCCAAAATTTCGTTTCACCCTACGACGCCACCGTCACGCGCAACCTCAAGAACGCCGGCGCGGTGCTCTTCGGCCGGCTCAACTGCGACGAATTCGCGATGGGCTCGTCGAACGAGAACTCTGCCTTCGGCCCCGCTGCGAATCCCTGGGACACCACGCGCGTGCCCGGCGGTTCCTCCGGCGGCAGCGCGGCCGCGCTCGCGGCCGGCGAAGTCATCGCCTCGCTCGGTTCCGACACCGGCGGCTCCATCCGCCAGCCCGCCGCACTGTGCGGCCTCGTCGGTCTCAAACCCACTTACGGCCTCGTCTCCCGCTACGGCCTCGTCGCCTATGCGTCGTCGCTCGACCAGATCGGCCCGTTCGGCCGCACGACCGAGGACGTCGCACTCGTCTTGCGCGCGATCGCCGGGCACGACCCGCTCGATTCGACTTCATTCAAAGCCGATGTGCCCGACTACCGCGCCGCGCTCGCCGGCCCCGCGCCGCGCCGCATCGGCATTCCGAAGGAGTATTTCGGCGAAGGCCTCGATCCCGAGATCGGCGCCGCCGTGGAAGCCGCGGTGAAGTTCTACCGCGACCGCGGCTGCGAGGTGAAAGAGGTCTCCCTCCCGCACACGCAGTATTGCCTCGATGCCTACTACGTCATCGCGACGGCCGAGGCGTCGTCGAATCTCGCGCGCTTCGACGGTGTGCGCTACGGCCACCGGTCAAAGGCCGCGACCGACGCCATCGATCTCTACGCGAAGTCGCGCGCCGAGGGTTTCGGCGCGGAAGTGAAGCGCCGCATCATCCTCGGCACCTACGTGCTCTCGAGCGGTTACTACGACGCCTACTACCTGCGCGCGCAGAAGGTCCGCACGCTGATTCGCCAGGATTTCCTCAAGGCCTTCGCCGAAGTCGACACGCTGCTCACGCCCACGTCGCCCGTGCCGGCGTTCAAGATCGGCGAGAAGGCCGACCCGCTCGCGATGTATCTCTTGGACATCTACACGATCGGCGTGAACCTCGCCGGCCTGCCCGCCGCGAGCGTGCCATGCGGCTTCACGAGCGGTGGCCTGCCCATCGGCCTGCAACTCATCGGCCAACCCTTCAAGGAAGCCGACCTCCTCGCCCTCGCGCACACCTACGAGCAGGCACAAGAGTGGAGCCGCCGAACCCCGAACCTTTGATGGCCCGCAGAACACACGGATCACACGGAAACACAGTGGGTTTTCTTCTGTGTGTTCCGTGTATTCCGTGGGCCCAATATTCATGAGCGATTTCGAAGCAGTCATCGGCCTCGAGGTGCACGTCCAGATCAAGACGGCATCGAAGATGTTCACGCGCGTCGCCACCGGTTACGGCGAGCCGCCGAACACGCTCACCGACCCCACCGTCCTCGCGCTGCCCGGCGCGCTGCCGGTGCTGAACAAGGCCGCGCTCGACGCCATCATCAAGACCGGCCTCATGCTCGGCTGCGAGATCGCCACCGTCACGCGCTGGGACCGCAAAAACTATTTCTACCCGGACTCGCCGAAGAACTACCAGCTCTCGCAATACGACCAGCCCGTCTGCCGTCACGGCGCCGTCGAGATCGAGTTGCCCGGCGCGTCGCTCGCGGTGATGGGCGAACACAAAAAAATCGAGCTCACGCGCATTCACCTCGAGGAAGACGTCGGCAAGCTCAACCACGAGAGCAACGACTCGCTCATCGACTACAACCGCGCCGGCACGCCGTTGATGGAAATCGTCACCGAGCCCGTCATCCGCTCCGCCGACGAGGCGTTCGCCTTCCTCACCTCGCTGCGCCAGTCGCTCATCTACGCCGGCATCTCGGATTGCGACATGGAGAAAGGCCAGATGCGTTGCGACGCCAACATCTCCATCCGCCGCGTCGGCGAGATGAAGCTCGGCACCAAGGTCGAGCTCAAGAACCTCAACTCCATTTCCTACGTCCGCGATGGCATCGTCACGGAGATCAAACGTCAGATCAATGTCGTCACCAGCGGCGGCACGATCGTGCAGGAGACGCGCCTCTACGACGGCGAGACCGGCCGAAGCGCCTCGATGCGCTCGAAGGAAATGGCGCACGACTACCGCTACTTCCCCGATCCGGACCTGATGCCCGTGCGTATCGACGCCGAGTGGAAGGTCCGCCTCGCCGCCGAGCTCCCCGAGCGCCCGTTCGCCAAGCAGACTCGCTTCATCGAGCAACTCGGCCTGCCCTACTCCGCTGCGTCCGTGCTCGTCCGCGACCGCGCGCTCGCCGACTTTTTCGAAGCCGCCGTGAAACTCGGCGCCAAGCCCATCGCCGCCGCCAACTGGATCACGAACGACCTGCTGCGCGACCTCGCCGCGGCCAGCCTCGCTCTCGCCGACAGCAAAATCACCGCCGCCCACATCGCCGGCCTCGTGGCGCTCGTGGAGCAAGGCGCCGTGTCGAGCAGCCAGGCCAAGGAGATTTTCGCCGACATGTTCCAGACCGGCGACCAGGCCGCCGCCGTCGCCGACCGCAAAGGTCTGCGTCAATCATCTGACACCGGCGCGCTCGAAGGCTGGTGCGCCACCGCCATCGCCAACGACGCGAAATCCGCCGACCAGGTCCGCGCCGGCAACGCCAAGGCGATCAACGCCCTCAAAGGCGCCGTGATGAAACTCTCCGCCGGCAAAGCCAACCCGAAGCTCGTCGACGAAATTCTGAAGCGGCAGCTCGGCGTGTGAACAGACTGAGGCTTGAGGTGCTCGCCGGCGGCCCTGCCGGCGCCACGCACCGCACGTGATGACCGAATCTCATCGCCGCCCGGGACGGCGGCGGCCACCGGTTTCCCGACATGTAGGGGCGCAGCAAGACGGCGTCCCTACACCGCCGCACGCCGTGGTTTTCCAAACGCTCGCACGAGTGCCAGCAACGCACAGAGCAGCACGGACCAGAGGCTCGGCGCGCCACCACCTCCGCCGCCGCGAGATGGCGCGGGTGTCGGCGGCAGGGGCACGTTGACCGTGATGGTCGCCGGTTGGCTTTCCGCCGAGCCTTCGCGGTTCGTCACGACCACGTAATAGTTTCCCGCATCGCTTGCCTGCACGCTCGCGAACGCGAGCGTGTCAGCCGTGGCGCCGGTCAGTGCGACGCCGCCTTTGAACCACTGGTAACTCAGCGGCGCCGTGCCACTCGCCCCGACGCGCAAGGTCACGAGTTGTCCGACTGTCGCGGTCACACCTGTCGGTTGCGTCGTGATCGAGATCGTCGCGGGCGTGCTCACGCTCACCGCGCCTTTCGCACCGGAAAGGCCGGCGACATTGGTCGTCCGCACGCGCACGAGATAGGTCGTCCCGGCGCGCGCAGCGAAATTCGCGCTAGTGGCATTCGCAGGCGCGGTCGCCATGGAGATGAAGGTCGCACCACCATCGGTCGACGCTTCGATCTGGAAGCCGGTCTCGAACTCCGCGCGATCCGTCCACGTCACGGCAATCTGCGTCGGCGAGGCCGCGGTCGCCGCCACGTCGTCGGGCGGCGGTGCGGTGAAGCCGGCGCGTTGCAGCCCGCGCTGGATGATCGGGCTCCGCAACAGGCGGCGCCACACTTCGGCGCTGCGGTGGTTCTCGATCATGAGAATGTTCGTGCCGACGCTGATGCCGATGACGTCCGGGTCGAACCAGCGGTTCGCGGTGATGTTAAAGGCATCGCAGTAGCCGTAGTCGGACCAGATCGACGCGCCGTAGGTGTCGTAGAGATGCCGCAACGCCGGCACGCACGCCTCGGGCGCGAACGGCACCGAGCCCAGCAGCGCCGTGGGCGAGAGCGTGCCGTCATCGATCGTCGTGGGGCGTCCGGGCGGCGCGCCACGTCCGTCGTAGCCGGAATAAACAACACCGCCGATCGTGGCGTTCGGCCCGTCGCACGCCGTGATGCCGAACTCGAGCGCGCTGTAATTGGCAAACGGCCGCGCCACTGCGTAGGCCTGCTGCGCGAGCGTCGCGCGCCGGGAGTTTTCGAAATAGTCGATGCCGTCGCCATGCGCGCGCAGGTAGGGATCGGCGATGCCCCGGAAGTCGATCCAGCAATGCGAGTATTGGTGCGTGAAAAGCGCGCCGGTGACGCACCAGAGATAACTGTAGCCCGAGTGGACCTTCCATTGGTAGGTCGCGGTCCACGCCGCCCACGATTCGGCCGGCAGCGGATGGTCGGCCACGCCGAGGCCGAGAACGTAGAGCGCCATCGCCTCGTTGTAGCCGGACCAACCGTTCGGGTGGTAGCCGGTTTCGGGTTTCCAGTCCATCGCCACGAGATGGTCCGGCCGCAGCACGAAGCCCCAATCGACGCGGTTCACGAGTGTGTCGGCGGCCTGGCGAATCGCCACTTCGGTCGCATCGGCGCCGTCGTAGTAAAGCGCACAATCGATCACACCGAGCAGCAGCAGCGCGGTGTCGATCGTCGAGAGTTCGCAAGTGCCGGCGCGCAAGCCGGTGTTGGTATCGAGGAAATGGTAGAACCAGCCGCGATAGCCCGCCACCCCGCTGGTCGCCGGACCTTGCGGCAGGTTGACGAGGAACTGCAGCGTCGTGCGCACGCGCTCACGCGCCGCGGCCCGCGTAATCCAGCCGCGCGACACGGCGACGTTGGTGCTGCTCAGGCCAAAGCCGACCGCGGCGATGCTGCACAGGTCGAGATTCGACGCCCGATCGGGCGTAAGTCCGGTGAGCGGATGTTGCGCGGCCCAAAAATACGCGAAGCTCTGCTGCTCGACGTAGCCGAGAAAATCATCGTCACTGGCGAAGCTCGCGCGGCGACCCGTTTGCGTCGGCAGGGTGTATCCGGAAAGCGACATGGCGGAGGTGAACAGCAGCGTGACGGCGGCAACGACCCCGCGCCACCCGCGAGGCAGCAGGCTTTGACCACGGGAAACGCGCCCGAATGACAACGTTTGCAACGCCGGCACCGTAGAGCGCCGGCGCAATCCGGCAAACTCCAAAGCTGTATTCGGAGCCGCCGCCAATTCGCGGACAACACGCTTCACACCTCAGCCATCGTCACGCCGCGCGGGTGTGATAAATCAAAAAGCCCGCCGAAAGGCGGGCTCGAAAGCCAGAACGATCGAAATGGCTTACTTCGCTTCGTCGACCACGCGGATGTGCAGGTCGCGGAGCTGCTTTTCCGTAACGGGCGTCGGGCTCTGGTTCATCAGGTCCTGCGCCTTCTGCGTCTTCGGGAACGCAATGACGTCGCGGATCGAGTTCGTGCCGCAAAGCAACGCGCACATGCGGTCGAGGCCAAAGGCGATGCCACCATGCGGAGGCGCGCCGTATTTGAAGGCCTTCAGCATGTAGCCGAAGCGGCTCTCGACGACGTCGGCCGGAATCTTGAGCACGTCGGTGAACACCTTTTCCTGCAGCGCCGGCTGGTGAATGCGGATCGAGCCACCGCCGAGTTCCATGCCGTTCAGCACGACGTCGTAGTGCTGACCACGGACGGCCTTCGGGTCGCTGTCGAGCAGGTGCGCGTCTTCCTGCACCGGCGCCGTGAATGGGTGGTGCGTGGCCGCGTAGCCGCCGCGCTCCTCGTCGTAGGACATGAGCGGGAAATCGACGACCCAGAGGAAATTCCACTGATCGGGACGCAGCGTCATCTTGCCGCGCTTCACGAGCAGCTGCGCGGCGTCGAGACGGATGCGGCCGAGGATCGCGCAGGCGCGCTCCCACGGTGCAGCGGCGAAGCAGATCAGGTCACCGTCCTGGATGTTGAGGCGCGCGGTGAGGTCGGCCTTCTCGGCGTCCGTGAAGAACTTCACAATCGGCGATTTCCAATCGCCCTTCTCGACCTTGATGTAGGCGAGGCCCTTCGCGCCCATCGCCTTCGCGGAGTCCTCGAGCGAGGTGATCTCGCCCTGCGTGGCGTCGGCGAGGCCCTTGGCGTTGACCGCCTTGATCGAGCCGCCGGCGGCGACGGTGGACTGGAAAACCTTGAACGCGGAGGTGCGGAATGTCTCGGAGAAATCGACTAGCTCAATGCCGAAGCGCGTGTCGGGCTTGTCGACGCCGAAGCGGTTCATGGCGTCCTTGTAGGCCATGCGCGGGAACGGCGTGGGCAGGTCGTGGTTGAGCACGTCCTTCCAGACCTTCTTCAACATGCCCTCGAAGAGGGCGTAGATGCCTTCGCGGTCGATGAACGAGACCTCGACGTCGATCTGCGTGAACTCCATCTGGCGGTCGGCGCGGAGATCCTCGTCGCGGAAGCAGCGGGCGATCTGGAAATACTTTTCCACGCCAGCGACCATGAGGATCTGCTTAAACTGCTGCGGCGACTGCGAGAGCGCGTAGAACTGGCCGGCGTGGATGCGCGACGGCACGAGGTATTCGCGGGCGCCTTCGGGCGTGCTCTTGAACAGCGCGGGCGTCTCGACCTCGTAGAAGCCCTGCGAGTCGAAGTAGTCGCGCACGGCCTTGGTGGCCTTGTGGCGCACGGCGAGGTTGCGGCGCATCTTCGGGCGGCGCAGGTCGAGGTAGCGGTAGGTCAGGCGCAGGTCTTCGTTGACCTTGTCGCCGCCGGCGTCGTCGAGCGGGAACGGCGGGGTCTCGGAAAGGTTGTGGATGATCAGCTCGGTCGCATCGACCTCGATCTCACCGGTCGGGAGGTTCTTGTTCACCATGTCGGCCGGGCGGTCCTCGACCTTGCCCGTGATGCCGATGACGGACTCGTCCTTGAGCTTGGCGGCCTGCTCGCGCAGCGCGCTGTCGAACTTCACCTGCGTGATGCCCTGGCGGTCGCGGAGGTCGACGAAGATGATGCCGCCGTGGTCGCGGACGGAATCAACCCAGCCGGCGAGCGAGACGGTCGCGTGGAGGTCGGCCTTGGTCAGTTGGGCGCAATGGTGCGTGCGTTTCATAGGACGGAAGGGGTCAACCAAACGGCGCGCCCGCCGGAGGGGCAAACAGAATTTGGGCCGCGCCGAAACGCTATGACAGACGCCCTGCGGGGGGGGCGTTCAGGGTTTCCGCACTTCGACGAATGCCGTGATCACGGGCCGGTTGCGGCCGTAGCACCAGTTGCGCTCCGCAAAGTCGGGCGCGCGCTTTTCCGAAACGACCGGATAAGGCGCGAACAACCGCTCGAGCTCCGCCAAAGTGAAATACCGCACGCCGTCCGCGTAGGCTTTGCCATCGCGGTCGCAGTCGGTCGTGATGAACAGGCTGCCGCCGGGCTTCAGGCAGCGATACATCTCCGCGAGCGCCCGCTCGATGGCCGGGATGTGCTCGATGACGGAAATGCTCACGATCGTATCGAGCGAGTTGTCCGCGTAGGGCATCGCCGTGAGATCGACGTTGCGGATGTCGAGACCCGGCGCGGCACGCAACATCGCGCGCCGCCAGCTCCAAAACGGCGCCTCGTTCGGCTTCCGTGGCAAAAGGCCGAGCGCGCGCAGCACGCCCTTGCGCAAACGCGCGCCGTAGACGTCGGACACGACCACGCGTTCGTAGCGTTCCGCGAGCCACAGGCCGAGATACGTGTTGAACGCGCCCGTATCGAGCACCGCGCCGCTCGGTTGGTCCGCCGATGGGAGTCGACGGAGCACCTGCCACAGTTCCCAGTCGCGCATCCGCAGCGGGTAAGGATAACCCTCGCCCACCCGCGCGCGGATGAATGCATCGTAATCGCGCAGTGTCGCGTCGCATGCCCCGAACAGTTCGTCGCGCTCAAAGAACTGCATGGTGGCGGAGAGATGGGAAAAACGGCACGGTCACGAGAAAGCCGCGATACGCGCGCAACCGCCCGCGGCAGTCAAGTTTCGAACTGCCGGAAGCGCCAAACCCGGGATCAGTCGGTCGCGGCGTTACTGCTTCTCGAGTGCGGCGAGGAGCTTTGGCACGAAATACGGCGCCTCGCTCGTTTGGCGGAGCCGGACGGCAATCTGTCGAGCGCCCTCCCGATCACCGGCACGCAACCGCGCGACCGCCTCGGCCGCAGCGATCTCCGCGGATCCCGCCCGCAGTCCGACATTCGTCCGGAGCATTTCGAATTTGCCCAGCAATTCCCCCATTGGCGGCCGCGGTCCGAGAGCCCAAGTCCACGCGAGAATCCGGTTCGCCGTGGTCAGGCTCGGTTCGATTTGCAAAGCCGATTCGCACCAGCCCTGGAGTTGGGCGGCATCTTCCGCAGATAATTCAGACCCGAGTGTCACTTCAGGAAGGAGGCGCGCGAAACGCAATTCCGCCGCCGCCTCAGCGACAGTGGCGGCTTCGGGACGCCCTTTGAGCTCCGGGAGAATTTCCAACAGCGCACGGTAACCCTCCAATCGCCGGCCGTCAGCCAGATACGCCGCCGCCAGCAATACTCGCAGCTCCGGAACGCGCGGCGCACGCACGCGAAATACCTCCAATGCCGCCTCGGTGTCTCCCGGCCGTTGGCTCAGGAGTTGTGCCAACACGAAGAGCTCCCGCATTTCGCGAGCCGTGACGGAAACCGATTCCACCGCGAAGCGGGCCGATTGCTCCTCGAACTCGACCTTGCGCGCGGACAGCCGGTTGACGTGCGTGTGAACCGGATCGGACCCATTCTTTCGTCCGACACCCAGCTCTCCCAGCACCTGGTCGGTGGGCGCTATCCCATGCACCACTTGATTCCGGCATCGACTCACCCGATCGAGATGATCTCCCTCCCCGCTCCAAAACAGCCAATGGCACAGCACCGCCGCCTGCGCTAGAAAGCGCCGCACCTTTGCCTCCTCGATAAACTCGTTCGACGCATTCGTCACGTAACCGAACTCGCGCCACGGGAGCCATCCCTGCTCGTTGAGCGTTTCCGCCCAGCGCTCGGGATGCGCCAAGTCCATGTTCGCGTTGTTATCGGGACGGAAAACGACGCTTCCCCGACCGACCGCTACTTTCGACCACACCTCCCCTACTCCCATCGTAAACCAAAATGGTCCGGCCCAATCAGCGCGCGCCATCAGTGCGCGGACAACGCTTGCGCGGAGCGGCCCGCGATCCCGCTGCCAGTCCGAGCTGATTGTCACCATCGTAATTGGCTTCACGTTGCAAACGGCACCGGCCGACAACCACTCCTTCCCGGGCGATGCATCCAATCGGCGCCAGTCCGACGAAGCGATCGGCAGCACGACAACAATCCGCGGCAAAGCGACCGGGTGATGACGAAACATCACTTCGAACGCCGCAGCGAGACGCTCCATCTCGAGCGCGACATCCTCCACCGTGCCGCCGGACGCATCCGAATAGACGGTAAAATTCTTCGTCTGATATTTACCCCAGAACCGAAACTCGCCACTCGCCGCTCGCACATGAAACGGGGAAAGCTGCACGACAGATCGCGCCCACTCGCCGTCTGCATTCTCAGCAGCCGCCTCACCCCACAGCCGGCTTACCAGCAAAACGAACAACGCGACATAACGCATGCGTCCCACGCTCACGCGCAGTGTCAGCGCTGCGAGCGCAAAGCGACGACTGCGGCGCCTGACGCGACATGCCGCAAACGCGTCAGGCGATACGACCCGGTCTCTGCGCCGGGGCGGAGCAATCGACGCTCAGGCGAGCACGAGACTCTCGCCCGTCATCTCAGCCGGCTTCGGCAGGCCCATCAACGCGAGCACCGTCGGCGCGATGTCCGCGAGGCGGCCGCCGGAGCGCATCTGGGTTTTGCCGGCCGCG
Source organism: Candidatus Didemnitutus sp. (assembly GCA_019634575.1). Lineage (NCBI taxonomy): Bacteria > Pseudomonadati > Verrucomicrobiota > Opitutia > Opitutales > Opitutaceae > Candidatus Didemnitutus > Candidatus Didemnitutus sp. The sequence continues at coordinate 1,244,648 of JAHCAY010000001.1, forward strand.
AAGCCTTCGCCGACGACGAAAACTTCGACGAGGTTCAGCGTGTGCGCGGTGTGCGGGCCGTTGACGATCGGGTCCCACATTTGCTCGGCGTTGCCGTGGTCGGCGAGGATGACGGCGCGGCCGTCCTTTTGCGCAAGCGCGGCGAGCAATTCGCCCACGCCAGCGTCGGTTGCCTCGACGGCTTTTTTCGTCGCCTCGAGCGAGCCGGTGTGGCCGACCATGTCGGGGTTCGCGTAGTTCACGACGACGAGGCCGTATTTGCCGGAGAGGATAGCTTCCTTCGCGAAGCGCGTCACCTCGCTGGCCGACATCTCGGGCTGCAGGTCGTAGGTCGCGACCTTCGGGCTCGGCGGGCAGGCGCGGTCTTCTCCGGGGAACGGCTCGTTGCGATAGTTGTTGAAGAAGAAAGTCACGTGCGGGTTCTTCTCCGTCTCGGCGCAGCGGAACTGGCGGATGCCCGCGTCGCTCACGACCTGGCCGAGGATGTTCTTCAACTTCTCCGGCTTCGGCGAGACGACGTGCACGGGCAGGCCCTTCTCGTATTCGGTCATCGTCGCGTAGTAGAGGTCCAGCTTCTTCCCGCGATTGAAGCCATCGAACTGATCGAGCACGAACGCCTTCGTGATCTCGCGCGGGCGGTCGCCGCGGTAGTTGTAGAACAACACGGCGTCGCCGTCCGCGATCGTCGCGACGGGCTTGCCGGCACCGTCGACGATCCACGTCGCGGGCACGAACTCGTCGCCGACCTGCGTCGCGCTGAGGGGCTTGTCGTAATAGGCCTTCACGGCCGACTCGGCGCTCGGCGCGGTGGCGACGGCGGCCTTGCCGGTGAGCATGTCGTAGGCTTTCTGCACGCGCTCCCAGCGGTTGTCGCGGTCCATCGCCCAGAAGCGACCGCACACGCTGGCAATCTGGCCGACGCCGATGGTTTTCATCTGCTGCTCGACCTGCCGCACATAGCCGAGGCCGCTCGACGGCGGCGTGTCGCGGCCGTCGGTGAAGGCGTGCAGGAACACCTGCGTGACGCCGTCTTCCTTGGCTTGGCGGAGGATGCCGTAAAGGTGATCGAGCATGCCGTGCACGCCGGCGTCGGACACGATGCCGAAGAGGTGCAGCTTCGCGCCGGGGCTCGCCTTGACGCGCGCGACGACCGAGTGCCAGACGGCATTGGTCGCGAGGCGCTTTTCGGAAAAGAGCTTGTTCAGGCGCACGAGTTCCTGGTCGACGATGCGGCCGGCACCGATGTTTTCGTGGCCGACCTCGGAGTTGCCCATCACGCCGTCGGGCAGGCCGACGTCGAGGCCCGAGGCTTTCACGAGCGTGACCGGGAACTTCGCATGCAACATGTCGTCGCAGGGCTTGTGCGCGAGGACGACGGCGTTGGTCTTATCCTGCGAAGGATCGGGATTCTTGCCCCAGCCATCGCGGATGACCAGGAGGACGGGTTGGCGCGCTGAATTCATGGCGAAATTGTGCCGATAAGGTCTCCGTTGCGCCTCCGCGCACAACTTTTAAATCCGTCATCGCAATCCACGCCCACGCCTCGCCAAGACTGGCCCACGCCTTGCTGAGAAAGGAAACCATGACGCTGCTCATCCGCGACCAGCTGACCTGCCCGCCCACGTGGTTCCTGAGCTACCGCGACCTGACGCTCTACTGCGCGGTGATGCTCAAGCTCGACATCGTCCTCGAATCCGACGACCCCGACCTCTACTGGCGCTGGATCCGTCCGCGCGGCGGGATGGATTTCGTGCAGGACATCGTGCGCCCCGGCAGCGAGCGCGGCGTGCACCTCGACCGGGAGCGCCAATTCGCCAACACGATCGTCACCGACCGCATCGCCCCGGAAAATGTCCACCGCCTGATCGCCAGCATCCGCACGCTGGCGGCGTGAAAGTCGACGGCGGAGCGGGACCGCAGGGCCCGCCCTGCCTGTTTGGCTTCTGCATCGCGCGCCTACGCTCCGTCCGCGCGTTCCCGCATCCGTTGCCCGGGCCACCGCACCGGCTGCCGTCCGATTGACTTCGCGGCAGTTTGCGCCACGTCTGGAACGCCACCCGCCATGTCCAAGACCGCCGTCCTCCTGCTCAACCTCGGTTCGCCCGACTCCACTTCCGTCCCCGACGTGAAACGTTATCTTCAGGAGTTCCTCGGCGATGAGCGCGTCATCGACAAGCCCGCCAATCCGCTCCTCCGCAAGCTGCTCGTCAACGGCATCATCATCCCGTTCCGCGTGAAGAAATCCGCGCACGCCTACGAGAGCATCTGGACGCCCGACGGCTCGCCGCTGATCCTCACGAGCAAGAAAACCCAGAGCGCCCTCCAGCAGAAGGTCACGATCCCCGTCGCGCTCGCGATGAACTACGGCAGCCCGTCCATCCCGGACGTCTTGCGCGAACTCACCACCCAAGGCGTCACGCGCGTCCTGATGTTTCCGCAATACCCGCACTACGCGATGTCCTCGTGGGAAACCGTCGTCGTGAAGGTCCAGCGCGAAGCCGAGCAGATCGCGCCGCAGATGAAGCTCGACCTCGTCCAGCCCTACTTCGGCGACGCCGACTACATCGACGCCCTCGTCGCCAGCGCGCAGCCGTATCTCGCGCAATCCTACGACCACTTCCTCTTCAGCTACCACGGCATCCCGGTGCGCCACCTCACCAAGGCCGACAGCTCGCACGCGCACTGCCAGGTCGTCGCGGATTGCTGTAATTCCTGCTCTCCGATCCACCAAACCTGCTACAAGGCCCAAGTCACGCGCACCTCGCAGCTCTTCGCGCAGCGCGCCGGGCTCGATCCGCAGAAATGGTCCATTTCCTTCCAATCGCGCCTCGTCGGCGAGCCGTGGCTCTCGCCCTACACCGACGCCGAGTTCAAGCGCCTCGCGCAAGAGGGCAAGAAACGCATCGTGGTGATCACGCCGGCCTTCGTCACCGACTGCCTCGAGACGCTCGAGGAAATCCGCGTCGAGGGCGCCGAGGACTTCAAGGCCGCGGGCGGCGAGCAATTCACCCACATCCCGTGTCTCAACGACCAGCCGGTGTGGATCGATTTCCTCGCCCGCCGCGTGCAACAGTGGCAACCGGCCGGCGCGCCCACAGGCGCGGCGTGAATTCGGTAAAACGTCGCTCAAACTTCGCCGCGCCACCGCTGGCATCGCTTTCCGCGCTCGGCAACGGCACCCGTTCTGCTACGGATTTCCTCGCGTCGTGAGCATCCCCTCGCCCCAGAGTCACACGCAGGCCGCGACTCCCGCGCTGGGAGCCGCCGTGTTGGTATTGGACGCGCAAGGAAAGATCGAACTCGCCAACGCCGCCGCCGCCGCACTCTGGCAGGCTCGCGCCGCCGAACTCGCAGGCGATTTCCTGCCCAACCTCTTCGTCTTCGAAGTCACCTCACGCGACCCCGATCTCGTGCAGGCCCAGTGGGAAGTCGTCTCCGCCGCCGCCCTCGCCCAACCCGTCACGCTGCGCCTGCAACCCAAGGAAGCCGCCGCCTTCGACGTCATCGTCCGCCTCGAGTCAGCCAGCGCCGATCCCGTGCGTTACTTCGCGACCGTGACGCGCCCCGCGCCGTCGCCCGCGGCGCTCGCAACCGCTCCGTCCGGCGCCGCCGGCTCGAGCCATGCCGCACCGGGCGGCGAGAATTTCCTCGCCGTGCTCGCCGAGCGCAGCGCGCTCGGATTCTTCGATCTCAATTTCGTCAAGAACGAGACCTACCTCGCGCCCGCCTGGAAGCGCATGCTCGGCTACACCGACACGAGCCTGCCCAACACCTACGAATCCTGGCTCGCGCTCATCCATCCCGACGACTCCGCCGCCGCGCCCGACAAACTCTCCGGCCGCGCCTCCGCCACCGGTTCGCGCCCCTTCTCCGTCGAGTATCGCATGAAACACGCCCGCGGCCACTTCGTCTGGCTGCAGGCGGTCGGCGCACAAGTCTTCGCGCCCAACGGTTCGCTCCAACGCGTCGTCGGCGCCCAGCTCGACATCACCGACCGCAAAGAAACCGAGGAAGCCTCGCTCCGCGCCGAGGAACGCCTCGCCGGCCTCTCCGACCGCGGTCGCATCGCCCTCTTCGAACTCGATTTCACCGGCGGCGCCAGCTGGCTCTCGCCGGCCCTGAAAGCGACGCTCGGCTTCAAGGACGACGAGTTGCCGGACGAACCCGAGTCGTTCCTCCGCGCCCTCCCACCCGACGACAGCGCCGGCGGACTCGCCGCATTTTTCACCGCCAAGCAACCCGGCGCCCCCGTCTACTTCGACGCGCTCCGCCTGCGCCACCGCAACGGCACCGATCTCTGGGCCTACGCCGGCATCGTCCGCGTCATCTCGCGCAAGCGCGAACTCCAGCGCGTGCTCGGCTTCATCGCCCCGATGCCCGAGGGCGTCGGCACCGCCGCCAGTCCGGGCGTTTCACCCGAACACTTCTCCGCGCTGCTCGCCGAGCTGCGCGAAGGCGTGCTGCTCGTCGACGCGCGCGACCGCATCGTCTTTGCCAACGCCGTCGCCGAGCGCCTCCTCGCCCGCACGGCCGAACAGCTCGTCGGCCAGCCCGGCAGCGAAGTTTTCCGCCTCGTGCACCGCTTCACCGGCGCTCCCGTCGAAAGCCCGCTCGAAAAGGCGCTCACCACCGGCGAGTCGACCGGGCTCAACGGCGAGTTCGCGCTCTCGCGCGGCGAGCACGCCCACCCCGCCCCCGTCGTCTTCAGCTGCCGCGCCGTCACCGATGCCGGCGGCCAATCCGCCGGCGCGCTCGTGGTCTTCCGCAACCCCGACGAAATGAGCCTCACGCCCGAGGAGCTCGTGAAAGCCAACCGCTTCGAAGCGCTCGGCCAGCTCGCCAGCGGCATCGCACACGACTACAACAATCTCCTCACGACCATCATGGGCGGCCTGTCGCTCGCGCATGATCAGCAGAACTACTCCGGCCTCGAGACGAGCCTGAAGACCTGCGAGACCGCGAAGGGCCTCAGCCGCCAGTTGCTCACGTTCGCGCGCGGCGGCACCGGCACCCGCCAAACCATCAAGACCGCCGATCTCCTCGCCGACTCCAAGCGCATCGCCGCCTCCGGCTCGACCGTCGCCGTCGAGATCAACGCCCCCGCCGACCTCGCCACCATCCAGGTCGACCGCGCGCAACTCCTCCAGGTTTTCCAAAACCTCATCGTCAACGCGATCCAGGCCATGCCCAACGGCAAGGGCAACATCTGGGTCACCGCCGGCAACGTCACCCTCGCACTGAACCAGGTCCCGCCGCTCCCCGCCGGCCAATACGTCGCCATCGAGGTCCGCGACAACGGCAGCGGCATCAAGCCCGAGCACCTCGAGAAGATCTTCGATCCGTTCTTCACCACCAAGAAGACCGGCACCGGCATCGGCCTCTCCACCGTCGTGAAGATCGTCAAGCACCACGGCGGCCAGCTCACCGTCGACACCGAGCTCGGCGTCGGCACGGCGTTCACCGTTTTCCTCCCGCGCGCCGAGCAGGAGGAAGTCGTCGAGACCCGCACGCGCCCGTCGCTCAACCGCGCTACACGCACCAATCGCGTCCTCTTCATGGACGACGACCCCGAGATCAGCCTTCTCACCGAGGGCATGCTCAAAGGCATGGGTTACGGCGTCGACCTCGCGAAAAACGGCGAGGAGGCGATCAAGCTCTACCGCAGCTACCTCAACATCAACCGTCCGCACGACGTCGTCATCATGGACCTCACGGTCATCGGCGGCATGGGCGGCGAAGAGTGTTTCCGCAAGCTCCTCGAACTCGACCCGAAGGTCCGCGCCATCGTCGCCAGCGGCTACGACAACGACGAGATGAAGCGCCAGTTCCTCGACCTCGGCTTCTGCGGCTACCTGACGAAACCCTACCGCGTCGGCGACCTCAGCCGCATCCTCAAGCAGGTGCTGGGATCGTGAGTGCTTCTGCCGCGCCGAGGAAGCGCGGTTCCGGAAACGACGCGCGGAGCGACCAGGTTGCGACCGAACACCGCACGTCTGCTCCCGCCCCGTCGCGCCCCATCTCAGGTGCGCTTCTCGTCCAGTCGCCCCAGCAGGCGCAACATCCCGTCCAAGATCGTGAGCGGGTGCGGCGGACAGCCGGGGATGTAGAGGTCGACCGGCACGACCGACTCCGCTCCGTGCAGGTGCTCGGGATTGCCGATAAAGGGCCCGCCGGAAATCGCGCAGGCGCCGACGGCGATGACGAGCTTCGGCTCGGGCACCGCCTCCCAGGTCTTGCGCAGCGCCAGCTCCATGCCGCGCGAAACGGGACCGGTGATGAGCAACCCGTCCGCATGGCGCGGCGAGGCGACGAACTGGATGCCGAACCGCCCGAGATCCCAGCCGATGGTGTTGAGCACGTTCGTGTCGGCCTCGCAGGCGTTGCAGCCGCCCGCACTCACCTGCCGCAACCGCAGCGAGCGGCCGAAGAGTTTCCGCAGTTTCTCGTCGAGCGCCGCGGCGAGCCGCACCTGCTCCGCGCCGGGCGCCCCGAGCACGAGATCCTCGCGCCGCCGCGCCGCCAGGCGGTGATCGTTCGTGGGCACAATCGCGGCCGGAGCACACGCCGTCACGCACGCCGCGCAGAAGATGCAGCGGCCGAGGTCGAGCGCCATCGGCTGGCCGGCCGCGCGTGAGATCGCGTCCGTCGGGCACACCGCGGCGCATTCCGCGCAGCCGTCCATGCATTTCGCCGCATCAACGCGCAGCGCCCCGCCATGCCGATCCGGCAGCGCCGGCGCCGGGCCGTCCGGATACGCCATCGTTTCGCAACCGCGCTTCAGGCGATGAGTGAAGATGTTGAAGGCGGGCATGGCGTCAGAGGTCGAAGCCGCAATACGACAGGTTGAAGCTCTTGTTGCAGATCGGAAAATCCGAGATCGCCTGCCCGCGCAGCGCGAGCGCGAGACCGGTCCAGTTGTGGAACGACGGATCGACGATCTTGTAGCGGCGGAACCGCCCTGCGGCGTCCGTCAGCGCGACGTGGCAGACCTCGCCGCGCCAGCCTTCGACGAGCGCCACCGCCAGCGTGTCTGCGGCGGGCGGCGCGACCTCGCCATGCGGTTCGCCCTCCGGCGGGATCGCAAGCTGCTCGAGGAGATATTGCCCCGACCGCTGGATCTCCAGCCAGCGCACGCGCGCACGCGCCAGCACGTCGCCGCCCGGCCAGACCGCGACCGGAATCTGCGCGAAGCGGTGCCAGCCGGCCGGATGATCGAAGCGCACGTCGCGCACGATGCCGCACGCGCGCGCCGCGAGGCCCACGAGGCCGACTTCGGTCGCCTGCACCGTCGAGACCCCGCCGACGTTCTCGAAACGCGCGCGCGCCGACGAGGCGTCCCAGAGCCACGTCGCCGCCTGCTCGACCTCCGCCAGCGCCGCCGTGAGCAGCGTGCGCATCTTCTCGAGGCGCGCCGCCTCGAGATCGAACGCGCAGCCGCCCGACCGCACGAGGCGCCGGCCGAAGCGATTGCCGCACAGCAGCGCGGTGAGGTTGAGGAAGTCGCCGCGGATCTTTCCGCACGCCGAGGCCGTGGGCAGGAACGCCACGTCGTTGGCCAGCGCGCCGAGGTCGCCGGTGTGGTTGGCCAGGCGCTCGAGCTCGAGCGCGAGGGCGCGCAGCCATTGCGCGCGCAGCGGTGCCTCCGTGCCGCCCAGCGCCTCGAGCAGCGTCGCATAAGCCGTCGCATGGCCGATCGTCGTGTCGCCCGCGACCGCTTCGAGCTGGTGCACCGTCGCGCGATGCGGCCCGCCCGGCAGGGTGGCCTCGACGCCGCGGTGCTGGTAGCCGAGCGCGATCTCGAGATGGATGACCTCCTCGCCGGCGCACTGGAAACGGAAATGCCCCGGTTCGATCACGCCCGCATGCACCGGACCGACGGCGACCTCGTGAACCTCGCTGCCGCCCACGCGGAAAAACTCGCCGTTCGCCGGCGCATCGCCCGCCGTGCGCCGCACTGGCTTGAGCCAGGGGTGTCCCTCCGGGACGAGGCCGTGCTGCTCCCACACCTCGCGTTCGAACAGGTGCGCCTGCGCGTGCAGCGGCGTCAGCGCCGGATAACCGCCCGCGACCGCCGTGCTGCGGCCCACCGCGAGGATGTTGTCCGCATCGAACGCCAGCACCGCCACCAGCCGCGTGCCCGCGTCCTCCGGCACGCCGAACCAGGCCACGAGCCGCGCGCCGCGCGCGAGTTCGCCGGCGGTCAGGCGCACGAATTCCCCGACCGGCCACTCCGGCACCGCCGTCCACGAGAGCGCCGCGGCGTTGGCCAGCAGGGTGAATGGCGTTTGCGAGCTCATGGCGAAGGGAAAAGCAGTGCGACCGCCGCGTCCCACGACTCGCGCAGCACGTCCGGCGTCGCGAGGCCGAGCCACAGCGAGCAGCCGAGCAGCAGCAGCGGCGGCAGGATCAGCCCGGCGGTCTCGCGGAAACGACGGCTGCCCGCCCGCGCCGCCACCCGCGGCCGGCCGTCGACGATGCCGAACACGACCCGCGTCAGTCCGAAGAAGGCGAAAAGCAGGCCCGCGAGGAAAACCGCCGCCACGCCGACGCGATCGGCGGCGAACGCGGTGCGCACGATCAGCAGTTCGCTGAAGAACGGCCCGAACGGCGGGCACGCCGTGACCGCGAAGAGGCCGGCAACGAAGATCGCGGCGGACTGCGGGGTCAGCGCCGCCATGCCGCGCACCTCGTCCATCGTGCTCGCGCCGGCCGCCCGCCGGATGTTGCCGGCGCTGAGGAAGAGCGCGCCCTTGGTCAGGCCGTTGTTCCAGACGTGAAACACCGCCGCCCACACGCCCACGCGCCCGAGCCCGGCCGCGACCGCGAGGATGCCCATGTGCTCCACGCTCGAGTAGGCGAGCATGCGCTTGAAATCGCGCGTCCCGAGGAGGAAGAGCGCCGCCACGATCAGCGAGAAGAGCCCGATCGCGAGCAGCGTGCGGTCCGCCACCGCCCCCGCGCCCGCCGCCGCCACGACGGCGCGCACGCGCAGGATCGCCGTGAACGCCACCGTCGTGACGCCGCCCGCCAGCATGGCACCGACGATGCCGGACGCCTCGCCGTAGGCGTCGGGCTTCCACGTGTGCATCGGCGCGAGGCCCATCTTCGTGCCGTAGCCGGCGAGCAGTAGCACCCACGCCGCCAGCACCCAGGGCCGCGAGAGCCCCGCACCTTGCGCCGTCAGCGCGGAGAAAGTCAGGTCGCCGCCGCCGCCCGTGTGCAGCGATGCGTAGCCGAGGCAGAACGATCCGAGCAGCGAGAGCGCGATGCCGGTGCCGCCGACCAGCAGGTATTTCCACGTCGCCTCGAAGGCGCGCGGCGTGGCGTTGAAGTGCAGCAGCGGCACGGCCGCGAGCGTGAGTCCTTCGGTCGCGATCCAGAGCACGCCGAGATGCCGCGCCTGGTGCGCCGCGCTCATCAGGCCGAGCATCGCCAGCATCAACGCCACGAACGTCCGGTTCGGCCGCTCCGCGCGCACGCGCAGGTAGGATACGCCGTAGAACGCGCAGAGCAGGAACAGCAGCGACACCATCGGGAGCAGCGCCCGCGCGAGCGGGTCGAACGCCAGCCACGCTCCGTCCGCCATCGGCGGTGGCGCGACCAGCAGCCAGAGCGACAGCGCCGCGTGGGCGACGCCGACGACGGGCAGCAGCCACGGCCGCGTGCGGTCACTTGGCCACACGGCGGCGGCGAGCGCTCCGGCGAAGGGCACAAGGATGAGGAGCAGCGCTTTCATTCCCGCAGCACGGTGAGCTTGCGCGTGTCGAGCGAGTCGAACGCGCGCTGGATGCGATCCACGATGATGCCGATCACGAACACGCCGACTGTCAGGTCGAGCAGGATGCCCGCCTCGACCAGCAGCGGCGTGGAGTGGATCAGGAGCAGGCCGAAAAGGTAGATGCCGTTCTCGAGGATCAGGTAGCCGCAGACCTGCGAGATCGCCTTCGCCCGCCCGATCAGCAGCACGAAGCCCGTCAGCACCGACGCGAGCGATCCGGGCACGAGCAGCGTGCCCGCGTGTTCCGGCAGCAGCGGCAGCGCGCGTGCGAGCGCCACCGCCGCGATCGTGCCGCCCGCGCCCAGCAGCAGCGAGGGCACGAAGCCGATGAACGGCTCGCGCTCACGGTCGATGTTGGCCGTCCGCAACGCGCGCGTCAGCAAATTCGGAATCACGAAGCCCTTCACGGAAATCGTTGCGAGCGCCACGAGCGTCACGAGCCAGTTGAAATGCTCCATGAGCAGCGGCATCACGCCGAGCACGACGCCTTGCACGGCCATCGCGCGGATCACGGCATGCAACCGGCCGCTGCCGAGCGCGAGGAGGTTCAGGCCCATCGCGACGCCGACGAGGAGGTTGAGCGCGCCGTTGTTCAAACCGCGCCTCCCTTCCACGCCGCGAGCAGCGCGAACAGGCAGAGCAAAAACGCCGTCGTGAGCAGCAGCGGCACCCGCTTGAACGCCAGCCGCGCCATGAACGACTCGGCGAGCCCCACGCCGACCGTCACGACCAGCACGCCCGCGGCGAGCGCGCCCGCCGCCGCCGCCGGCGCCAGCCGCCCGAGCGGCAACACCGCCTCGCAGAGCAGCAAGGCGAAGAGCAGGAGCTTCATCGACGCGCCATGAAGGATGGCCGCCAGCGGCGGACCGCTGTGGTCGAGCACCATCACCTCGTGCACCATCGTCAGTTCGAGGTGCGTGTTCGGATCGTCGAACGGCACGCGGCAGTTTTCCGCCAGCAGCACGATGAACAAGCCCGCCGCCAGCAGCGCCGCGCCCGCACCCGCCGCCGGCGCAAGCATCGTCGTGAGCGTCACGCTGCCCGTGAGCACGCTGAGCGAGAGCACCGCGGTCATCACCGCCGCCTCCGCGAGCACGGCGTAACTCACCTCGCGCGCCGCGCCCATGCCCTCGAACGCCGAGCCCGTTTCCAGCGCCGCCCACGCCGTGCAGAAGCGCGCGACCGCGAGCAGGTAGACCAGCAGCAGGACGTCGCCGCGGAAGCTCAGGGCGCCGCCGGCCGGTCCGAGCGGCAGCAGCATCGCCGCACCCAGAATCGCCACCCAGCCGACCGCCGGTCCCGCCACGAAGCCGGGCGAAGCCAGCGTGCTCAGCACGACCCCTTTGCGCCACAGGCGCGCGAGGTCGTAGTAGAGCTGCAGCACCGGCGGCCCGCGCCGGCCCGCGACCCACGCCTTCACCTTGTTGATGATGCCGGGCAGCAGCGGGGCGAGCACGAGCCAGCCCGCCAAACGCAGGAAAATTTCCAGGATCAGCATCATCGCGCACCTCCGACCAGCACCAGCAGGCCCAGCGCGACCACGCCGCCGAGCAGATAGAGAATGTAGGATTGCAGATGTCCGTGCTGTAACCGCCGCACCGCCGTCGATACGCGCAGGATCGCCTCGCTTGCCGGTCCGATCACGTGCTCGAGCACGGTTTCCGGCACGCGCTCGACGCGCCGCGCCGCGCCGGGAAACGTCCCGCGTGGCTTCAAACTTTTTCGCTCCATTCGCAAGACCCAGAAGAACCAGCCCGCCGCGATCCCCGCGAACGAGCCGCTCGTGTATTGCATGCGCGCCGTCGGCGCGGCGTAGCCGCAATCCCACGTCAGGCCGCGCCGCAACCCGTTGCCGAGCGCTCGGCGCCACAGCCACGCCGCCGCGACGACGAACAGCGCAGCGAGCGCCGCGTTGACCGCGCCGAGCGTGAAAAGGGGCACCGGTGCCGCCGGCGCACCCCACGCGGGATTCCACGCGCCCGCCGCCCGCGCCACCGCCGGGAACAACGCGCCCGGCGCGAGCGCCACGATCACGCAACCCGCCGCGAGCACGACCATCGATCCGAGCATCCACGGCCCGCTCTCGTGCGCGTGCTCCGCCGCCGGAGAGCGCGGCGCGCCCGAGAAGATCATCGCGCCGGCCTTGACGAACGTCGCCAGCGCCAGCGCGCCCGATACCGCGAGAAAGATGATCGCGGGCACGGCCGCGCCCGCCGCGGCGCCGCGCCCCGTCGCCGACTCGAACAAACCCAGATAAACGAGCCATTCGCTCACGAAGCCGTTCAGCGGCGGCAGGCCCGAGATCGCGGCCGCACCGAGGGCGAACAGTCCCGCCGTCCACGGCATCGGCCGCCACAGCCCGCCGAGCCGGCTCATCTCCCGCGTCCCCGTCGCGTGCAGCACCGAGCCCGCGCCGAAAAACAGCAGCGACTTGAACAACCCGTGGTTCCACACGTGCAGCAGCGCGCCCGCGAGCACGAGCCGGCCCCACGGCGCATCGCCCTGCCCGGCCGCGACGAGCGCGAAGCCGAGGCCGACCGCGATGATGCCGACGTTCTCAACCGAGCAGTAGGCGAGCAGGCGCTTGGAGTCGTTTTGCGCGAGGGAGAACGCCACCCCGAGCAGTGCGCTCACCGCCCCCAGCCCGGCGAGCGTCCAACCCAGGCCCGTCGGCACCGGCAGCCAGCCGCTGAAGCGCATGAGACCGTAGACGCCGATCTTCAACGCCACGCCCGAGAGCATCGCCGACACATGGCTCGGCGCGCTCGCATGCGCCGACGGCAGCCAGACATGCAGCGGAAACAAACCCGCTTTCAGCCCGAAGCCGAACAGCGCCAACCAGAGCAGCGGCGCGAGCTCCGCGTCCCGCGCGCCTCCCGTCCGCATCGGCCCGAGTTCCCAGCTCCCGGTGCGCGAGGCGAGCAGCGCGAAAAAGGCGAACAGCGCCAGCGTCGCGGCATGCGACGACGCGAGGTAAAGCCAGCCAGCCGCGCGCACCTCGGGCCGCTGCTTGTCGAGCAGGATGAGGAAAAACGCGCACACCGCGAACAGCTCCCAGGCGATCAGAAAATGCAGCCCGTTCGACAGCACGAGCACGAGCGCCAGGCTGAGCACGAGCCCGCTCCACCACAGCCGGCCGCGCGCGCCGATCGTGCGCTGTTCCTCGCCGCTCCAGTAGCCGTGCGCGTAGGCCGCGCCCGCGCCGCCGATCACCGCCAGCAGCACCAGGAAGAACGCGCTCAGCCCGTCGAGGCGCAGATGCACCGGCTCACCCGCCAGCGGGAAGGCACTGCGCCACTCCCAGTCGGCCCCGCCCGCAAGCACCGTCGCCGCCGCCAGCGCCGCCGCCGCCGAGCCCGCGAGCATCAGGCCCACCCACAGACGCGGCCAGCGCGGGCCGGTGAGAACGCCCGTCGCGAGGCCCAGCAGGGCGACGGGCAGCAGCATTCCCGCCGTCATGCGCCCCCCTCTGTGCCCGCGGGCACCGCGTCGGCCGTGGCGGCGAGGATCTCCTCGTTGCTCGCGCCGCGTTCGATCAGCCCGCGCAGCGGGCCGCGCGAGATCAGCCGGCTCAACCGCGCCAGCAGGTCGAGATGCGCCCGCGCCGACGGCGCGATGAAAAACACCAGCCGCGTCACCGGCACGTCGTCCGCCTTCGGTTCGTCGAACACCAGCGGATCGCGCAGCAGCAGGAGCGCCACGATGCCCGAGTCGCGCCCGAGCGCGATGCGCGTGGTCGGATGCGGCACGGCATAGCCATGACCGGTCGGGGCGATCGTCAGGCCGCCCTTCGCCCGCAGGCGTTGCGCGAGCATCTGCCGCACCGGCGGCGTCGCCCCGGGCAGTGCAGCCACGACGCGATCGATCACGTCCGGGACTCCGGCGGCGGCCACGTCGCGCCAGATGCCGCCGGCGCGCAGCAACGTTTCGAGCTTCCAGCCGCCCGCGACGGTCGGATGCATCGGGGCGAGGAAACCCGCCTGCGCCGCCAGCCCGCGCGACGCGGCCCACGCGGCGACCTGCGCGCGATCGAAAAGCAGACGCCCCCGGTCCTCGGTGTGGGGCAACCCCTCGGCGCGGACCCAGTCCTCCACCACCTTTTCCGCCACCCCGAACGATTCGGCAATCTGGACGAGGTTTAGATACATGGCTGGGAAAAACGTATGGCGGCGAAACGCGCCGAGCGCACGCCCGATCTTACGCCGAGCCCGCCGGTTCGCTCCGCATTCATTGCCCACCTCCACTCACGACCAGCGCCGCGAGCGCCGCGACGCCGATCAGGAGATAGAGTAGATACGCCTGCAACCGGCCGTGCTGGAGCCGACGCGCCGACGCCGACACGCGCATCACCACGCCGCCCGCCGGCTCGACCACGTGTTCGAGCACCGTTTCGGGCGTGTGCTCGGAGCACTCCGCCGCGCGCGGCAGCACGACCTCGGGGCGCGCTCCGTGCCGCACCGGCCGGAGAATCCACTCGAACCACTCGACGACGATCCCCGCGAAAGAGCCCGCGGTGTATTGCATGCGCGCCGTCGGCGCCGCGTAGCCGCAATCCCACGTCACCGCCCGCCGCGCGCCGTTCCGCCCCACCTGCCGCCGCAGCATCCACACCACGGCGAGCGCCGCGACCACGAGCCCGGCGTGACAGGCGCCGACGAGCGCGAGCGACGGCGGCGGCGCGAGATCGTTCCAGGCGGGGTTCCACTCCCCCGCCGCGCGGGCCACCGCCGGCCAGAACAACACCGGCGCCACGCCGATCGCGACACAGGCCGCCGCGAGCAACAGCATCGGGCCGCGCATCCACGGCCCACATTCGTGCGCGCGCTCCGCCGCCGCGGAACGCGGCGCACCGAGAAATACGACTCCGCACACCTTGATGAAGCACGCGAGCGCCAGCGCGCCGGTCATCGCCAGCAGCACGACCGCCGGGATCGAGGCGAGCGCGGTGTTGTCGCGCGTGCCGACGGCGTCAAACAGCCCGAGATAAACGAGCCACTCGCTCACGAAGCCGTTCAGGGGCGGCAGGCCCGAAATCGCCGCCGCGCCGAGGGCAAACAGCCCCGCCGTCCATGGCATCGCCCTCCACAGTCCGCCGAGCCGGCTCATCTCCCGCGTCCCCGTCGCATGCAACACCGAGCCGGCGCCGAAAAACAGCAGCGATTTGAACAGTCCGTGGTTCCACACGTGCAGCAACCCGCCCGCCAGCGCCAGCCGGCCCCACGCGGTGTTGCCCTGCTGCGCCGCCACGAGCGCAAAGCCCAGCCCGATGAGGATGATGCCGATGTTCTCGACGCTGTGATAGGCGAGCAGGCGTTTCAGGTCGTGTTGCCCGAGCGCGAAGGCCACGCCGAGCACCGCGCTCGCCACGCCGAGCACCGCCACGACCCAGCCCGCGCTCGCCGGCACCGGCAGCCAGCCGCTGAAGCGCACGAGTCCGTAGATGCCGAGCTTGATGGTCACGCCCGAGAGCACCGCCGAAACGTGGCTCGGCGCATTCGCGTGCGCCGAGGGCAGCCAGATGTGCAGCGGAAACAGGCCGGCCTTCAGTCCGAAGCCGAACAACGCGAGCCAGAACAGCGGCGCGAGTTCCGCGGGCGGCCGGCCCGCGGCAAGCCGCGGCCCGAGTTCCCAGCTCCCCGTGCGCGCCGCGAGGAGCGCGAAGAACGCGAACAGCGCCAGCACCGCCGCGTGCGACGCACCGAGATAAAGCCAGCCCGCCGCGCGCACCTCCGCCCGCCGCCGATCGAGCGTCACGAGGAAAAACGCCGCGAGCGTGAACAGTTCCCAACCGATGAGAAACTGCAGCCCGTGGGCCGACACGAGCACGGCAACGAGACTCACGAGCAGCAGGCTCCACCATACTCGTCCGCGTCGCGCCGAGAGCGGATGCGCGCACTGCGGCCAGTAGCCGTGCGCGTAGGCCGCACCGGCACCGCCGACCACCGCCACCAGCGCAAGAAACAACGCGCTCACCGCGTCGAAGCGCAGGCACAGCACGTCGCCCGCGACGAGGAACTCGCTGCGCCACGTCCACGCCGGTGCGAAACCGCCGAGGACGCCGACCGCCGCCGCCAGCGCGAGCGCGCAACCGCCGAGCGTCAGCGCGAGCCAGGTGCGCGGCAGCCAATTCCCGACCATCAGTCCGGCCATGAGGCCGACGACCGCCGCGCCGAGCACCGCACCTGAGCTCATGGCCGTGACGCTGCGCGAAACCGCCCGGGCTGGCCAGCTTCAACGCGGACCGGGCGCGGTTTGAAAAATTCCTGCCGCCGTCAGTAGCGCCGGCTTCCCGCCGGCGCGGGCCTCAGGCCTGTGACTTCGGCGTGCTGCCGAGGATGCGGTTCGCGCGTTCCAGCGCCTGGGCGATCTCCTGCCGTGCGGAAGCGAGCTGTTCTTTTTCCGCGCGCAACGCTTCGGCCGAATCCGGCGGACTCGCCGGCGGCGGCAGGCCGAGGATTTCGCGCGCCCGCGCGAGCGCGGCGTCGATGTGCGGGCAGACGTTCTCGCGGCCGAGTCGGTCGAGGAAGCCGGCTTTCTCCATCACGAAGAGCGGCTGCGTGTGCGGCGCGCTCAGGACGAGATGCTTCCCCTTCGCCCGGAGCTTCGCATGCAAGTCCTCGAGCGCCTGCAGGCCGGTCGCGTCCATGGCGAGGACCTTGCGGATGCGCAGGATCAGGACGTCCGGCTCGTGCTTCGCGCGCTTCAGCTCATCGTCGAGCTTGTCCACGACGCCGAAGAAGAACGCGCCGAACACGCGGAAGACCAGCACGCCCTCGGGGATTTCCTTGCCGACGAGCGAGTGATGCGAGCCCTCGGTGTCGGAGCTCTCATCGACCGCGGTGATCTGCGACGTCTCGGAAATGCGCTTCACCATCAGCAGCGCGGCGAGCACGACGCCCACCTCGACGGCGACGGTCAGGTCGGCGAAAATCGTGAGCGCGAACGTCGTGATGAACACCAGGGCGTCGCTCAGCGGCCAGCGCCCGAGCCGCAGCAGCTGTTTCCACGCGACCATGCGGAACGCCGCGACGACGAGGATCGCACTGAGGGTGGCGAGCGGGATGTGCACCGCCAGCGGCGCCGCCGCCACCAGCACGAGCGCGAGCAGCCCCGAGTGCACGAGCCCCGCGACCGGGGTGCGCGCGCCGGCGCGGACGTTGCCGATCGAGCGCGCGACGGCACCCGTGACCGGGATCGCGCCGAAGAGCGGACCGACGAAGTTCGCCACCCCCTGCCCGATCAGCTCCTGGTTCGAGTCGTGCCGGTCGTCCAGCATGCCATCGGTGACGACCGCGCAGAGCAGCGCCTGCATCGAGACCAGCAGCGCGATCGTGAACGCCGGCTGCACCAACGCGCGCAGCGTGCTCACCTCCGCGTGCGGAAGGTGAAAGGTCGGCCAGGTCGCGCCGAAGCCGCCGAATTGCGAGCCGATGGTCGCGAGATGCCATTTTTCAGCGAGCCCGAACGCCGCCACGACGACCGTCGCCACGAGCAGGCCGACCATGGAGCCGGGCACATAGCGCCCGAGCCGCGAGGGCCACGAGGCGATGACGAGCAGAGACACGACGGCGAAACCGACCGTCGGCCAGTGGATCGCGTCGAGGTGCTCGCCGAGCACCTGCATCTTGCCCGCGAAGTCGACCGGGAGCTTGTCGACCTGCAGACCGAGGAAATTCTTGATCTGGGAACTGAGGATGAGGATCGCGATGCCCTTGGTGAACGCACGCGAGACCGGATACGGGATGAAGCGGATCACCGAGCCAAGCCGGGCGAAGCCCATGACGCAGAGCATCACGCCGGCGATCATCGTGCACAGGACCAGACCGTCGACGCCGTATTGCGCCACGACGCCGTAGGTGATGACCACGAACGCACCGGTCGGTCCGCCGATTTGCACGCGCGAGCCGCCGAGCGCCGCGATGATCGCGCCGCCGATGATCGCCGTGAACAGGCCCTGCTCGGGCTTCACACCCGAGGCGATCGCGAACGCGATCGAGAGCGGAAACGCCATCACCATGACGTTCAACCCCGCCATGAAGTCGCCGCGCAACCGCTCGGGCGAGTAGCCTTTCAGCGCGTCGAACAGCCGGGGACGAAAACTGAAAACGGGAGTGCTCATGCACACGTGGATCGAGTCCGGCGATTGCGAGCCTCCATCCTCCGCCACACAAGCCGACCGTGAGACAATGCTTAGTTATAAGCAAATCCGCACCGGCCGATTATCCGGGGAAAGACCGATCATTTTCCTGCGACACTGATCGCCATAATCCGCTCCGAACCTGTTGCAGACGAAGGGCACCGCCACCCGCGCGCCGGCGGCGTCACTCGCGCCAGGTGAACGCGTGGCACAACGCCACGCCCGCCGCGTCGGCCTCGTCGAACGCCAGCGGCCGGCCGTGCCCGAGCAGCGACATCACCGTGCGCGCCATCTGCTCCTTGCTGGCGCGCCCCGCGCCGACCACCGCCTGCTTCACGCGCAGCGGCGGATACTCGAAGGTCTCGATCTCGCGCAGCGCCGCCGCCGCGATCGCCGCCCCGCGCGCCGCGCCGAGGATCTGCGCCGTCTGGAAATTCTGCACGTAGATCGTCTGCTCGAGCGCGACATGCCGCGGCACGAAATCCCCGAGGAACCGCGTCACCGCCCGGTGAATTTCGCCGAGACAGAACGCCATCGGGTGCTTCGCCGGCACGCGCACCGTCTCGCACCGCAACAGCACCGGCTGCCGTCCCGGCGCGAACTCGATCAACGCCAGGCCCGTGCCGCGCAGCGACGGATCGATGCCGAGCACGCGGCCGGCGAACGGCGCGCGCGACAACGTCGGCACCGTCGGCCATTCCTTGGGCGCGAGCGTGCCCTCGAGCTTCGCCTTCCAGAGTTGTCGCACATTCGTCCGGGCCATCGCTTCAGAGATGTGGCGCGGGCGCCGCCGCACTCCAACTCAAAAGAACAACAGCTTCGCCGTCGCCAGCGCCGTGAGGCCCAGCGCCGCCGCCTCGAACGCGCGCTGGTTCACCTTGCCGGCCACAACGCGCCCGATGAGCGCCCCCGCGATCACGGCGGGCACGAGCCAGAGGTTCAGCGCGAGGCTTTGTCGATTGATCAAACCGAGCTGCGCCATGAACGGCACCTTGAAGAGATTCACCGCCAGGAAAAACACCGCGCTCGTGCCGAGAAATTCCAGTTTCGGCAACCGCATCGCGAGCAGGTAGAGCATCATCACCGGCCCCGCGGCGTTCGCCACCTGCGTCGCGAATCCCGCGAACACGCCCGCCAGCACGCCCAGCCAGAGCGGCGCGTGGCTCGCGGCCTCCGCGCTCTCCGGCCGCGCCTTCCGCAGCAGGTGCACCACCAGCATGATCGCGAGCAACGTCCCCACGAGCCGCGTCGTCTGCGCATCGTTCGCCCAGCGCAGCGCCGCCCAGCCGAACACGACACCCACGACCGTCGGCGCGAGCAACCGCCATAAATGTTTCCACTGCGCGTGCGCGCGGTAGCTCACGACCGCGAACACGTCGCCGACGAGCAGCAACGGCAGCACCACGCCCGTCGCCTGCCGCGCCGGCATCAAGTTCGAGAAGATCGCCACGAACATGATCCCGAGCCCGGGAATCCCCGTCTTGGAAAATCCCGCCGTGAACGCGCCTGCGGCGAGCAGCAGCCATTGCCACGCCGCGAAACTCACGCCGCGCCGCCTTCCTCGATGCGTCCGCCCGCGACGCGCAGCACCTGCCACGTGCCCGTCTCCGCCTCCGGCAACGCCGTGCCGGTCGCCACCACCTGTGGCTGGCCGTCGAGCGACGCCCAGAACTTCCGCCGGCGCTCCGGATCGAGTTCGCCCAGCACATCGTCGCACAGCAGCACCGGCTCGATCGCGCTGTGCCGCTTGAAATACGCCGCTTGCGCCAGTCGCAGCGCGATCACGAGGCAGCGCTGCTGGCCCTCCGAGGCGAAATTCTTCGCCGGACGCCCTTGCAACAGGAAATCCAAGTCGTCGCGGTGCGGCCCGCGTTCGGTGGACTTCAACAGCGTGTCGCGCGGACGCGCCTTCGCGAGCTGCGCCGCGAATTCCTCCGCCGTCGTCGCCGCGGTGTCAGGCGCGTAGATCAGTCCCGCCTGTTCGCCTTCGGGCACCAGTCGCGCGTGGGCCACGCGGAACAACTCGCTCAACTCCTCGACCCCGCGCGCCCGCGCCGTCACGAGCTGCACCGCATGCTTCGCCGCCTCGTGCTCGAACGCCGTCAGCTGCGCTGCGTCGCGTCCGCCGTGTTTCAGCAGGATGTTGCGCTCCGCCACGGCGCGCGTGTAACCCTGCAACGCCGCGAGATAGGCGCCATCCATCGCCGCCAGCGTGAGGTCGAGCCAGCGCCGCCGCAGCGACGGCGAGCCGCGCAACAACTGGTTGTCCTGCGACGAGAAGACGACGCTCGGGAACTTGCCGATGAAGTCGGCGAGGCGCGTCACTTTGCCCTGCTCCCACTCCACCGTGCGTCCGTCAGCGCCGAAAGTGATCGCCAGCTTCGACTCGCCGAACTGCTCGTGCTCGATCGTGAAGCCGAGCCCTGCCTGCTTCTGCTCCAGCGCGACGAGCGCGCGCGGCTCCGCGCCGCGGAACGACCGCAGCGCCGTCACGTAGCCGAGCGCCTCGAGGAAGTTCGTTTTCCCCTGCCCGTTCGCGCCGACGAGGAACGTGTGCCGCCCCACCAGCCGCGCGGAGACGAGCGGCAGGTTGCGGAAGTTTTGCAGCGTGACAGAGGCGAAGCGCATGCGAGGCGAAACCGAGGACGGAAGACAGAAAACAGAGGACCGTTGCCAGAAGACAAACCAATCCTCCCGCCCCGCGGCCCGGCGGCGCGTCCTCCGTCGCAGTTTCGGCTCTCCGACCTCAATCCCCCGTTCTCCATCCTGCGTCCGCGGAAGTTTAGCCTTTGCCGACCTCGACCGCTCTGCAAACTTCGCGGCATGTCTTCCTTCGCCGCCTCGCAACAAGCGACCATCGCCGCGCTCCAGGGACTCTCCGCGCAACGCGCGCAAATCGACCGCGCCGGCGACCTGATCCTGAACGCACTCCAGGCGGGCCGGAAGATCATCGCCTGCGGCAACGGCGGCAGCGCGGCCGAGGCGCAGCACCTCACCACCGAGCTCGTCGGACGCTATTTCAAGAACCGCCGCTCGCTCCCCGCCGTCGCCCTCACCGCCGACGGCACGCTCGTGACCTGCATCGGCAACGACTACGGCTACGACGCGATCTTCGCGCGCCAGATCGAGGGCCTCGCGCAACCCGGCGACGTCGTCGTGGTGCTCACCTCGAGCGGCAACTCGAAGAACATCCTCCTCGCGCTCGAAGCCGCGAAGAAGCTCGGCCTCGACACCATCGCGCTCCTCGGCCGCGGCGGCGGCAAAGCCAAGGGCCTGGCCACGGCGGAGATCGTCGTCCCCGGCGACAGCGGCGCCGCGGCGCAGGAATGCCACCTTTTCCTCATCCACCATTTCTGCGAACGCGTGGACGAGGTCTTCACCTGATTTGCGCGGCCGGGCCAGCCGCGCACCGCCCCATGAAACGCCTGTTCTGCGCCATCCTGGCGTTGGCCGCGTGCGCGCACGCCGGCCACGCCGCCGATTCACCCGCTCCACTGCCGCTCGACTATTTCTTCGCGCCGCCGAGTTTTCGCCTGCCGCGCCTCGCGCCCGACGGACGCTCCTACAGCGTCGTGATGCTGGTCGGTCAGGAAGAGGTTTTGAGCCTCGTCGACTTCGCCACCAACAAGACCACGCCGCTCCTGCGCACCGACGCCCGCTTCAGCAACTACTGGTGGAAATCGCCCGACCTCCTGCTCATCCTCGACGAACGCGACGGGCACACCGGATTCGAGACGTTCAATCTCAAGACCCGGAAGACCGACCAACCCAGCGATCTCCGCTATGCGGGCCTGGCCAATCCGTTGCCGGACGATCCCGAGAACGTGCTGCTCGTTCGCTATCGGAATTGGGACCTCGATCTTCTGAAATTCAACGTCCGCACCGGCCGCGCCACCCAAGTGCCCGTGCCCTCCGGTTATGTGCGACGCTGGTTGACCACCTCGCGCGGCGACGTCGTCGCGGGATTCGGACGCCTGCACGAGAAATGGTTCATGATCCTCCCACAAGGCGCGGGTTGGCGGCGAGTGGAGCTCGGCGACCGCCGCCTTCCGGATTTCCAACCCGTGTGGGTTGCCGAGGATCAACGCCGCCTCGTGGGCTTCGACTCCGCCTCGGACGATACGGCGCGCTTGATCGCGTGGGACCCCGCCACCGATGCCAAGGAACTGCTGTGTGCGGCCGACTCCATCGATGCCGAGTTTCTGTCGGCCTGGGGTGAGGATTGGACCCGCATGCAATACGTCGCCTTCGAAACGGACCGACCCAAGTTCCGTTTCCTGAATGCGGACGACCAAGCCATCGCCGACGCCCTCGACGCCGCCTTGCCCCACACGACGAACCAAATCGCCAGCGCCACGCCGGATAAGTCGCGGCTCATCGTCTTCAGTTCGAGCGATCGTGTCGCCGGCGACTTCTACCTTTTCGACGTGAAGGCCCGCAAACTCGTGAAGTTCGGCGCGGTTTTCCCGAAGGCGCAACCGGCCCGTCTGGCGCAAAGCCGGTATTTCGAATTCGCCTCACGCGACGGCCTCACCTTGCACGGCCGCGTCTATCTGCCCCCGGACAGCAAGGGACCTTGGCCGACCGTCCTGATCGTCGACGGCCCGGAGCGAAGCCATTTCGGATACTCGGCGCGCGAACAGGCGCTCGCCTGTGCCGGCTACGCCGTCGTGGACATCGACGCGCGGGGCACCGTCGGCTACGGCGAGAAGCTCTGGGCGGCCGGCAACCAGGAACTTGGCGGCAAAATCGTCGACGATCTCCTCGACGGAATCGATTGGCTCGCGCAGAGGCAAATCGTCGACCCCGCGCGCGTCGCTGTCCTCGGCTATCTCCAAGGCGGTCTCACGGCCGTGCAAGCGACACACCGGCATCCTGAACGCTTCGCCGCCGTCGTGAATTTCTGGGCTCCGGCCCATTTCGACTATGTGGACTACATGGACTTCGTCTATGGCCGCATGAGTCAGGATGAGGTCAAGTCACGCCTCGGCGGCGAGACCGGCGTGCGCCGCTATATGGAAACACTCAATCCGGTTCCGATTCTCCCCGAGCTGAAGGTGCCATCGTTCCACTACTACCCGCGCGACCCGAAGGCGGGCCTCTATTTCGAAGGCGACCGCGTGCAACGCGCGCTCGCGCAGAGCAGCGCGCCGCATGTTTTCCTGGAAGGCCTGACGATTCGCGGTCCGGACCAGCTCCTCGGCGACTACAGTCCCGATTTCCCTCGCGAATGGCGGCGGATCTTTGGCGAACTGCTGCCCTTCCTCGACCGGCACGTGGCGAAAAAATCGAAGTAGCGTCCGACGCGACGCGGCTCCGCGCTCCCGCTCGTTCCCCAGCGCCACTTTTCTGTCTTCGAAGCCGGGCGCGCGCCCTCAGGTTTCGTTTTCAGCAACTCTTGCTTTCTGCTGCGCTCGACATCGCGAAATCCCCGCGGCTCATCGCATCGCGCGCCCTATAAGACGCCCCCTGTTTCGCGCGGGGAACAGGTTTCGGTTGTCAGATGTCGCGAGACGGATTCCGTTGGTCGCCTACCCCATGCTTGCTCGCCTACGCCAAGCTTTGTTCATCCCCGAAAGCGGCCTGCTGCTCGTCGTGTTCGTGCTGGGCGCGGCGCTGTGGTTTTTCAGCGGCACGGTCCGCACACCGCAATTCGAGGTCGGTCCCGACGGTGCGCGCCAGCGCGTCTTCACCACCAACGCCGGCGGCGAACGCGTGCCGGCCTTCGTCGAGCGCAACAAATTCCTCAACGCGCAAAACCTCGCGCAGCTCGCCAAGGACACCAGTTTCATCGCCATCATGGCGGTCGGCATGTCGATCGTGATCATCGCCGGCGGCATCGATCTGTCCGTCGGCTCGATCTACGCGCTCGCCTCCGTGCTCGGTGCGCTGGCGTTTCAGCAATTCGGTCCCGATGGCGCGCACGCCGGCGCATCGCCCTTCGCCGGCGTCCTGTTCGGCTCGCTCGCGTGCGTCGGCACTGCGGCGCTGTGCGGACTCGCCAACGGCGGACTGATCGTCGCGCTGCGCGTGCATCCGTTCATCATCACGCTGGGCGCGATGGCGATTTTGCGCGGCATCGCGTTCGTGGTGACGCGTGGGCAATCCGTCGGCGGATTTCCGCCGGCGTTCCGTGAGATCGTGCGCTTCGAGGTCGGCAATGGCCTGAGCTTCGTGCCGCTCGCGGTCATGGTGCTGGTGCTCGTCGCTGGCTGGATATTTCTTGGCCGCCTCGCCGCCGGCCGTCGCGTCTATGCCGTCGGCGGCAACGAGCTCGCGGCGCGCTTCTCCGGCATCCGCGTCGAGCGCGTGAAACTCGGCGTCTACCTGCTCTCGGGCCTGTGTGCCGGCATCGCCGCGCTGCTCTCGATCGGCTACTACGGCGCCGCGACCTCGGGCGACGGCCAGGGTTACGAGCTGAACGTCATCGCCGCCGCCGTCGTCGGCGGCGCCAGCCTCACCGGCGGCAAGGGCACCGCGCTCGGCGCCGTGCTCGGCGCACTCGTCATCCAGATGATTTCCTCCGGCATCGTCATCCTCAGCATCGACCAGAACTACAGCCAGATCATCATCGGCGTGGTGGTGGTCGCAGCCGTCGTCCTCGACAACGTCAACCACTGGCTCGCCCGCCGCCGGCAGGCGCGCGCAGCTTCCTGATTTTTCCATGAAACTACCCTC
This sequence comes from Candidatus Didemnitutus sp., assembly GCA_019634575.1. NCBI lineage: Bacteria > Pseudomonadati > Verrucomicrobiota > Opitutia > Opitutales > Opitutaceae > Candidatus Didemnitutus > Candidatus Didemnitutus sp. The sequence continues at coordinate 1,269,241 of JAHCAY010000001.1, forward strand.
CACGTTCCTGTTCGCCTCATTGCTCGCGGTCGTCGCGAGCGCCGCCCCGCGCACCATCACCCTCGGCCTCGTCGCCAAATCGCAGGGCAATCCGGTCTTCCAGGCCGCCCGCGTCGGCGCCGAGGACGCCGCCGTCGACCTCGGCCAAAAACTCGGCCTCGCCATCAAGATCGACTGGCGCACACCGAACGAAGAGGACGCCCAGAAGCAGGCCGAGGCCATCGAACAACTCGTCCTCGCCGGCGCCGAAGGCATCGCCGTTTCCTGCTCCGACGCCAACAAGCTCACCGACGCCATCGACTCCGCGGTGAACAACGGCGTGCCGATCGTCACCTTCGACTCCGACGCGCCCGCCTCGAAGCGCTTCGCCACCTACGGCATCGACGACCTCGAATGCGGCAAACAGACCATGGAGGAACTCGCCCGCGTCCTCGGCGGCAAGGGCATTGTCGCCGTCCTCGCCGGCAACCAGAACGCCCCGAACCTCCAGCGCCGCGTCGCCGGCGTCCGCGAAGCCGCGAAGAAGTATCCCGGCATCACGATCCGCGACGTCTATTATCACAAGGAAACCCCGCAGGACGCCGCCGCAAAGGTCGAGCAGGTCATGCAGGCCAATCCCGACATCACCGGCTGGGCCATGATCGGCGGCTGGGCGCTGTTCACCGAGAACGCCCTGAAGTGGCAGCCTGGCACCGTGCAATGCGTCTCGGTCGACGCGCTCCCCGCGCAGCTCAACTACATCCGCTCCGGCCATGTCCCGGTCCTGCTCGGCCAGCAATGCTACCAATGGGGCTACCGTTCGGTCGGCCTGTTGATCGACAAGATCGTCCTCAAAAAGGGCCCGCCCACCGTGAAAGAGATCAGCGCCCTACAGCCAGTCACGAAGGACAACCTCGACGACTACGCAAAGAACTGGGCCAAGTGGCTCCGGAAGTGATTTTCCGGGCAACGATCCGCGGCTGACAGGTAGCGCGCCGCACCGCTCCGCGCTACCCTTCCGCCGCCTCACCCCTGTGCCCTACCTCGAGTTTCAAGGCCTCACGAAACGCTTCCCCGGCGTCCGCGCGCTGGATGGCGTGAGCCTCGCCATCGAACGCGGCACATGCCACGCGCTCATCGGCGAAAACGGCGCGGGCAAGAGCACACTCGGGAAGATTCTCGCCGGCGTTTATACTGCCGACGAAGGTGAAATCCGCCTCGATGGTCGCGTCATCGCACCGGATTCGCCGCTCGCCGCCCGCGCCCTCGGCATCGCGATGGTGCACCAGGAGCTCGCGTTCTGTCCGAATCTTTCCATCGCGGAAAACCTCTGCCTCGGCGACCTGCCGCGCAACCGCCTCGGCTGGGTCGACCGCGCCGCCCTGCGCGCCCGTGCCCGCACGATGCTCGAGTCGATCCACGCCGACCTCGATCCCGACCGCCTGATCGGCACGCTCTCGACCGGCCAGGAGCAGCTCGTGCAGATCGCCGCCGCCGTCGGCACCGGCGCGCAGATCATCGTCATGGACGAGCCGACCAGTTCGCTCTCCGCCGGCGAGACGAAGGAACTCTTCGCCCTCATCCGAAAGCTGAAGGCGCGCGGCCTCACGCTCATCTACGTCTCGCACCGCATGGAGGAACTGTTCGCGTTGTGCGACCACATCTCCGTCCTCCGCGACGGCCGTCACGTCGCCACCGGGCGCATCGCCGACACGACGCCGCACCAAGTCGTCACGCAAATGATCGGCCGCGAACTGCTGGTGCAGGAGCCGAAGCACCTGCACCGCCCGCGTGGCCCGCGCCGCCTCGCCGTCGAGCGCCTCGCGCATCCGTCGCGCTTCCGCGACGTCAGTTTCGAACTCCACGCCGGCGAGATCGTCGGCCTCGCCGGCCTCGTCGGCGCCGGCCGCAGCGAGGTCGCCCAGGCGCTCCTCGGCCTCGATCCCGATGCGACGGGCCGCCTGCGCATCGGCGAAAACGAAATCGAAGTCGGCTCGATCGACGCCTCACTCCGCGCCGGGCTCGGCCTGCTGCCCGAGGACCGCAAGCGGCAGGGGCTCGTGCTCGGCCTGAATTGCCGCGAAAACAACTCGCTCGCTTCCCTGCCCGCCCTCAGCCGCGCCGGCTGGATGCGCGCAAGCGAGGAGCACAGCGTCGCCCAGCGTTTCGCGAAACGGCTGAACCTGAAGGCACCGTCGATTGAGACCGGCGTCGGCACGCTCAGCGGCGGCAACCAGCAGAAGGTCGCGCTCGCGAAGTGGCTGACGCGCGATTGCTCGGTGCTGATTGTCGACGAGCCCACGCGTGGCATCGACGTCGGCGCGAAGGCGGAAATTTATCAGCTCCTCGACGAACTCGCCGCCGAGGGCAAAGCGATCCTCATGATTTCCTCGGAGCTGCCCGAGCTCATCGGCCTTTGCGGCCGCATCCTCGTGATGCGCGACGGCCAGCTCGTCGGCGAAGTGCCGCGTGCGGAGTTCAGCGAGGCGAGGCTCATGCAGCTGATGGCCGGCGTTGCCGCCGCCTGATCTCTCCTCCATGAAAAAACTCGGACTCGGTGTTCTCGGCCTCGGTGAAGGCCGCAGCATCATTTCGGCGAGCCTGCACAGCGAGTTGTGGGACGTCGTCGCCCTGTGCGACCTGAACGAGACGCTCGGCCGCGAGCGCTGTGCCGAGTTCCAGCTGCCACTCGAAAAATACACGCGCGACTACACCGCACTGCTGGCGAATCCCGGCATCGATGTCGTCGGCATCTACACGCCGGATCACTTGCACGCCGACCACGTCATCGCCGCGTTGCGCGCCGGCAAGCACGTCGTCTGCACGAAGCCGTTTCTCCACGACCTGAGTCGCGCCGCCGAGGTGCGCGCCGCGGCGGCCGCCTCCGGCAAACGCGTCATGGTCGGTCAGAGCTCGCGCCTCTTCGCGCCGTTCACCCGGCAGCGCGAGCACTTCGAAGAGGGAAAGTTCGGCCCGCTCAACTCCGTCGAAGCCTACTACAACGCCGACCACCGCTGGTTCCTCGCCAAGGGCTGGGCCAAAACCGACGCATTCAAGTGGCTCTACGGCGGCCTGAGTCACCCGGTCGACTTCATCCGCTGGTATCTGCCCGACATCGAGGAAGTGATGGGCTACTCGCGCCTGAGCGAGAACGGCGCGAAGCTCGGCCTCGTCCACGCGGACACGTTTCACTTCATCTACAAGGCCCGCTCCGGTCCGATCGCCCGCGTCAGCGGCACCTACACGAGCCCGGTCACGCCGAACTCGCGCGACAGCAACATGAGCTGCGTGCTCCGCGGCGCGCTCGGTGCCGGCCAAGCCGACTACTACGAGCTGCGCTACGCGTGGAAGACCGACACGCAGTCCGTCGTCGAGACATTCGAGGACCGCGACGACTACTATTTCCGCTTCGGCGGTCACTCGCACCACGCCGGCGAATACCAAAACTACATCGAGTATTTCGCCCGCTGCCTCGCCGACGGCCGCAAGCCCACGCCGGACGTGGATGAAGGCATCGTCACCGTCGCGCTGATGCAAGCCATGGAAGAATCCTGCGCGAGCGGCCGGCCGGTGAAGCTGCGCGACGTGCTCGCACGCCACGGCCTCGAGGCACTGACGCCGTAGCGCGGCGCCCGTTCTTCTCCCCCACCCCTATTACCCCTTGATCAAAACCTCCGCCTCCACGCGGCTCAGCTACGCCGCCAGCGACGTCGCCGGACAGCTGCTGTTCTGCTGGATCATGTGGTATCTGCCGTATTTCTACACGGACACCTACGGCATTCCGGCAGCGACCGTCGGCACGATCCTCCTCGTCGCGCGCTGGGTCGACGCGATCGACGCGCCGGTCTGGGGAATCATTTTCGATCGCACGAAAAGCCGCTGGGGCAAGAGCCGGCCGTGGTTTCTCTGGCTGTCGGGTCCGTTCGCCGTGTTCGGCGTGCTGACGTTCCTCACGCCGGAACTGAGCTACGGCGCCAAAGTCGCCTACGCCGCGATTACCTACATCGCGAGCAACGTCCTCTACACCGGCATCAACACGCCCGTGACATCGATCCTCTCCGCACTCACGCCCGATCCGCACGAGCGCGTCACGCTGACGATGTTCCGCATGGTCGGATCCAAGCTCGGCGTGCTGATCGTCAACCTCACCGGCCTCGAACTCGTGCGCCTGCTCGGCGGCGGCGACGATCGGCGCGGCTACATGCTGGCCGTGCCGGTCTTCGCGGTCGTGTCGCTTGCGCTTTTTCTCACGGCGTTCCGCAATCTCCGCGAAACGGTCCCGGTGGAATCCACGCCGGTGCCGTTGCGCGGCACCTTCGGTGCGCTGCGCGGGAACTGGCCGTGGTTCATCATTTTCGCGAGCAGCTTCCTGTTCTGGATCGGCTTCATCTCCCGCGTCACGGTCGCGCCGCACTTCCTCGAATACGTGCTGCACCGCCCCGACCTGCTGAAGCTCGCCAACGGTCTCGACTTCGCCTCGCTCGGCACGGCGTTGCTGTTGCCGTGGTTTTGCCGGCGCGCCGCGAAGGCGACCGTCTGGGCGCTCGGACTCGCGGGCATGATCGTGGGGCAAATCATCGTCTATGTCGGTCTGCGCGACGGCGGCTCGATCCCGCTTGTGCTGACGGGCTGGACGATCGGCTTCGTGGCCAGCGGCGCGGCAATGGCGATGCCGTTCTCGGTGCTCTCGGACAGCGTGGACTACGGCGAATGGAAAACCGGCATCCGCGCCGCGGGTCTGCTCACGGCTGTGGGCGCCGCTTTCTGCCTGAAAGCCGGTGCCGGCCTCGGCGGCGCGCTCCCGATGTGGTTGCTCGACGCCGCCGGCTACGTCCCGAAAGCCGCGCAAACACCCGCCGCGCAGCGTGCCATCGAGTTTGGCGTCGTCTGGTTGCCGACGCTGGCCTTCGCCCTCGCGCTCGTGCCGGTGCTTTTCTACGGCCGTTTCGAACGCCTCGAACCCCAGATCGCCGCCGATCTCGCCTCGCGGCGCGCGAAGCAGCACGAGTAAGCCGGCGTCATCGGCCAGCGGCCTTGTCAGGGGGCGCAGGCGGGGCTGCCTTCTCCAGTTCCGCCATTCTTTCAGCGGTGACGTCTTCGACACGCTTCTCGAGGTATTCGAGTGCGAACTTGTTCTTCCGACTTTGGTCAGGCGAATCCAATGCCTGCTGCCGCCGCTTGAGCAATTCGCCCAACTTGGCATCGCCGGTGCGCGCGAGTTCCTGCGCGCGAGCGAGTCCCGGCAAGGATCTCAGTAGCGCCAGCTGTTCAACTCGTGCGTCCTTCACCCGCGCGACGTTCAGCGAGATTTCTACCCGTCGGCCCTCACGACTCAACGTCAGTATCCCAGAGCCCCGGTCGAACGCGTCGAGAAGATAGCCGTCGAATTTTCCGCCGAGTTCTACCCATCGCGCGTTCGTTCCATCGGCATCGGCGAGCGAGAAAACCGGTTTCGCATCTTCGTAGAAGTATCCCATGAACTTTGGCTCGGCCCGCGCCAGCGTGGCTGCGGCCAGAAGACCGAGCAGCAAAAGCTGTCGGACCGATACGTGAACAGGAAACGCTGCACGCGGCAGCACACACGAGATGAACGCGAACGACATGGTGGAAACGAATCGAGTCGGCCCGTGAGAGGAAGAATCTGACCGTTCCGAGCGCACCACCAATCGCGCCCAACGCAACGGCATATTTTCGGCCGCGGCCGCGCAGCACGATACTCCCGCCAGCAAAAAAAGCCCCGAACAATTCGGGGCCTAAATTGGCGGGATGGACGGGACTCGAACCCGCGGCCTTCTGCGTGACAGGCAGACGCTCTAACCAGCTGAGCTACCACCCCGTGAGGGACGAAAGAGGCCGAAAAGTAGAATCGGCCCCACCCTAGTCAAGCGCCGTTTGGAGTTTCTTCGGCAGAAAGTTTCCGCAGCGCCTCCAATGCCCCCAAACGGTCCATTTCGATCTGCTTTCGCAGCTCGTCGATCCCGGAAAACTTCCTCTCCGGCCGCAAGAAGCGCAGCCAGCGCACCGTCACGCGGTCGCCATAAGTCAGCGTCGTGGGAGTCAGCACGTGGACTTCCAAGCGGGGCGCCGTCACGCCGGTCTCGACCGTCGGGCGCAGGCCGTAATTCGCCACGCCGGGCTGCATGCGTCCATCCGGCCCGCTCACGGTGACGAGATAGACGCCGTAGCGCGGCGCGAGACCGGGTTGCCAGGCAAGGTTGAGCGTCGGAAAGCCCAAGGTGCGCCCGAGGCGTTTGCCCTCGGTGACCGTGCCATCGGAGAAATACGAGTAACCGAGCAGCGCGTTCGCCTGCTCGATCTCGCCTCCGGCGATCAATTCGCGAATCCGGCTGCTGCTGATCGGCGCGCCGTTGTGGTTCAGACGCGGCGCGCTGTAGACGGCGAAACCCGCGTCGCGCGCCGCGGCGATCAACGTCGCAGTGTCGCCTTCGCGGCCGCGGCCGAAACGGAAATTCTCGCCGACGTAAACGGCTTCGAGGTCCGGAAAAGCGCGCTTCAATCGGGCGACGAAGTCGCGCGCCGTCGTCGCGGCAAACTCGAGCGAGAACGGGTGTTCGACCAGAAAATCCAAGCCGAGCCGGCCCAGCAGCTCGCGCTTCGTTTCCCGCGCGAGAATCAGCGGCGTAGGTTTCTCCGGTCGCAGCACTGCGCTCGGATGCGGCCAGAAGGTCAGCACGCCCGCGAGTCCGCGGCTACGCCGCGCGGAGTGCACCGCCGCCTCGATCACCGACTGGTGGCCGAGGTGCACGCCGTCGAACATGCCGATGGCGAGATGAACCGGTCCGGCGGGCAGCGTCACCCGCTCGAGCGAGTCGAACTGCCGCGGCGCGTTCACGTGTAGGCGATGCGGGGTGCGGCCTCGTGGATCGGGATGAGGCGCTTCTCGAGTTCGGCCATCTCCATTGTCTCGATGTCGGCCAGCGGCGTGCACTGCGCGATGGTGAACTTGCCGCTGCCGGTGCGCCGCAAGCCGGAGAGGTGCGCACCGCAACCGATCTTCTCGCCGAGATCGCCCGCGATCACGCGCACGTAGGTGCCTTTCGTGCAGGCGAGGCGGAATTGAATTTTCGGCGATGCAAACCCGAGCAGGTCGAACGCGGCGACGCGAATGAAGCGCGGCTCGCGCTCCACTTCCTCGCCTTCGCGGGCCTTTTTGTAGAGCGGCACGCCGCCGATTTTCACGGCGGAGAACATCGGGGGCGTCTGGTATTGATCGCCCATGAAACCCTTCATCGCCTCGCGCACCTGCTCCTCGGTGAGCGGCGGCACCGGGCGCGTCTCCATGATCTCGCCTTCGGCGTCGAGCGTGTTGGTCTTGGCTCCGAGCGTGATCTCACCCTCGTAAACCTTGTCCTCGCTGATCAGGTATTGGGAAATCTTGGTCGCCTTGCCGACGAGCATGACGAGCAGGCCGGTCGCGAGCGGGTCGAGCGTGCCGGCGTGGCCGATGCGCTGGATCTGGAATTTCCGGCGGAGACGGTAGACGACGTCGTGGGACGTCATGCCGGTGGGTTTGTCGACGAGCAGCACGCCCTCGACTTCTTTGGGAGGACGGAGGCTCATTTCTTGAGGGCGTCGACTTCCTGCAATCGCTGCGCGAACGCGGCGATGAGTTTCGGATAGAACGAGGAAAGCGTGTCGGGGAAATTCAGGCCCGCGGCGCTGGCGTGGCCGCCGCCGTTGAACTTCGCCGCGATCGAGTCGACGCGATAGACGGCGTGCTGCGCGCGGAGGCTGGCCTTGATCACGCCGGGACGCTCCTCGATGAGCGCGCCGATCGCGACACCGTCGAGCGAGCGTGCATAGTCGACGAGACCTTCGGTGTCTTCGACCGTCGCACCGGTTTGCTCGAAAATGCCCTGCGGCAGCACGCCGATGCACACGCGGCCGCCGCACTCGAGCTTCAGCGAGCCGATGAAATGCTGGAGGAGCTTCAACTTGCCGAGCGACTCGCGTTCGTAGAGTTCCTGGCCGGCCTGCGCGGGATTCGCGCCCCGCGCGAGCAACTCGCCGGCGAGCGTGAAGACGCGTTGCGAGGTCGAGGCGAAGCGGAACTGGCCGGTATCGGTCATGATGCCGGTGTAGAGCGCCTGCGCGGACACGGCATCGATCGGCAGCCCGGCGTCGAGGAACAGGCCCGCGAGCACCTCGGCGGTGGCGGCGCTCTGCGTGTCGACAAAGTTGTGGCGCGCGAAACCGACATTCGAGAGATGGTGGTCGAAGCAGCCGAACGCGTCGGGGTAGAGAGCGCGGGTCTTGTCCCCGGCGCGATTGTGGTCGGCGCAGTCGGTGAAGACCGCGAGGCGGCCATCGTGCTCGACGTGATCGCGCTGGAAGAACGGCGTGTCGCCGAGGAGGAACTTGATGCGGCGCGGAACGGGATCGGGATTGATCGCGATCGCGTCGATGCCGCGCGCACGGAGTGCACGGGTCAGTGCGACCTGCGAGCCGATGCAGTCGCCATCCGGGCGTTGATGACCGATCACCGCCACGCGTTTCCCGTGCAGGGCGGCGAGAAACTCGGCGAACGCCGTCTGAAATTCAGGATAGTAGCTCATTCGGGCTTCTTGCCTTGCTTGTCGATCTCGTCGAGCAGCGTCTCGATGCGCACGGCGCGCTCGCCGGAGGCGTCGTGGTGGAACGTCAGCGTCGGCACGTGGCGCATGACGACGTTCTTTGCGACCATGCCACGGATCTCGGTGAGTTTCGAGCGGAGCCAGCGGCCCATCTTCGCGATCTCGTCCGGATCTGATCCGACAACCGAGTAGTAGATTTTCGCCTCGCGCAGGTCGCCGGTGACGTCGGCGCCGGAGATCGTCAGGCGCGTGGCCTCGCTGGTGTAGCGCTTGCGCAGGTAGGCGCTGACCTCGCGCTGGAGGAGCTCGTTGACGCGGAGAAGTCGGTTGCTCATGGCAGGCTGGCGGGATGGGACCGAAAGCCGAGAAAGGTGCGGCGTGCGCTCAGAGCGACGCGCGCACCTTCTGGATTTCGAAACACTCGATCTTGTCGCCGGGCTGGTAGCCGTCGTAGCCGTCGAGGCGGATACCGCACTCGAGGCCGGCGCGGACCTCGTTCGCGTCGTCCTTGAAACGACGGAGCGTGCCGACCTTGCCCTCGAAGACCGACTCCTTGCCGCGGCGGACGCGGGCGGAGATGTTGCGGTTGATCTTGCCTTCGGTGACGAGGCAGCCGGCGACGAAGCCGTGCGAGATGGGGAACACCTGGCGAACTTCGGCGACACCGAGCTTGTTTTCCTTGAGATCGGGCTCGAGCAGATCGGCCATCATCTCCTTCACCCGGTCGCCGAGTTCGTAGATGATGTTGAAGTGCTCGATGGTGACGCCGTGGTGCTTGGCGAGCGGCGTGACGCCGTTCTCCTGCTTGGTGTTGAAACCGATGATGACAGCCTTCGCGGCGCTGGCCATGAGCACGTCGTTCTTGGTGACGATGCCCACGTCGGAAGCGACGATGTCGAGCTTCACCTTGGCGCTCTTGATGCCTTCGAGGACGTTGCGGACCGCCTCGACGGAGCCGTAGACGTCGGACTTGAGCACGACCTTGAGCACCTTCTCCTGCGTCGCAGCGATGTTGGCGAAGAGCGCGTCGAGCGACGTGTCCTTCGGTGCGGCGGCGGCGGTGACGGCCTCCTTCTTGAGTTGGTGCTCGGCGTCCTCGGCCATCTTCTCGGCTTCGCGGGCGTTCTTCACCGCGACGAATTTCGTGCCGGAATCCGGCGTGCCGGACCAGCCGATGACGCGCACGGGCGCGGACGGCGGGGCTTCCTTCACGTTGGCGCCGGCGTCGTCGAACATCGCGCGGACCTTGCACCAGTGCGGACCGCACACAATGGCGTCGCCGACACGGAGCGTGCCGCGCTGGACAATGACCGTGGCCACGGGGCCGCGGCCGACTTCGACCTCGGACTCGATGATCACGCCGCTGGCCTCGGCCTTCGGGTTGGCCTTCAGGTCGAGGACTTCGGCGTTGAGGAGAATGTAGTCGAGGAGCTCGGTGATGCCCTGATTCTTGATCGCCGCCACCGGCACGGTGATGATGTCGCCGCCCCAATCTTCGGGCGCGATGTTGCGTTCCTGCATCTGCCCTTTCACGCGATCGAGGTTCGCGCCCTTCATGTCCATCTTGTTGACGGCGACCATGAGGGAAACCTTGGCGTTCTGGGCGTGCTTCAACGCTTCGTCCGTCTGCGGCATGAAGCCGTCATCGGCCGCGACGACGAGCACCGCGATGTCGGTGACATTTGCGCCGCGCGCGCGCATGGCCGAGAAAGCCGCGTGGCCGGGCGTGTCGAGGAAGGTGATCTTCTTGCCGTTGTGCTCGATCTGGTAGGCACCGATGTGCTGGGTGATGCCGCCGAACTCGCCGGCGGCGACGTTGGCCTTGCGGATGGCGTCGAGCAGCGAGGTCTTGCCGTGGTCGACGTGGCCCATGATGACCACGACCGGCGGACGCGGCGCGAGATTCTTGATGTCCTCTTCGCGCGCCTTTTCCTCGCGCGACTTTTTCTCCTCTTCCTTCTTCACCGCCGGGCTGACCTGCGGCTGTTCGCCGCGGTGCTTGATGTCGAGGAGGAAGCCGTGCTTCTCGGCGAGCTTGTTGGCCACCGCTTCGTCGATCGACTGATTCATCGACGCGAAGATGCTCATCTCCATCAGCTCGGAGATCAACTTGAACGGCTTGAGGCCGAGCGCGACCGCGAAGTCGCGCACGATGATCGGCGGCTTGAGATGGATGATCTTCACGCCGCCCTCTTCGGTCACAGTGACGGACGAGACGGTGGGCGCGGCCGGAGGAGCCGGCGGGGCCTTGAAGGTCGGCGGAGGAGGCGGCATCGCCGGCGAGGAGACCGGGCGCGGTGCCGGAGCCGGCGGGGGCGGCGGCATGCTGGGAGCCTTGGCGACCGGCGCAGGCGGAGGCGGCAACGGCGCAGCCTTGGCGACCGGCGCCGGAACAACCGGCGCGGGCGTCGGAGCGGGCTTGGGCGCGGAGACGGGCGCGGGAGCCGGGGTGTAAGCACGCGGCGCAATCGGCGGCGGCGTGGGTGCAGCCTTGAAAACTGGCGGGGCGACGACCGGTGGCGGCGCTTTCGGCGCGGGCGCAGCAGGCGCCACGTGCACCGGAGCCGCGACGGGCGCAGGTGCGACCGGCGGAGGAGGATTGGCTGCGGCGGCGGCGGCAGCCTTCGCGGCGGCGGCGGCTTTGGCGGCCTCTTCCTTTTCGCGTGCGACGTCCTGCGCGGACTTCACGAAGACGCCGGCGGGAAGCTTCACTTGCGCGGGAGCATCGGGAGCGGGTGCGGCGTCTTCCGCCGGAGCGGCGGGCGCGGCCTCGGTGGCGGCTTTGTGACCGCCCCACACCTTCTCGATCTCGTCGTAGTAGATCTTGCTGACGGTGCTGGAGACCGACTTGGTGTCCGCCGAGACGAAGGCCTGCTCCTTGAGCCAGGAAAGCATCTCCTTGGGCTCAACTCCGTATTGCTTGGCGATCTCGTGAATGCGGGCGCTCATTAAGTCAGTATGTCAGTAAGAGAGTAACGTTGCTAGGTGCGGTGAAAAATCAGGCTTGGGCCCCGGAAACCTTGGCGATGACGCCTTGAGCTTCCTCGGCGGAAAAGCCCATGTCGACGAGATCGTTCGCTTCGACGCCTTCGAAGGCGGCGGGCGAGTTGATGCCGTTGGCGACGAGGCGCTCGGCGATGGAGCTCTCGAAACCGAACGCGCCGACGAGCGCGCTGATGGCTTGGGCACGCGGATCGGAAGCGGTGGCCTTCCATTCCTCGATGTCGAGGCGCCAGCCGACGAGGCGCGAGGTGAGGCGCGCGTTCTGGCCCTTGCGGCCGATGGCGACGGCGAGGTCCTCGTTCGCGACGCGCACGAGCATGCGCTTGTTCTTTTCGTCGAGGACGATTTCGCGCGGCACGGCGGGCTTGAGGGCCTCGACGAGCATTTCCTTCGGGTCGGCGTGGAACGGAATGATGTCGATCTTCTCGCCGCCGAGTTCGCGCACGATGCTCTTCACGCGGGCGCCGCGGGCGCCGACGCACGCACCCACCGGGTCGACTTTCGGGTCGGTGCTGGTGACGGCGATCTTGGTGCGGTAACCCGGCTCACGGGCGAACGCCTCGATCTTCACGGTGCCGTCGGCGATCTCGGTGACTTCGAGTTCGAAGAGGCGGCGGACAAATTTCGGCGTCGCGCGGCTGAGGATGACCTCGGGACCGCGGCTGGAATTCTCGATCTCGAGCAGGAAGCAGCGAATGCGCTCGCCCGGGGCGTATTCCTCGCCGGGGACTTGTTCCTTGCCCGGCATGATCGCCTCGGCCTTGCCGAGATCGATGTAGAGATCGTTGCGCTCGCGACGGCGCACGGTGCCGCTGACGATGTCGCCGACGGAGTCCTTGAAGTCGTCGTAGATGCGCTCCTTCTCGAACTGGCGGAGGCGCTGCATGATCGCCTGACGCGCGGTCTGCGCCGCGATGCGGCCGAGATAAGAGGGATCGATTTCCTTCTCGATCATGTCGCCGACGACGGCGCCGGCCTTGAACACCTGGGCCTTCTCGATGTGGATCTGCGTCTTCGGATCGGAAACGGAATCCGCCACCTTCATGATCGCCCAAGCCTTCAGTTTTCCGTCCTTGGGATTGATCTCGATCTTGAGCTCCTGACCCGAATTCACGCCCTTCAGCGCCGCCGTTTTAATGGCGTTCACAATGGCGGAGATCATATCGGCACGGGGGATGCCTTTCTCCTTCTCCATGTATTCGAGGACGGACAGGATTTCGCTGCTCATGATGGTTGGTGTGGTGGGAAAAAAAAGGCGGGACCCGTAGGCCCGCCCACTTGTGGAAAGTGAACTTGAGTGAGCGCGCAAGGTAGCCGCCGCGAACACGCGTTGTCAAGCGCGCCGCCGGTGTCGAACTGGCAAGCACTTACACGCGGAATTCCCGCGCGATCAGCCAAGCCAGTAACCCTTGGGCCGCACCGTGGCAAAGCGGCCACTCGCGCGTGCCGGTCACGGTCAAGCTCTTGAGCCCGCGTCGGACCGCATCCGGCAGATCGCCCGCAAACCAGTGAAACCAGATTTCATCCAATCCCGGACGCTCACTGGCGGCCGCCAGCAAGGGCAGGAATCCATCGCATGCCAGCGTGTCGAAACGAGGTCCGCTCACCGCGTCCGCCACGACCTCGCGACTGAGTTGCTCACGCCACCCGGGGAAAGCCCCCGCGCGCCGCGCGTGCGCGGTCGTGACGTCCGGGCCGAACGCCAGCACCGGCAACGCCTCGCCCCATGCGACCAGCCGGCGCGGCCAATCCGGCGCGCGCGCGACCCACTCGCGATATTGCGCGAGGCGCGTGCGCGGATGATTCGCCGGTCGCGCGCCATGCGTCTGCCAACCGTGCACCGCCGCCAGCGCCGCGGCCACGCGATCGTCGACCGCACCACGCCATTCCGCGATGCCCCAACGCTCCGCCGTCGCCAACATCGGCACGCGATTGTGGCGATAGCCGAGAATCTCCAGCGCCGTGTGATGCGCCGCCGCATCAAAGCCCAGCCGCGCGACTCGCCGGCGCGCGGTGGCGACCTTGGCATTCCAACGTTGGCGCGCGAGTTCACGCAGACGCGCCCGCAACACATCGAGCGGCAGATTCGCGAGCTCCTCCAATCGCCGCCACTCGTCGCGCGCCGTCAGCGCCTCGAGCGCGTCGTCCGCGGTGTATTCCTCAAGGTCACGATGCAACAGCGGCAACAACACCAGCGCCGGGATCTCCGTCCCGTCCGCGCGACACTGCGGCCGCACGCCCGCATCCGGCGGAAACAGGAGCACGTGCAAGACGACCTGCGCATACGCCGCGTCCTCCGCGTGACCGTGCGCCCGCCAATCGCGCGCGTGGAAATGCACTTCGACGTCCCCGCTGACCTCGCGGCCGCCGATCCGCAATTGCGCGTGTATGAAATCCGGTCCGCCGAGCAGATTCCAGCGACCGGGAAACACGATCTCGAGCGTCCGACCGTCGCTCAGCTGTGCGCGCGTCGCCGCGAAATCCTGCTGCAACCAGATTTTCTGCACGACGCGCTCGTGCATCGTGAACGGCCCGTAGAGGCCTTGCATCTCGGCGACGGAAGATTCGGGGAAAGCCATGGCGGTGAAGGACGCCGCGTGGCCCCGCGAGCGAGTTGCGGGCTGGACACTGCGGAAATTCCGCCAACGCTGCCAGAGCAATCACGCACCCCGGAAGGGTGGCAGAGTGGTCTATTGCGGCGGTCTTGAAAACCGCTGAGGCGCAAGCCTCCGGGGGTTCGAATCCCTCCCCTTCCGCCACTTTCGGTTAGGTTCGAACCGAGCGCGATGGCGCTAAAATCGAGTCAACTCGCTGAGAGGCAACATTCGCGAAGAGGAGTGCGTTTTCGGGCCGCAGGATAAGTTCGGAAAATACCCTCGCGCCGGAGCGAATCCCGGCACCGCCGCAGACGCTTCGCCGAGTGACCTCTAAAATTCCGCGCGTGATTTTTTCGGCGCGTGTGCGATACTGCTCTCAGTCGGAAACGACTGGGTGAGGCCAATTGGATCGCCCTCCACATCAACCCTTGGAGGAGTCCAAAATGTCAGCGATTCAGTCCCTGCCTACCCATGTCCCGACCACCGTGCCGGTGGCGATCTACACGCGCGTCTCGACCGCCAATCAGGTCGGCGGGCGCTTCGATTCTTGCGAAAGCCAGGCCGTCATCTGCCGCGAGCACATCGCGAAGCACGCAGCCGACGGCTGGTTCGAGGTCGCATGCTTTTCCGACCCGGCCTACTCGGGCAGTTCGATGAACCGTCCCGGCATCCGAGCGCTCATGCGCCAGATTGAGGCCGGCGAAGTGAAGGTCGTCCTCATCTTCAAACTCGAGCGTGTCCTGCGCAGCACCGACGAATGGGGGCCGTTCCGCGCTTTCCTCCACAAGCACCGCTGCAAGCTCGTAAGCCCGACCGAGGACCTGACCGACGAGTCCCCCTCCGGCCGGCTGAAAAACAACCTCCTCATGAGCGTGGCGGAATACGAGCGACTCAACACGGCTGAGAAGATCCGCATCAAGCTCAACGAGCAGGCCAAACGCGGTTACTGGACCGGTGGCTTGGTGCCCTACGGTTACCGTTACGACGAAACGCTCCAAGGCTTGAGCCCGGAGCCCGCGGAGGCCGCCGTTATCGTGCGCATCTTCGAGATGGCCGCCCGATTGACGGGTCTCGCGCAGATTGCGAACACGCTCAACGACGAGGGCATCCGGACGCGCCCCCGCTACCACCAGCGGCGGAACGGCGAGCGACTGAACATCGGCCAGAAGCGCTTTCGCACCGACATCCTGCGCCGGCTGATCACGCGCCCGCTCTACGCCGGCAAGGTCCGGATGAACGGAAAGGAATTCCCCGGCCAGCATGCCGCGCTCGTCTCGCCGGAGCTTTGGGAGCAGGCGAACGCCGCGATCAACAAGCGGATCAACCCGCCCGCGCGGCGCTTTTCCTCCCGCGACAAACACTTCCATGTTCTCAAGGGACTCGCTCATTGCGGCTGCTGCGGTCGCGCGCTGATCCCCAACGCCAGCGGCAAACTCGATCCGACCGGCAAGCCCTACCGCTACTACACCTGCGGGAAACTGCACAAGGAGCGGGGCGATGCGGCCTGCCCGGTGAGGCATGTCGCCGCGGGTCCGCTGGAATTGGCGGTGCTCGGCTTCCTCGGCGAATGCAGCCGGCACCCGGAGGTGATCGAGGCGACTTTGGAAAGCCTCCGCAGCCGCAGCCAACGCGACCGCACGGTGGTGCGGAATCAACTCACCGAGCTGGAGCAACAACTCGCCGACAACGGCACGCAGATCCGCAATTGCGCGAAAGCCATCGCCCAAGGCGGCGTGGCGGCGTTGACCGACGCTCTGCGCGAGGAAGCCGAGAGCCTGCAAGCCACCCGCCAGCGTCTCATAGTTGATCGTGAGCGCGTTCAGGCCGAACTCTCAGAATGCGAGCAAGGCGGACATGATGCCGAACGCATCCGGCACTCGCTCGCCCGTTTCGCGGAATTGTTTCCCCAACTTTCCCAGGACCAGCAGCGCGACTTGGTGACGCTCTTTCTGATCCGCGTCGAGGTTCGCCCCGCGAAACCGGCTTCCGATCAGCCGCCGGGCACGCGGAGCTTGGAATTGCGACTCAAGCTGCGGATCGAGCGCCTCATCGAAGGCATGGAGGAACGGCTCGTGATCGAGCAACGCGACATGGTGGCGCGTGCTCCGCAGCGCCCGCTTTCCCTCGCTCTCGACGTCGCGCTCGGTTCGGCCGGCAGTGCGGTGCCGGTCCGGATTGTGACGCCCTTCCCCTGTGAACTCGGTGTGCGCCGCCGCCAACCCGCAGCCCCGATCAAGCCGGCGCAGCACGCGATTCACCGGGCGCGCGCTTGGCAGCGCCGACTGGACAACGAACCGGGCCTCAAACGTCTACAATTGGCCAAGGAAGAAAATCTATCCCCGGCCTCGGTCACCCAGCACCTGAAACTCCTTCTGCTCGCCGACGAAATCCAAGCTCACCTGCTCAATCTCACTACAGAGCGCGAAGTGCGGCGCTTCAGTCTCAACCAACTGTTGCCGCTCGCCGATCTCCCCTTGGACGAACAGCGCCGCCGGCTCGATCTGCTCAAAGCCAAATAGGCACAGGGACCAAGGAGTATTCAGTTCCCACTGAAATCCCGCCGCAACCGATAGCGGGCGGCCGATGTGCGCCCCGTCCGCTCCCCAATTCCCTTCGCTCGCAGGCGAGATAACGCACGGGCGACCTGTGCGGCCGACAGCTCCAGCTCCGACGCCAGCCGCCTCGCGCCTGTCGCGCCATACCGTGCCAGATACGTTGCGATGGCCCTTTCCGCCGGGTCGGCGATCAAGTCCAGCGTAGTGTGACTGACTGGCGGCGCCGGTGGCGCCGAACGACGCGGCAGGCACCCGCGCTCCACGATCAGGGCCATGAGTCCGCCGATCCGGCGGAGCACTTCCGATTCAGGCAATCGGTCAAAGCGATTGGGATCGAGCATCGTCATGATGAACTTCCGGTGGTGGACGCTTGGGGTCCGGGGCGCATCGCGCCCTGGTTAGGCGCGCCGGCGCCCGACGCCGGACGCGTCGTGGCAAAGCGGCGCAGGGAACGCCGCGCGGAGCTCCGGCGACTCCCTGCCACTCCCGACCCACCCACGCACCAGCCCCGTAACTGCGGTTTGGGAGATCGGGCGAAGCACTCACCCGGCCGGACTGCAGGTAGCAGTCCCGGAACCAGACAAGGCTCGACCGAGATCTGGGCTTAGTTGAGGTCATCGGGGCAGCGGTCGATGCGGATCATCCGCATTGGACCACGCCCCGGGCCGGACAGGCGAATAGCCAAGACGCGCCGGTTTGCGGCGGGACATGCGGGTAGTTCGCAGCGTGTCGTCATTGGCAGGTAATTCCGGGAAGGATGACCCAGATCGTCCATTTTGCCAGCCGTTTGGCTGTTCTTTCCTCACCGGCTGACTCGCCGGGCACATCGGCCCCGGCAGCGCGCGGGCGACCGACGGGAGCCGGGGCGCTGCCACATGACCGGCCCCATCGCGGCCCGCAGTCGTGCTCGGCAACCGGAGGCGCAGGCCGGCGGCCGAAGCCGACGGTTCCGGGCACGTCTGCGGCTGCCTTGCGACCGTCGCCATCGTTCATCCCGGCCCGTGCATGACCGTGGTGGTGGTCGAGTGGTGGTGTAGTGGTAGCGTAGTGGTGGTGCCCGACCTTAGGACCTAAGTTTCCTTAGGGGTGGCGTGTCACGCATTCCAGAGGTATTAGGGGCAAGGCGGATGCTCACCTGGTCGGTGGTAACACAGGTCATCACTTCAAAGCTTCGGAGCAGGTTGTGCTGAGACTTGGTCGAGATCCTTCGCGCCAAACTGTTGATGAAAGCCAGGAATAGCTTCGGCCTATTTCAGGGATTCGATGCCTTCGGACCATGCGTTGCGCATGCGGTCTGCTGTGTCTTTTGCCTGAGGGTCTAGATCGGGCAAAGTTTCCAACTCCCGGGCAACCTGGGCGACTCCGTCCAAGACCTCGGCCACGATGGTCTTCGCTGCGGCTTCCGTGAGCTGGCACCGCTGCCGGCCGAATCGCACCAGCCGTTTGGCGTCCGGCCAACGCTTGGTGCCATCCAGCGTCAGCGCCAGACTGTCGTTGGGCAGATAGACGGAGGTCGTGACGATGTCGAAAGCGGGCGCCAGTGATACCGTGCCGGTCGAGTCGTCGTAGACCACGCCGAAGTTCTTGCGGTGGGCGTCACCGTTGCGCACCACGACAGAAAGGACGAACGAGCGGAAGAAGCGGGCCAGTTCCGAGGCCGTGCCCTCCGGCCCGCGCAGGCTGCTGGCCAGCGTGGCGGCCAATTGCTCGTAACTGCCCTCATATTTCTCCCGGGACAACCGGCCGTCGAGCGCGCAGCCGTCCTCGAAGGCGAGGTAGGTGCCGTCAGCCTTGAGGTCGAAGCGCTCCACAATCAACAGATGGCCGCCGGTCGCGATCTCGACGGGTGGCACCGACAGTCCCGCGCCCTTCGCTGCCTTCAGGCAGAAATACTCGTTGGCCGCCAGCCCCGGATACTTCCCCGCGTCGAAGGACTTGACGATGTGGGTGGTGCCGTGAGCCGTCACCCGCTCACCCACCGGCACCGGGCTGAACTTGCTGGTCCCCAGACTGCCGTCGTCGCGGATCAGCAGCTTGGGTTGGACACCCGCGACGCCGGAATACTGGGCGTATCGCTGGAGCAGATCCGCAAACAGTCCATCGGTCCCACGGCTCGCGAGGAGTTCCCGCAGATTTTGCGCCGGCACCTGGTCGAGTTCTTCAGGCGACGGTCCGAACCGCAACCGCCCGATCAGGGAGCGGCCGACAATTTCCAACAGGGCGAGGTCATCGAAAACCGGCAGAGCCTTTGCGAACATGTTGTTGAGCGCTTCCCGGAGGGCTCCTTCCGGCAGGCTCATGTCGAACACCGGATGCAGCACAGAGGCGCGCTCGGCGTGATACGGTGCGCGGTTGACCGGCATCAGCAACGACACCGCCAACCCTTCGGGCACCCCGTCGTCGTAGACAAAACGGTTCGCCGTGTCCTCGCGGGTGAGTGCGCCAACGGCGCGCCGGTTGACAAAGACGTTAGCCACCGAGTTTGCCCGGGTTCAGGTTGGCGAGAATGGTGTCGGTCTCGCGGAAGGCCGCCTGCCGCTCTTCGCGATTGCGGGCGTAGGCCTCGTGCAGCGTCAGCGGTCGACGTGGCCGAACCGCGATTTCCAAACCCAGACGATCCCCGATCTGAGCCAGCTTTCGGATGCCAAGATCCCCGATGACTCCGTTCTCCAGCTGCGAGATGGTTGCACGGCTCATCCCCAAGCGCCTGGCCAGCTCGGCCTGAGTCAGACCTGCTTGCTTTCGTGCGTCTCGAATCATTGTGCCTGTTTGCGCGAAGTCCATGTATCGTATGCGATGCATTTTCAGGCGATAGGCTGATTCTTCAAGGAAAATGTATCGCATATGATACCCGACGCTCCTTCGCATCCAACTCGGACAATCTTGGCTACGTTCAGACCGGAAGCGAATTGACATTTGCTCATTCGCCGGCAAACTTGCCGGCGAATGAGACTCGCAACGGGCCAAACCGCTTTTTTCCCTCCTGATCCGCCTCTTGCCACGGCGGGTTTTCGCTTCGGCTCGGTGGGCACGCACTCCAGCCGCACGCTGATGTTTTCCGAGTTGGCCGCGGTCTTGGCGCATACCCCGGCGGGGGCTGACCGCGAGGACTACAAGCGCGGAGTGGTCGAGGACAACTGCCTGGGCAAGTCGACCGCCTCCACCCGCCGCCTGTCGTTTCAGCGCCTCTCTGAACTCTACGCGCTCGATCCTCAGGTGGGCGTGTTCCGCCTGCTCGTTCGCCTTTGGTTAACGGATGCCGGCTCCCGTCCTCATCTGGCGCTGCTGGTCGCCTTGGCTCGCGACCCGTTGCTCCGCGCGTCGGCCGTTGCGATCGCTGCCCTCCAGCCAGGAGATGAGTTCAGCCGCTCCGAGGCCGAGGCTGCGGTGCGGGCGGTCACCGAAAATCGCCTTAACGACAACATTTTGGCGAAGGTCGTCCGGAACTGCGCCAGCTCGTGGGCCCAATCCGGCCACCTTCAGGGGCGCACCTTCAAGGTCCGCCAGCCGGTCCGGCCGCACTACGTCAGCGTGACCATGGCGCTCGCCCTCGGCTACCTCGCCGGGTTTCGGGGCGAGGCCCTGTTTACGTCTGGCTGGATCGAAATCCTCGACCTCGACCCGGCCGCCGCCCGCGCCCTCGCGCTTGAGTCCAAGCGAGCCGGCCTGATCGATCTCCGCTTCTCCGACAAAATCGTCGATCTGCGCCTCGAACGCCTCGACCCCAGCTTTTCCCTCTGATGTCTCGCATCGAAGAACTCGCCGACCGCTACTCGCGCCATATCTCGACTCCGTGGCAACGCACGGTGTCGGGCGCCCAGCGCGTCATCATGGTGGTGTATGAAAAGGAGCTGGAGCGCACCCTGCGCGCGCGGCGAATGCTCTTCGAAAACGCGACCTTGGAGGCCGGCCACACCTGGCATGAGGTCGATCTGTCGTCGGTCTTCCCCTCGTGGATGGCGGCGGACGAATACCGGGACGCCTACTTCGCCCAGCCCGAGGACCTCAGCCTGAAGCTCGACTCCGAGTTTCCCGACCACGTTGCCAGCGAGCTTCGCCGCGCCCTCACCGCTCCGACCGTCACCGACAACACCGTCGTGGCCGTCATGGGCGTCGCGACCTTGTTCGGCTTGGCTCGTTTCTCCGAGGTGCTCCGCAAAATCGACCGCGACGTCCGCGGTCGCCTTCTCGTGTTTTTTCCCGGTCAGCTCGAAAACAACAACTACCGCCTTTTGGATGCGCGCGACGGGTGGAACTACCTCGCCATCCCGATCACGCCTTACTCCGACGAATTCACCCCATGAAGATTCACGACATCCTCCAGCGCGATCCCGCGGAAAATCCCCTGATCAACCAAGGCCAGGCGCGCATCGCCGACATGGCCGATGCCAAGGCGCGCGAGGAGTTGCGGGGCGAGCTGTCCACCTTCGTCTGCGAGGGCCAGTTCTCCGACGGCTTGATCCGCATCCTGCGGTCGTTTCTGGAAAACTTCGGCCGCACCAGCCAGAAGGGCGTCTGGGTCAGCGGCTTCTACGGCAGCGGCAAATCCCACGCCCTGAAGATGGCGGCCAGCCTGTGGCAGGATACGGCCTTCGACGACGGCGCCACGGCTCGCAGCCTCGTGCCCAACATCCCGGATGATCTGCACGCGCTCCTGCGTGAGCTGGAAACCGCCGGCAAGCGCTCCGGCGGCCTGCTCGCCGCTGCCGGCGCTCTGCCCAGCGGCACCACGGAGAACGTGCGCCTCACGATCCTCTCAATTCTGCTCAAGGCCACCGGCCTGCCGCCGCTCTACCCGCAGGCCAAGTTCTGCCTCTGGCTCGAATCGCAAGGCTGGTATGCCAAGGTCCAGCAAAGCGTCGCCGCGACCGGCAAGAACTTCACCAGCGAACTCAACAACCTCTACGTCAGCAGCACCCTTGCCCGCGCCATTCTCGCCTGCGACGCCAAGTTCGCCGCCTCCGAGGCCGACGTGCTCAAGGCCCTGCGCACCCAGTTCCCGCCGCAGGCCACTGACATCACCACCGAGGCCTTTCTCCAGACCGCCAAGGAAGCCCTGCTGCGCGTCGGCAAAAACGGGCGCATGCCGTGCACCATCCTGATCCTCGACGAGGTGCAGCAATACATCGGTGACTCCCACATCCGCGCTACGCTAGTGACCGAGGTTGCCGAAGCCGTGTCCAAGCAGATGGACAGCCATCTCATCATCGTGGGCGCCGGCCAAAGTGCGCTCACCGACATGCCGCAGCTCCACAAGCTGCTCGACCGTTTCACCATCCGCGTGCCGCTTTCCGACATCGAGGTCGAAACCGTCACCCGCAAGGTCCTGCTCCAGAAAAAGCCCACCGGCGTGCCCGAGGTGCGCCGCATTCTCGAAACCCATGCCGGCGAGGTTTCCCGCCACCTCCAGGGCACCCGCTTGGCGGAGCGCACCGAGGATCGCCTGACCATCCTCGACGACTACCCGTTGCTCCCGGTCCGTCGCCGTTTCTGGGAACACTGTTTCCGGCAGGTCGATGCCGCCGGCACGCAGAGCCAGCTCCGCTCCCAGCTGAGCATTATTCACAGTGCGGTCTCCAAGCTCTCGAAGCGCAACCTCGGCGCGGTGGTGCCGGCCGACGAGTTGTTCGAGTCGCTCGCACCGAGCCTCGTCAACACCGGCGTGCTCCTCCGTGAGAGCAACGAGCGCATCATCAAGGTCGGCAAGGACGAGGGCGATCTCGCCCGCCGGATCTGCGGGCTCGTTTTTCTAATCGGCAAGCTGAAGCGCGACGACGGTCTCGATACCGGTGTTCGCGCCAACAAGGACCACATCGCCGACCTCCTTGTGGACGACCTGACCGCCGACAACGGCAAGCTGCGCTCGGAGGTCGAATCCACCCTGAAGCGCCTCGCCGACAAGGGTGTCCTGATGGCGGTGGGCGACGAATATCGGCTCCAGACCCGCGAGGGCAGCGAGTGGGACCGCGAATTCCGCAATCACCAGACCAAGCTCAACAACAACGACGCCACCATCCAGTTCCGCCGCGACGAACTCCTCTACGCGGAGGCGGAGCGCGCCATTCGCTCGGTTCGCAAGTTGCAGGGTCTGAGCAAGGAATCGCGCAGCCTGCTCATTGGGCGCGACTCCACCGTCCCGGCCGGTGACGGCGTGAGTGTTCCCGTCTGGATTCGTGACGGCTGGTCCTGCTCTGAAAAGGAAGTCGTCGAGACGGTCCGCACCCTCGGTTCGGACAGCCCCTTGCTCGCCGCGTTCATCCCCCGGCAGTCCGCCCAGGACCTGCAGCGCCTGCTCGTCGAGGCCGACGCCGCCGAACAGACGCTCAACTCGCGGGGTAATCCCTCCACGCCCGAAGGCCAGGAGGCGAAACAGAGCATGGAGAGCCGCAAGGCCACCGCTGTTGCTGCCCGCGACCGGCTCATCAAGGAAATCGTCGCCAACGCCAAGGTTTTCCAAGGCGGCGGCAACGAGGTCATCCGGCTCGCCCTCGAGGACAAGATTCGCGACGCGGCCGACGAGTCGCTCATCCGCCTCTTCCCTCGCTTCAAGGAAGGCGATTCCAACGCGTGGGAACTCGTGCTCAAGCGCGCCCGCGACGGCGCCGACCACCCGTTTCAGCCCACCGGGCACACCGACGCCACCGAGAAACATCCCGTATGCCAGCAAGTCATCACCACCATCGGCGCCGGCAAGACCGGCACTGAGGTTCGCAAGGCGCTCCAAGCCGCGCCCTTCGGTTGGCCGCAGGATGCCATCGACGCCGCACTCATCGCGCTCCATCGCTCGCAACACCTGAGCGTCACGCTGAACGGCGCCCCCGTCGCGCTGGGCCAGCTGGCGCAGAACAATATTCCGAAGGCCGCGTTCCGGGTCGAGCAAGCCACCTTGTCGGTGGGTGACCGCCTCGCGCTGCGCAAGCTGTTCGGTCAGGCCGGCGTGTCCTGCAAGAGCGGCGAAGAAGCCGCGAAGGCCGGCGAATTTCTGCAGACCGTCATCGCGCTTGCCCGCAGCGCGGGCGGCGAGGCGCCGCTGCCTCCGGTGCCGAGTCTCACGGCCGTCGAAGACCTGCAACGTCTCGCCGGCAACCAGCAGCTCGCCGCCATCCGGGCCGCCGCGACGCCGCTCGAAACCAACCTCAAGGAATGGACCGCCGCGCGGGACCTGGCTGCGCAACGCGTGCCGGTCTGGCAACTGGTCACCCGCCTGGCCGGTCACGCCACCGCCCTGCCCACAGCGGCCGAGGCCATCGCCCAGATTGAGGCGATTCGCACCCAGCGCTCGCTGCTGCAACCTCAGGACGGCGTCTCGCCTCTTCGCCGCCAGTTGGCCGACCTGCTGCGCGCTGCGGTGCAGCAAGCCCAGCAGGCGCTGGAGACCGCCTACACCCAGCACCTCGCTGCGCTCGAAGCTTCGGAAGTCTGGCAGCGCATCGCTCCTGCCGACCGCACCCGCCTCCTCGCCCACGCCGGCATTGCCAAACCCGCCGCCCCCGACCTCGCTACGGACGACAAGCTGCTCGCCGCCCTCGAAGCCCTGCCGCTCGCGCAGTGGCACGACCGGATTGCCGCGCTCCCGGCCCGCTTCGCCGCCGTCGCCAAAGCCGCCGCCGAGCTGCTCGAACCCAAGGTCCAGCACGTGCACCTCGCCAGCACCGTCCTCCGCTCCGAAGCTGACGTGAAGCAATGGCTCGCCGAACAGGAGAAAACGCTCCTTGAGCGCCTCAAGTCCGGTCCGGTCGTAATTTCGTAACTCGCCCACCCATGTCGCGCCCGACCATCTTCCTCAGCCATTCCTCTGCCGACGAAAAGCTCGTCGAAGAATTGTCTGATTTGCTGGCCACGGGGTGCGGCATCCGGGGTGATCAGATCATCATCACCACATTGCCCGGTCAGGGAATTCCCGCCGGCAATCCGAACTATATCGCGTGGCTGCAAGACCGTCTGGCGGACTCCGCCCTGGTGATTCTGCTGCTGAGTCCGAACTATTTTGAGAGCAAATTCTGTCTCTGCGAGATGGGAGCCGCTTGGGGACTCAAGATGCCATGTTTCCCGTTGGTCGTGCCGCCACTCAAAAAGAGTGAAGTCAAAGCCGTGATGGCGGTTAGCCAGAACCTGAACATTGACGACGAGTCCTGCCTGGACGAGCTGCGCGATCAGGTGCGTGACTTGCTCAAGTCAGAGCTGAAGACGGCTATCTGGACAGTGAAGCGGGACGCGTTTCTCAAGAAACTTCCCGGCATCCTTAAAAAGCTTCCGCAACCTGATAAGGTGGAGCGCAGCATTCTCGAAGCGGCCGAGGCAAAGTATGCAGCGAGCCTCGAAGAGGTTGCCGCCAAGGAGAAAGAAATTTCAGACCTCAACGAACAGATCGCTGATTTGGAGAAGCTCAAGGACCGAGCCCAAGTCACTAAAGTCAGGGCCAAATATTCTTCGCTAGCTGATCAGTTCGAGAGCTTGTGTGAGGCTGCAGGCAAGGCCCTGCGAAACGTCGAGCTTGCGACGTCCGATTTGCTTTTCCACGAGCGGGGCGGCCCGGGAAAGCCGGTGATGGACGCTGATTGGTATGAGTCGGCCAATAAAGCGGCGGCCAATCAGGAAATTTCGACGGATGACGGATACAGCGTCTGCACTGATCACCCGCGGGTGCGAAAGGCGGAAGCAGCACTCGACTCTCTCGGGTCTTTCATAGATCGGCTGCCAGATGGACAGCTTCAGGACGATTTCGAGGACGAGCACGAGTTTCCGCTGAATCTCTCCAACAAGGAATTCTGGAATTTTCTCCGCTAAGATCTCCCATGCCCTCCCTCGCTCCCAAACTTCGCAAGGATCTCGAAAATGCCGTGAAACGGGCGCGCCGTGTCGCGGAGGCGGGCGCGGTGAAGGCGCTCGAACAGCTCGCGGTCGGACACCATGAGCCGTGGGGCAGCATGAAGGACCCGGCGCTCCGCCGTCTGCGCAACCGGCTGCGCGCGCACGGGCAGCAGCTCGGCGATGCCCGTGATGCCCAGCGGGGCACGCAGTCCATCACCCGGTTGAAGGGCGAGGTCGCCTACGAGCACTGGCACCGCATGCTCTTCGCTCGCTACCTCGCGGAGAATGATCTCCTGATCGAGCCCGAGTCGGGTCAGGCCATGACGATGGACGAGTGCCGCGAACTCGCCCGCGAGCAGGGCAAGGACTGGCTGCCGCTCGCCTGCGGTTTCGCTCAGCAGATGCTGCCCGAGATTTTCCGGCAGGGTGACCCGGTGCTCGAAGTCGCGCTCCCGCCGGAGACGCGTTCGGAATTGGAGGACGTGCTGAATGAGCTGCCGCGCGAGGTGTTTGTCGCCTCCGACAGCCTCGGCTGGGTCTATCAATTCTGGCAGGCCGACCAGAAGGAAGCGGTCAACAAGTCGGAGAACAAGATCGGCGCCGATGAGCTGCCGGCCGTCACGCAGCTGTTCACCGAGGACTACATGGTGGACTTCCTGCTCGATAACACGCTCGGCGCGTGGTGGGCCGGCAAGATCCTCGCCGCGAATCCCGCGCTGGCCGAGAACGCCCAGAGCGAAGCCGAACTCCGCGAAGCGTGCGCGCTGCCCGGCTGCCCGTGGACCTACCTCCGCTTCGTCCGGCCTGCCTCCGACCCTCAACCCTCAACCCTCAACTCTCAACCAAGCTGGCATCCTGCTGCCGGCACCTTTCCCGGCTGGCCGAAGCTGGCGAAGGAACTGACCTGCCTCGATCCCTGCATGGGCAGCGGGCATTTCGTCGTCGCGATGTTCGAGCGCCTGGTCGCGCTGCGGATCGCCGAGGAAGGGCTCGATGAGAAAGCCGCTGTCAGCGCGGTCATCCGCGACAACCTGTTCGGACTGGAACTCGACCCGCGGTGCACCCAGATCGCGGCCTTCAATCTCGCGCTCGCAGCGTGGCGGCGCGTGGGACACTGCGCGTTGCCGCCGATGCATCTCGCGTGCTCCGGCCTCGCGCCCAACGCCCGTGAATCGGATTGGCTGAAACTCGCTGGTGAGAGCGACAAGCTTCAGCGAGGCATGGCGCGACTTTATCGCCTGTTTCAAAACGGACCAGTGCTCGGGAGTCTCATCAATCCCCGGGCCGGTGGTGAAGGCAATCTGATCGAGGCGGGATTTCAGGAGCTACACCCGCTCCTGGCGAAGGCGCTAGCGGAGGAATCGTCGGATGACTCCGCACTGGAGATGGCCGTGACCGCGCAAGGTATTGCCAAGGCCGCGGAAATTCTTGCCGGTCAGTTCACGCTCGTCGCCACCAACGTGCCTTACCTCGGACGAGGCAATCAGGAGACAATTCTACTGGATTATTGCGAACGAGTTCACCCCGAGGGAAGCGCTGACCTCGCTACCTGCTTCGTCGAACGCTGCCATGCGTTCGCACGTGACGGAGGAAGCGCTGCGCTAGTCACTCCACAGAGTTGGCTATTCTTGGCGGCCTACAAAAAGCTAAGGAAACGGCTGTTGAACTATACCGAGTGGAACGCAGTAGCACGATTGGGCGCTCACGCGTTTGAGACAATTGGCGGCGAAGTCGTAAACGTGTCATTGATTGTTCACAGTTGCCGAACACCAATGCCCCCTCAGTCCTTCATCGGATTGGATGTAGCCGCGGACGATTCACCCGTCGCGAAAGCGAAGTCGCTTCTCGGTGCAGCGGGCTCTTTGACTAGCCAGCGGCAGCAATTGAGTAATCCAGACTGGATTATTCAGTTGGGTGCCGAATCCGGGCTCACGCGTGTGAAGGAATTTGCGTTCGTGCGGGGCGGCATAACATCGAGCGATTCACCGTATTTCCGCCGGCACTTCTGGGAGGTGAACACACGAGATAGCCGCTGGGCCTTCCAGCAAGGCACCGTCTGGGGAACACACGATTACTCAGGGCGCGAGCTTGTTCTACTCTGGGAAGACGGTGCTGGCGTTTTGTGCAAACGAGCCGCTGGTAACGGGGCAACCATCGCGGGACGAGATGCGTGGGGCCGATTTGGAGTGGCGATATCAAAAATGAGTGATCTCCATGTGACACTTTATTCTGGGGAGATTTTTGAAAACGTCGCTTTCGTCTTGGTTCCGCGTAATCCGGACGACCTGCCTGCCCTCTGGAGTTTCTGCTCCTCGCAGAATTTTAAGCAAGCGGTCCGACAAGTTAACCAGGGACTATGCGTCGACCCGGGTTACTACGAGAAGGCGCCCTTCGACCTACCGCACTGGCAGAAAGTGGCGGCAGAGAAATTTCCGCACGGGTTGCCGAAGCCGTTTTCCAGCGACCCGACGCAATGGCTCTTCAACAGCCACCCAGCAGGCTCGGACGAGCCGCTGCAGGTCGCCGCGGCCCGCCTTGTCGGCTATCAGTGGCCGCGCCAGACGGGATCGAGCTTCCCGGATTGTCCGGCCCTCGGTCCGGACGGTTTGGAGAAACTGGCCGACAAGGACGGCATCGTGTGCCTCTCCGCCACGAAGGGCGAGGCGCCCGCCGCGGATCGGTTGAATGCCGTGCTGGCCGCCGCGTTCGGGGCCGAGTGGTCCGCCGCCAAGGCCCGTGAACTCATCGCCGCCACCGGCTCCTCGGCCAAGTCCCTTGCGGAGTGGTTGAGCGACGATTTTTTTGCCCAGCACTGCGAGCTGTTCCACCAGCGTCCCTTCGTCTGGCACATTTGGGACGGCCTGCGCGGCGGCTTCAGCGCGCTCGTCAACTATCATCGCCTAGCGGGACCGGACGGCGCGGGCCAGCGCACGCTCGAAAAACTCATCTACACCTACCTCGGCGACTGGATCGACTCCCAGCGCAAGGCCAAGAGCGACGGCGTGGAAGGCGCCGACGCGCGCCTCACCGCCGCCGAGCACCTGCGGGCACAGCTTGAGCTGATCCTGAAAGGCGAAAAGCCCTTCGACCTCTTCGTCCGCTGGAAACCCCTGCATGCGCAGCCCATCGGCTGGAATCCCGACATCAACGACGGCGTCCGCCTCAACATCCGTCCGTTCATGACCGCCAAGCCCCTGAGCGCCCGCGGCAAAAACGCCTGCATCCTCCGCGTGCCTCCCAAGGGCATCAAGTGGGACAAGGACCGCGGCAAGGAACCCGAGCGCCCCAAGGCCGACTTCCCCTGGTTCTGGTCCTGGGACGGCACAACCGACGATTTCAAAGGCGGCGCCACCTTCGACGGCAACCGCTGGAACGACTGCCACTACTCCCTCGCCACCAAACAAGCCGCCCGCGAGCGGCGTGGCACCAAATAAGATGAATCCCACCACCCCAGAATCATCCATCGATCCGCAGGTCCCGGCCTTGCTCGAGAATGAGGCCGTTCATAAGCACCTCGACATCCTTCAGGGGATCATCGAGCGCCTCGCCGGCAACGCGAGCAGTTGCAAGAACTGGTGCATCACCTTGGTTTCCGGTGCGGTCGTCCTGTCATTCACTGCTGATTTGAAGGTGGAGCATAAGGTGATTTACCACCTCGCCTACGCGCTGATCGCCATCTTTCTGCTGCTCGATTCCTATTACCATGCCCTGGAGCGGGCCTTCCGCAGCCAGTCTAACCAACTCGTTAGGTCCATTCATGCCGGCAACTGTGATCCCGCCAGGATCCTCGTGATCGAATCGCACAAAGGCATTTGGAAGACCGTCGGGCTGACGTTGCGCGCCGCGGTCTCTTCTCCCGCCACCGGAGGATTTTATCTCATCCTCGCTGCGGCGGTCTTTCTCACCAGCTGGCTTTGCCACTAATCGCCATGGCCGACAAACGCGTCTACTTCAGTTTTCATTACCAGGATGTCTCCGACTTCCGGGCCAACGTCGTTCGCAATCACAAGATTGTAGGCTCAGATTCAAAGTCGGCTGGTTACCTCGACGCCTCGATCTGGGAGGAGGCAAAAAAGAAGGGTGACCTTGCGCTCAAGCGGATGATCAACGCGGAACTCGATTACACGTCCGTCACGGTCGTGCTGATTGGCTCCGAAACCTATGATCGCCGCTGGGTGCGCTACGAGATCATGAAGAGCCTGGAAAGAGGGAACGGCCTGATCGCGATCCACATCAATGCGATCAAGGACAAGTTTGGCTACACCAAGCCGGCCGGTCCCAACCCCTTCGACCATCTGGCGCTGTCGATTAGCGCGGACGGCAAGCGGGCGAGCCCGATGGAGCATCGTAACCAACAGTGGATCGACTACGCGGACCTCGACGGTTGGGGTGTCAGCGGAGTGCTTCCGTCAGATCAGCACGGCAAGGCCTTCAAACTTACCCAGTGGTTTCGGACCTATGACTGGGTCGCCAACGACGGCTACAACAACTTCGCCTCGTGGATTGGCGCCTGAGTCCACGCTAACGACATGAACGCCTATTCTCTCCAAGAACTCCAAAATGCGGCTTACCTGAGCCGCCTACAAAATTTCAGCGCCGGTGGTAGGACGGCTCTCGCCAACGAGAGCGTGGCCCGCGCCTTGGGCTACAAGACCATATTCCTTTCCCACTCACACAAAGACCGCGACTACGCGCTCGGCCTGAAGTCGATCATCGAGAGTCAGGGAGGAAGCCTATACATCGACTGGCTCGATGAAGAGATGCCCGCTGTCACGTCGAAAGAGACTGCGGAGCGTCTCCGGGTGAAAATCGTGCAGTGCTACTTGTTCATGTTCCTGGCCACGCCCAACTCGATGGCGTCCCGCTGGTGCCCGTGGGAAATCGGCTACGCAGATGGCAAGAAAGGCCCTGACAACATCGTTATCGTTCCGACGAAGGACAGCGCTGGCACATTCTACGGCAGTGAATACTTGCAACTCTACCGTCGGCTGGAGCCGTCCGCACTGCGGACATTCTCCAGTCAGCCCGCCGCCCCGGAAGTGATTCGCCCCGGCCAGCAGACCGGCGTCGGTGTGAAGCAACTCTGATCCTTTTTGTGAGCACTCTCGCCGAAGCCCTTTGGAACTCCCTTTCCGCCGCCGCGACCTCGCCCGAGGGCGTGGTGGCGCCGGTCGCCATTCTCTGGACCGATCCGGACGGGCAGTGGCGTCCGCTGGTGGAGGAAATCCGCCCTTCGCTCCCGGAACTCTACTCCCTGGGCGACTACGCCCCGGACCAGCGCACTGGGCCGGCCATTTGGCTGAAGTGCATCGTGGCGCGCTCGCTGCCGGAAATCAGCCCGAAGGAAGGACAAATCCCGGTGCTCTATCTGCCAGGGGTCAGCCGCCAGATCCTCCGGGCCGGCTCGGAGTGTCCGGCGCTGCTCCAGCCCTTGATCGAACTCGAATACCGCGGCGCCATGTGGCACCAGCGCAACGGGCGCGACTGGACGGTGGAGGCGTTCCTCACCTCCGAGCACGGCATGGGACTCGACCTGGCGCTCGACGCCCGGACGCGTGAGGCCGTGCAGCGAGCGCTGCCGTCGTTGATCAACGAACCCGTGGCGGGTTTGCAGGGTCGGCGGCTGGAGGCGGAGGACTTTGACCGGTTGGTGGTGGGCGATCCGGTGCGGGACGTGCTCATGTGGATGAACGACCCCGCGGGGTGTGCGCAACGCTGGTCGGGGGCTCGCTGGTCCACATTTCGCGATGTTTGCCAGCGGGAGTTCAGCCTCGACCCGGCGGCTGCCGACCCGAAGGAGGCCGGCGCAGCCTTGCTCTCCGGCGGCTACGGCTGGGACGATGTGTGGCGCCGGTTCTGCGAGGCGCCCAAAGCGTATCCCGGCGTTGCGCGGCTGCTGCGGGAAGTCCCGCCCAAGAATTTGTTCGTGGAGGAAGGACGCCAACCCTCAGTCAACGAAACCGAGGAGGCCCGGCTGGCGAAGGAGTTGGATGCCCTCACCCAACTCTCGCACGCAGCTGCGTGCGCGAAGGTGATCGAACTGGAGCGCGAACACGGCAAGCGACGTGAGTGGGTCTGGGCGCAGATCGGACAGAGCGCGTTGGCGATGGCGCTGCGCCCGCTTGCCCGACTGGCCGATGCGTCCCAGCGCCCGTTGGCTGGTCCGGATCTGACGGCCGTCATCAAGCACTACACGACGGAAGGGTGGTTGTGCGACGGCGCGGCCATGGAAGCGCTCGCCAGTCCCGGTTCCTCATCGGAGGTGGGCACGATCAACCGGGTGGTGCGGACGCTGCACGAGCCTTGGCTCGATCGGTCGGCCCGGGCGTTTCAGGCGGTTTATTCGCAGGCGGGCGCGGCGGCTTCTGCCGTCGGTGTCGTCACGACCGAAAAGGATGTCTGCCTGATGTTCGTCGACGGGCTTCGCTACGACCTCGGCCAGCGCTTGGCGGCGAGCCTGGAAGCACGCGGACTGAAGTATCAGCTCCGGTCGCGACTGACGGCTGTGCCGACGGTGACCGCCACGGCCAAGCCGGCGGCCACTCCGGTCCGTCACTTGCTGGAAGGCCCGGAAGGGGCGGTGGATTTCCAACCCGTGTTTCGGGAAAGCGGTCAGATTGCCTTGGCGGGCAAGTTGAGGGATGCCATGGCGCAGGCCGGCATCGAGGTCATGGACGAGGGAGACCTGCGTCTGGCCACCGGAGCGGCGGCGGGAGGCTGGGTGGAGACCGGGAAGTTCGACAAACTCGGGCACTCGCTCCAAGGCGATCTCCCGCGGCACCTCGAGCACGAGATCGAGGTCGTCGCCGACCGGATCGAAACCTTGCTCAACCAAGGCTGGGCTGCGGTCCGCGTGATCACGGACCACGGCTGGCTGCTGCTCCCCGGGGGGCTGCCCAAAGTGACATTGCCCCATTATCTGGCGGCCTCCCGCTGGGCTAGATGCGCGACGTTGAAAGGCGAGTCGGCCAGCACGGTGCCGGAGTATGCGTGGTATTGGAATCCGCACGTGCGCATCGCCAGTCCGCACGGCATCGGCGCCTTTCTCGAAGGGCATGAATACTCTCATGGCGGCATCAGCCCGCAGGAATGCATCACCCCGGAAATTCTCGTCGAGCGCACCGCTTCCCGGGTGGTCGCCGAAATCAAAACGGTGTCCTGGCGCGGCCTGCGGTGTCGCGTGCAAATCGAAGGCGCGACTGCGGGCCTGAGGGTGGACCTGCGACCGAATTGGAAGCAGCCCAAATCCATCGCAGCGTCGGCCAAGGAGGTCGATGCGCAGGGTGCGGCCAGCCTGGCGGTCGGTGACGACACGCTGGAAGGCTCGGCGGCGAGTGTGGTGCTGCTGGATGCCGCCGGACAGATTCTCGATCATCAACTCACGACCGTAGGAGACACTTTATGAGCATGGCCCTCGACCATCTTGATTCACTCGCCGCCAAAACCTATGACGGATTCCTCGTCCGCAAGGATCTCGTGCGGAAATACGCCCGTCAATACCCGGTGCCGACCTACGTGGTGGAGTTCCTGCTCGGGCGCTACTGCGCCAGCGTCAACGAGGCCGAGATCGCCGAGGGCTTGGCCATCGTGGAACAGCAGTTGAAGGACCGCACGGTGCGGACAGGCGAGGAGGAGCTGTTCAAGGCCCGAGCCAAGGAGGACGGCGAAGTCCGGATTATCGACATCGTCAAGGCGCGGCTCGATCCCAAGAACGACTGCTACGTCGCCGAGTTACCCAGTCTCGCACTGCGGGATGTGCGGATTTCGAGCCAGCTGGTCACGGACAACGAGCGCATGTTGACGGACGGTTTCTACGCGGAGGTGACGCTTGGATACGACGGCGTCATCGCGCAGGAGCAGGGCGGCCGGCCCTTCAGTATTCAGAGCCTGCGCCCCATCCAGATGTCGAAGGCTGATGTGCTCGATGTCTATGGCAAGGGCCGCGCCGAGTTCACGACGCAGGAATGGATCGATTTCCTGATCCGCTCCATCGGCTTGGAACCGACCGCGCTGTCCGACCGCGCCAAGAAAGTAACTTTGCTGCGCATGGTGCCCTTCGTGGAGCGGAACTATAACTTGGTCGAATTGGGACCGCGGGGCACCGGCAAGAGCCACCTGTTCCAGCAGATTTCCCCTTACGCCCACCTGATTTCCGGCGGCAAAGCCACGGTTGCCAAGATGTTCGTGAACAACGCCAGCGGTCAGCGCGGTTTGGTCTGCCAATACGACGTGGTGTGCTTCGACGAAGTCTCCGGCATCTCTTTCGACCAAAAGGACGGCGTGAACATCATGAAGGGCTACATGGCCTCCGGCCAATTCAGCCGCGGGAAAGAGAACATCCGGGCCGAGGGCAGCATGGTGATGGTCGGCAATCTCGATGTGGACGTGGAGCAGCAGCAGCGCGTCGCCCATTTGCTCAGCCCACTGCCGCCGGAGATGCGGAATGACACCGCGTTTATGGACCGCCTGCACAGCTACGTGCCCGGCTGGGATTTCCCGAAGCTCAATCCGAACGAACACCTCACGCAGCACTTTGGCTTCGTCAGCGACTTCCTCAGCGAAGCCTGGACGAGACTCCGGTCAAACAACCGCCTCGCGCAGATTCAAGGGCGGCTGCACCTCGGTGGCGCCTTGAGCGGTCGCGACATCGAGGCCGTCAACAAGACCATGAACGGTCTGATGAAACTGGTGTTCCCGGCGCCTGACCAGCCGGTCTCCGACGAGGATCTGGAGTGGATGGCGAGACTCGCGCTTGAATCACGCCGCCGCGTGAAAGAGCAGCAGAAGCGGGTTTTCAAGAGCGAGTTTAGGAACACCCATTTCAGCTACATTCTCGGACCCGACGGGGTGGAACAGTTCGTAGCGACGCCTGAATTGCACAGCGACGAAGCCATCGAGACTGATCCGTTGCCGCCCGGCCAAGTTTGGGCGGCTAGTCCGGGCTCTCCGGAAACGGGGCCGGCGCTCTATCGGCTCGAAGTCACCTGTGGGCCGGGGGCGGGAGTGCGGGTGCTCAATCAACCGACGCCCCCGCCGTTCCGGGAGAGTGTAAAAGTCGCGGAGCAAAACCTCTACACCCGGGCCAAGGAACTCGTGGGAGATCGGAATCCGCGAGAGGAGGAGTTCTCAATTCAGATGCGCGCCATCGACGCGGAGAAGAGCGGTGCCGGCCTGAGCCTACCCGCCCTGATCGCCTTTTGCGGCGCTCTCCTCGGCAAGAACACTCGCGGAGGCGCGATCGTCGCCGGCTCCCTGAATCTGGGCGGCTCCGTCGAGATTCTGCCGAACGCCGCCAAGGTGGTGGAACTGGCCATCGACAAACGCGCCCAAGTCCTCCTCCTGCCGGTTGCCGCCCGCCGCCAGCTCAACGACCTGCCGGATGAGTATTGGACCAAGCTCACCATCGAGTTCTACAAGGACAGCGTGGACGCTGTCTTCAAGATGCTGGTCGAATGATGCCCGCCGAGCCCAGAATCCAAAGGTATAAGTGTCACTTCAGTTCGCCCTAAAATCGCGTCCTCTCCGCCACGCTACGGGCATAAAAAACACGCGGCAAAACGCCGCGTGTTCGGAAAGAAAATCTCTCCCGCTCAGTTCCGCGACGGACTCACGACGACCTGTGTCTGATCGAGCGCGGGAAGAATCGCGCCCGTATCCGCCGTTCCCGGCGCCGGAGCGTTGCGCGCTGCCGGCGTGCCACTGGACGCCGCTTGGTTCACGATGGCCACCACGGCGGGATCCTGAATGCCAGCGGCCGCCGTGACCGCCTGGGCGAGATTGCCCGCCTGGCTCGGATTGGCCTCGGCCGCGACCTTGACGACCGCCGCGAGGACGGCGGCGACGAGATTCGGCGTGTCGGCCGTATTGGTGATCGCGCCCTGTCCGACGGCCGCAGCGATGGAAAGCGCCGCCTCGGAGAACACGGCCGCCAGCGACGGATCGGCCGCCACCGCCGCCGCCACGCTCTGCGCGGAGCCGCCACTCGTCACTTGGCCGAATGCGACGCTGATCTCGCCGCGATCGGTGAGGAAAGTAACCACACCGCTCATGGTGCCGACGGTGGCGTTCGCCTTATCCTGCGTGACGCGCACCGCGAAAACCGTGCCCTTGGCCACCGCGACGCCACGGGGCGTGCGCACGCTGAACCGCGTGACATCCTTCTTCGCCGGGTCGAGGCTCGCCACGACCGTGCCGCGCTGGAGGTTCAGCACCGTCGTCTCGGTGACGTTGCGACCGCCCTGCTGCTGACTCTCGATGCGCTCGACGATCAGCTCGCTGTCAGCAAGCACCGAGGCAACCGTGCCGTCGAAAAACCGCAGCGACACCTCGCTGCCTCCGCTCGTGCGGACCACCGCCCCGATGGGCAGGGTGGCGCCCGGTTGGAGCGCCTGATGATCGGCGGTTTGGACCGAGCCTTTGATCGCAACGACGGTGGCGGAGGGCGCGGCGACAGCCGCGACGGCGCACACGAGGAAAATTCCGAGCGTAGAGAGGCGGGAGCGGATATTCATGGCGGCGGAGGGGAGTAATGGGACGGAGGTTGGGGAGGCGAAACAAAAAGTCGCATCAGCGCGCATTGGCCGGCGGTTGAAAAACCTGCCGCAGCGTTCGTCCGATGATCACGCAATCGAGCCAAACGCTCCAATGGTGAATGTAATAGAGGTCGAGTTGCAGCCGGTCGCGGATCGCATCCGGCGAGCGCATCTCTCCGCGCAAGCCGTGGGCCTGCGCCATGCCGGTGATCCCAGGCTTCACGAAGAAGCGCATGCGGTAGACCTCCACGGAGTCCGCGAACTCCGAATCGTGGCGCACAAAATGCGGTCGCGGCCCCACCACGCTCATGTCACCGAGCAGGACATTCCAGAACTGCGGCATCTCGTCCAGGCTCGTCCGGCGCAGGAATTTCCCGAAGGCATAAACCCGCAGGTCGCCCGGCGACGTCTGGTTTTGCCCTTCCGCAGTCGCGAACATCGTGCGGAATTTCAACACCGTGAAGGCCTGTCCGCCCCGCCCGGAGCGCGGCTGCCGATACAGCAACGGCCCCGGCGCCTGTCGCCATTGCATCACCCGCACCGCGAGCGCGAGCGGTGGCAGCACGAAGATCACCACCGGCAAAGCCAGCGCGACATCCATCACCCGCTTCAGCCCCCGCAACACCGGATTCTCGAGCGGCTCGTCCTGGAACGCCATGAAACTGTAGCCATCCTGCACGAACTGCCGCAGCGGATGCGCCAGGCGAAACGCCAGATCGTTCTGCACCAGCAGGCGACAGCCCGTTGCCGCGCACGCGCGCACGAGCGCGTCGAAATCGTCCGCGTGTTTCGGCAGATTCAGCATCAACACCTGTTGCGCCCCCGTCGCCACGATGCTCGCCCGCAAATCCGCGAACTCGCCCACCACGGGCAGCTCCGCGAGATCCGGCACCACGCCGGCGTAACGCACCCGTCCGACCGGATGCAACCCGAGCGGCGCCCCCGCCGCCAGCCAGCGCCGCAGGTCGGGAAACTGCGCCGCATCGCCGAGGATCAACGTCGGCATGCGCCCGCGCGCGCCGAAGAGCGACTGCCGCAGCAGCACCGGCTGAAACCGATTAACCAGCAACAGCAACACCCCGAGCAACGGCAGATACGACGCCAGGAACAGACGGCTGATGCCGGGATCCTTGAACCCCACCACCACCGTGAACACCGCCCCCGCGACGATGACCAGCTGCCGCATCGCCAGCTGCGCCGAACGCATCCAGCCGAGCACCGCCAGTTCGCTTTTCACCGTCCACGTCGAACCCATCGTCAGCGCCACCGCCGCCATGATCGCCACCGGATAGGCGGCATGCGGCAGCAAGGTCGTGAACTCTATCCCACGCACCAGCGGCGCGGCTTTGGCCATGATCAGCCACAACCCTGCCGCCTCGAGGGCGACCAGGAAACTGTGGATGCTGGCGAGGCCAGCGCTGCGGCGATCGAGCATGGGGGCGTGGTTGGCTTTGCAGCGACTGGCCCGTCACCGCTCGTTCGACCCGGAATCAAAGCGTTTTTTTGGTCCGCGTCGAGCCGACAACCGGCGGTGCCGCCGGTCCGTGCCGCAGCAAGAGCGGAACCAACTTCGTCGCCCGCCAATACCGACCGCCAAACCGCCGCGGATGCGACATCACCCGCCACAACCACCCCAGCCGCGCACGATCGACCCAGACGGGAATCCCCACCTGCGCGCCGGTCAGGAAAGCCAGCGCCGCCCCCAGACACAGGATCGCCGGCCGATAGGAAAGCTGCTCACGCAACGTGCACCCCAAACGCTCCTGCACGCCGCCTCCGATGCCGAGATAGACCACCGCCGGTCGCCGCGCCTCCAGTTGCGCCAGCAGTTTCCCGTCGCTCACCTCGCCCGCGCCATACCACGGCGCGACATAGAAATCCTCCTCGACCGCCGGCACGCCCAGCGAGTTCAGCCAAGTCCGGGCGCGCACCGCGTCCTCCTCGCTCGGCATCACCCAGCACGCCGCGCCCGGTGCCCGCATTTCCGGCCGCTCGAGCCACCGCCGCAGAAACTTCAACCCCGAGTGCCGCGGCAACCGCCGCCCCGTGCGCAGCTGCCATAGCGTCACCAGCAGCCCGGAATCCGTCAGCACCAAGTCGCTCGCCGCGAGCGCCCGCCGATACGCCGGCTCGCGCACGAGGTCCTCCG
Organism: Candidatus Didemnitutus sp.; assembly: GCA_019634575.1. Classification (NCBI taxonomy): domain Bacteria; kingdom Pseudomonadati; phylum Verrucomicrobiota; class Opitutia; order Opitutales; family Opitutaceae; genus Candidatus Didemnitutus; species Candidatus Didemnitutus sp. Next base: position 1,307,461 of record JAHCAY010000001.1, read on the forward strand.
CCAAGCCGATCCCGGAAGGCGCCGTCAGCAAACCGCCGCCGGCGATGAGCTCCACCGCCTCGTCGAGCGAGCCCGTGAAAAAATCCACCCCGAGCACGCGCTCCCGTCGCGCCACCGCTCGCGTCTCAGCGCTCATTTCCCGCCTCCTTTTCGCGCGCCCGCCGCAGTTCCTCGGTCTTGGTCACCGAGAGAAATTCGTAGAAGGCGTGCAACCGCGCGAAATAGTAGCCTTCCGCCCCGTCGAGGAATCCCCGCTGCCAGAAATAGACGTAGGCGAAGCGCAACCACGGTCGCAGCGGCAGCCGCCGCGCCGCGTGCTTCACACGCCGCCGCCAGCCGACTGCCGCCAACTGCAACCCCGCCGCACCGCTCGCATCCGCGCCCGCGACCCGTGCCTCCCAGTTCGAGTAGCGGTTGTGCTTTTCCACGAACGCCGCGATCGACGGGAACGCGTAGTGATCCATCTCGCAACGCAGGCGCCCCGTCCGCCCGCGCACCACCACGTGCTCATGCACCTCGTTGTCGCCGCTCTCGGTCGCGACACCGGTGATCTTCTCGTAGCGCCCGAGCTCGTGCCGGAACAACCGGAGATTCCAATTCGGATAATAGGCGTGGCGCAGCCACCGCCCCATGAAACGAAAACGCCGGTTGATCCAGTAACCCGCCACGTCCGACGCCGGCGCCGAGACGATCGCGCGCAACTCCGCTTCCGCTTCCGCCGGCAGCACCTCGTCCGCATCGAGGATGAAAACCCACGCATGCGCGAACGGCAGATTCTCCAGCGCCCAGTTCTTCTTCTTCGGCCAGGTGCCATTGAACGCGAACTGCGCCACGCGCGCGCCGTGCCGCGTCGCGACCTCCACCGTCGCATCCACGCTGCCGGAATCCACGACCCAGACTTCCGCCGCCCACCCGACGCTGCCGAGGCAACGCGGGAGATTCGCCGCCTCGTTGCGCACCGGCACGAGGATCGAAACGGGGACTTTGTCGAGCGCGCTCACGTCCGGCCTTCCCGCTGCCGGCGCGACATCGCCAGCCCGACCACGCTCGCGACCGCCACGCCGAGCCAACCCGCGACGACGTCGTTCACATCGCTGCACCGCTGCGGCAAGAACAGCTGCGCCAGCTCGATGCCGGCCACCAGCAGCGCCACCGCCGCGGCGTTGCGCGCCCGCGTGCGCGGAAACGCGAGATGCGCGGCGCCGGTCAACACGGCGAAACCGACGGCGTTCTTCAGGAAATCGTGCGCATCGAGCCAATCGCCCCACGCCGCCGGCAGGCCAGGGATGACGCGCATCTCCGGCCGCGTTTTCAGCCCCGCATACAACACCGCCGCCAGTGTCAGCCCGAGCGGCACGCCGCGCGCCACACGAGCGAATGTCGAATCGGCGGGAAGTGGACGCGGAACGGTCATCGGCGGCGAGCGCATCAATTCGCGTCGGCTCCACCATGGCAAGCCCGCCCGGACGAAATTCGCTTGCCGCCCTCGCCTCCTCCGCCGCCTGCTAGCTCCGCCGTGCCGCCGTCTCGCCCGCCCCGCGCCCAACCGCCCGAGCCGCTCTCACCGGTCGAGAAGCTGCTGGTCGCGCAAACCCTCGCGGTCGTCATCGCATCCTCCTGGCTCGGCGGCGGACGCGCCGCGGGCGCCCTCGCACTCTCGCTCGCGCTCGTCGCCCTCACGCTGCCTCTGTGGCTTCTGGCGCGCCGCGAGAATCTCCGGCCGCACTGGTGCGCGCTCCTGCCCGCCGGACTCTGGGTCGTCTTCGTCGGGCTCGCGCTCCTGAACCCGAGCCACGTCGTCGGCGCGGACGGCGCCTGGCACGAGCGTGCCGGTTGGTTGCACTGGCTTCCCACCACGGCGGATCGCGCGCACGCCATCGCCGGCGCGCTGCCCTGGCTAACCGCGCTCGTGCAAGGCGCCGCGCTCGCGGGGTTGCCGCTGTCCAGCCGCGCCGGGCGCGTGCTCTGGAGCGGCATCGCGCTCAACGGCTTCGCGCTCGCGACGGTCGGCGCCGGTTTTCATTTCCTCGGTGCCGACCGGATGCTCGGCGCGTTCGACGTCCCGGAACCGACGTATTTCTTCGCGACCTTCTACTACAAGAACCACTGGGCCGCCTACGGCGCGCTCGGCGGCATCGCCGGCGCCACTCTCGCCGCGCTCGCGTGGCCGGCGGCGCTCGCCGGACAACCCGCGGCGCGCGGCCGCGTCTTTTTTTTCGGCAGCACCGCGCTGCTGACACTGTGCACGCTACCGCTGCCCGGTTCGCGCGCCGGCTTGCTGCTCGCGGCGGCGATCGTCGCCGGCTTCGCGGTCTGGGCGTCGGCCCACTTGTCCAAGAGCGTCGGAGCGCGCAGCCGGCGTTGGGGCATGGCACTGCTCGCCGCACTCGTCCTGGCCGTCGCCGGATTCGTCGCCCGGTTCTACCTCGAGCGCGGACGCACCGACTTCGCGCGCACGCAACAGCAGCTCGCGCGGCACGCGGCCGGCGGCATGCTCGATCTGCGCGTCGAACTCACACGCGACACATGGCACATGGCGCAGGCCCGTCCGTGGTTCGGCTGGGGCGTCGGCTGCTACGAGATCGTCTTCCCGGTTTTCCAGGGCGGTTACCTGCGCGATGCGAACGGACGCTCGACCGCGCGTTTCGAATTCGCGCACAACGACTGGCTGCAAATTCTCGCCGAGAATGGCTGGTTCGGCGCGGCCCTGCTGCTCGGCGCGGCCGGCGCGGCGGCGGTTCGGAACTGGCGCGAGGCCGGAGCCGCCGGGCGCCTTGCGCTGGCGGGCGCGAGCCTGCTGCTGCTCTATGCGTGGATCGATTTCCCGTTCCACAATCCCGCGGTGCTTCTTCTCTGGACCGTGCTGGTCGTCACGGCGGGCCGGCTGCAACGCCGCGCGAGCGAACAATCCGCCCGCACAGTGTCGTCCCGCTGAGGACCGAGGCGAGTTCAGGCGCTCTCGTCGTCTTTCTTGGAGTAGGCCTTGGCGTAACGCTTTGCCTGGTGGTAGCCGTAGCCGTAATAATACGCCGCCCCGCCGAAGCCGGTTGGCATGGCGTTCAGCACCACGCCGGGCACCTCGATGCCGGCCTGCCGGAAGCGCGCGAGCACGCCGCGCACCGCTTGGCGGCTCACGGTGTTGAAACGGCACACGAACACCAGTTCGTGACAGAGCTTGGTGAACGCGACCGCATCGGGGAAGACGCCGGCTGGAGGCGTGTCGATGATCAGGACGTCGTAGTGCCGCTGGAGTTCCTCGATCAGCCGCGGGAGCAACTCGGCGGAGAGCAGTTCCGTGGCCTTGCGACTGCTGCCGCCCGTCCGCAGCAGATGCAGGCCGGGCGCGACCTCGGCGATGCCGAGGGCGGCGTCGCGCAGCATTTCCGGACCGACCGGGCGATTCTGGCCCAACCAGGCGAGCGTGCCGGCGTTGTTCGGGAGCGAAAAATTCCGATGCTGCACCGGACGGCGAAAATCGCCGTCGATGAGCAGCACGCGCCGGCCGTGCGCGACGAACAACTGCGCGAGATTGGCCGCGATGAAGCTCTTGCCCTCGCCCGGCAGCGTGCTCGTGACGAGCAGCGTCTTCGGCGGATCGATGCGCGACGAGAGCATGAGCTGGCTGTAGAGCGCGCGGAACTGCTCGGTCGCGGCCTCGTTCTGCTCGGCGCGCACGAGCTGGGCGCGTTCGCCATCATCGCCGGGCCGCACCGAGCCGATTTCGCCGAGCACGTCGACGCCGAGGAAGTGCTCGACGTCCGTGACGCTCCGGATGCGCCCGAAGAACAGCTCCACGGTGAACGGGTAGCCGAAGAAGATCGCGAGCCCGAGCATGGCGGTGAGCATCAGCGTGCGCCGCAAGTTCGGGGAGAAGGGCGCAGCGGGCGGACGGGCCATCTCGGAAATCTTGAAGTTCGCACCGCTGAGCTGCGCGCTCATCGTGGCGTCGTTCAGACGGGCGAGGACCTGCGAATAAGTCTGCCGGTTCGTCTCGGCGGCGCGGCGCAGCGTGTTGTATTCGACGCCGATCTCATCGAGATGCAGCGCCTCCTTCTCGGCCTCGGCCAGCTGCTCGGTAAGTTGTTTCTCGACCACTCGGGCCTTGTCGGCCTGGTCGCGCAGGCTGGCGATGGCCGATTGGACGCGCTCGTCGCGCAGTTTTTGCAGTGCTTCGATTTCACGGCTGGAATCCTGCATCGCCGGGTGCCGGCGGCCATAGCGCTCGGCCATGACGGCGCGCTTCGCCTGGAGATCGGCGAGGCGCTTGGCGAGATCGGCGAGGCTCTCGTAGCCGGTCGCGGAGGCGAGTTGCTCGGCGGTCGCGTCGCGTTTCAGCAAATCCTCGGCCTGGGCAAGACGGGCCTCGACGGCCAACCGGGCCACGCGGGCCGCGGTGGCGCTCGCATTGAGCGTCTTGAGGTTGTCGACGATGATGTTTTGGTTGGCCTCGAGGGAAACGAGATGGAAGCGCTGGCGGTAGTCCTGCAGGTCGCGCTCGGTCGCCTCGACTTTCTTGCGCATCTCCTCGGCCCGCTCCCGGAGGAACACCAGTGCGGCATCGTTGCCCGCCAGGCTGCGTTCCAGGACGTAGCGAACGAAGCTCTCCGCGTAACGATTCGCGATGAGCGCCGCGGCCTGCGGGTCGGTGTGCACAGCGGAAACGACCAGCAGCATCGTCTCCGGCCGGCGCTTGGCCGTGACCGCACCGCGCAGGAAACCGGCCAGGCCACCGCGACGCGAGTCGACGCGCGCGGTCGCACCTTCGCCGCGAGTCGCGTCACTGCCGAGCACGAGCGCGCTCTCCTCCGGCGTGAAGGATTCGGCGACGCGTTGGGCGAGTTCGATGCTGCGCAGCTGTTCGAGGCGCGTCGAGATTTGCAGTTCGCCCAATGGCGCCTCCGACATCTCCCGCATTTCCGGCAAACGATTCGGCCGCTCGAAAAACAGCGACGCCTCGGCCGAGAAAAGTTTCGGCTGGCTCAATTGCTGCCAGGCGAGGACCGAGCAGGCGATCAGCGTCAGCGCCGCGGCGACCCACAGGTGGGTGCGAAGCACGATGATGCTCTGGCGCAGGTCCACGCTGAGCGGCGCGGCCCCCGGAGTCGCGGGGTTCTTCTTGGCGGGTTGCGAGGTGCCGGAGCGAGGCATCGTGCAATCGGTCAGAATACGCGCTCGGGCACGAACACCACGTCGCCCGGCTGGAGTTGGAAGGGGTCGCCGCCGCGGCCGGCGAGCATGCGCTCAACGTCGACGGTGAACACCCGCTCGGCACCGGCATCGTCCTTGCGGGTGACGCGCACGCCGTCGCTCTTGGCGATGCGGGTGAAGCCGCCGGCGCCAGTGATCGCCTCGATGATCGGCATCGCCGCGGACTCGGGCGAGAGGGCGAGCTTGCCCTGCTTGTTGACCTGCCCGAGCACGAGCACTTCCTTGGGGCTGTATTCGACCACGCTGACGAAGACTTCGGGGCGGATGAAAATCTCTTCGGCAATGTAGCGCCGGCGGATCTCCGCCTGGGCTTGCGCGACGGTGAGTCCGGCCACTTTCACCGCGCCGAGCAACGGCACGGGAATCTCGCCCGTGGCGTCGATGCGCCGCTGGACGGCGACATCAGGCTCGCCTTGCACTGCGATCTGCACGAGGTCGCGCGCAAAGAGGCGGTAGTTGCTATTCGTCGCGGATTCCGCGGCGCGCAACAGGCCGGACAGGACCAGCGCCGTGGCGCCGAGCAGCAGGCTCCGCCAGAGGGCGGAGCGGAAAACGCGCCTGAAAATGGCCATGCAGGTCGATTGGAATCGCGGCATGGCCGCGCCGCGAGGGAAATCAGAAGCGATACGTGAAACCGGCACCGAAGTTGAATTGCTGGTAATCCGACGTGGCAAGGTCGGAGCTGTTGTCGCGGATGCCGGCCGACGCATCGATGCTCGCGCTCTCGCTCAACGCGTAGTTCAAGCGCAGACGGGCATTCGCACCGTGGTCGCGCCGGGCGCCGGCGCCGCCGAACGAGCTGTAGTTGGCGCGGGTGTAGCCGACGCTGCCTTCGAGGCTGAGGCGCTCGGCCAGCTCCTGTGTCAGCGACAGGGAGGAGTCGAAATTCTTCGAGGACTGGTCGGCGGCGGTCACGTTCAGACCTTGGCTGGCGCGCAGGTTCCAGACGGTCTTTTGCGCGGCGGCCCACGTCAGGCGGGTCGAGAGATAGAGCGAGCTGTTGTCGCCGAAGCTGGCGGTGGCGAAGCTGCGCTTCTGGACACCGACGCTGAGTTCGCCGGTGACCTTGGGCGCCAGTTCACCTTCGAAGCCGACGGTGTAGCGTGTGTCGTCGCCACCGGGATTGCGGCGATTGAAGGAGCGATGCGACGTCCACGATTCGCCCCACGTCACGCCGGCGAGCGCCTTGAGCTTGGGCGAGTAGACGTAGATCGCATCCACGCCCACCGAGTAGTTCGCAAGGTCGCTGTAGCCCGCGGTGCGGTAATCGCTCTTCGTGTAATCGCCCGTGAGACGGGCGCCGAACTTCTCGCTGGCGAGATGTTCCCACTGACCGTTCAGCGCGAAGTCCGCTGACTTCGCGCGCGTGTTGAGCGCCTCGTTCGCCATCGACGAGCGGCGCCAGCTGGTGCCGACCTTGATGTTCGTCTTATCCGACGGCACGTAGGCCAGCCGCGCATCGATGCCGGGATCGAACGAATTCTGATCCGAATGATCCGTGAAGATCTGGCCGTTCGCCCACACGCCGACATCCGTGGTCAGCTCGCTGACGTCGTGGATCACGCGCACGCCGCCATTCATCGAGTAAACCCAGTCGTGGACTTCGCTGTTGTTGACGAAGATGTTCGAGTCGTAGTCGAGGCGCGCCCCGACCGTCGAGACGACGCGGCTGCGGCCGATTTCCGCAGCCGAAAGGCTGGCGGCGATCAACGCCGCGCAAGCGACACTAGCGTGGTGAAGGACGAATTTGCTCATGGCGGGGGCATCAGTGTGGAAGGGCGTGGAAAAGTCGCTTCGTGGCCCCAAAGCTACTCACCCGGTCGTCTCGCAAAAACGCCGTGTCGCCCCGCAATGTCCACCACAAAACCGCACTGCCGCGTCACCCGCGAACGCAGCCAACGACCTGCAAAAGCATGGACAGCCGCGCGCCGAAGCGTTCAGCCTCGACGCCGCGCCGGGGCCTACGGCGCCGTTTCGTGGACCTGCGCACCCTTTCCACCGCCCGCGCCTACCTGCGCGACCTCGACACCGTCTCCGCAGGGAGGCTCCGCATCGCCGCGTCCGTGCTGCTCGTCTCCGCCGCGTTGGAAGCCGCATCGCTCGCCTTGCTGGCGTCGCTCCTCCATGCCGGCGGCGTCGGCTCGCCCGGCAGCGCCGGACCGGCCGCCGGCCTGCCGCGGTGGATGCTCTGGCAACTCGGCCTCGGCAGCGCGCTCGCGCTGTTCCTCGGCGCCCGCCTTGCGCTGGCCGCACTGCGCCGCGCCCAGCAGGCCGTGCAGGCGCGGCTCGACGCCGATTTCTCCGCCGCGCTCCGCGCCCGTTTCCACCGCGCCGCGCTCGACGCCGACTGGCTGTTCCTCACGCGCCAGCGCACGTCCGACCTCACCCAAGCCTTCCTCGAGGAACTCCCCCGCGCCAGCCACTGCACCACGCACCTGGTGGGCCTCGCGACCACCGGAGTCGTTACGCTCGTCCAACTCCTCACCGCGTTCGCCATCGCGCCATGGTTCACGCTCGGCGTCATGGCCGCCGCCGCGGCTGCCGCCCTCGGGCTCCGCTCCTGGCAACGCCGGCAACACCACCTGCTCGGCCAGCAACCCGCCCAACGCGCCGGCGTCGCCGCCGCCGTCACCGAACATCTCGCCGGCCTGAAAATCGCCAAGAGCTACGGCCGCACCGACGCGCATCACGGGCAATTCCGCGAACTCCTCGGCGAGCTCTCACGCCTCACGGTGCACGCACAGGACCGCGCCGCGCACATGCGCTTCTGGGTCGAGATCACCTCGCTCGCCACGCTCGGCATCTTCGCCGCCGGCGCACTCCTCTGGCGACCGCTCGGGCTCGGCCCGCTGCTGTTGCTCGGATTCATCTTCTCGCGCCTCCTCGCCCAGGCGTCGCAGCTCCACAGCTCGTGGCAACAACTCGCAGTCAACCTCCCGTCCTACGCCGCCACCGAGGCGCAACGTGCGCGCTACCTCGCCGCCGCCGAGCCGCCCGACACCGCGGCCCACCGCCTCGCCCTCACGCAGGAACTCCGCTTCACGCGCGTCTCCTTCCGCTACGCGCCGGACCGACCGCTCGCGCTCGGCGAGATCGACTTGGTTCTCCCCGCGCGCCGCGCCACCGCGCTCTGCGGCCGCTCCGGCGCCGGCAAAAGCACCCTCGCCGACCTCGCCCTCGGCCTGCTCCAACCCGACGCCGGCGAAGTGCTCGTCGATGGCACCTCGCTCACCGGCGCCGCGCGCCACGCCTGGCGCCGCTCCATCGGCTACGTGCCGCAGGAAACCTTTCTCTTCCACGACACCGTCCGCGCGAACCTCCTCTGGGCCAAACCCGACGCCTCGCCTGCCGAACTCGCCGCCGCGCTCCACGCCGCCGCCGCCGAGGAATTCGTCGCACGTCTCCCCCACGGGCTCGACACCGTGATCGGCGATCGCGGCCTGCGCCTCTCCGGCGGCGAACGCCAGCGCCTCGCCCTCGCCCGCGCGCTCCTGCGCCGTCCTTCCCTCCTCGTCCTCGACGAAGCCACCAGCTCGCTCGATCCGCAAAACGAACGCCTCGTCCAGGAAGCCCTCGAGCGCCTCCACGGCGAAACCACGATCCTGCTCATCGCCCACCGCCTCTCCACCGTGCGCGCCGCCGACCGCATCGTCGTCCTCGAAGCCGGCCGCATCGCCGAGACCGGCACCTGGGACGAACTCGCCGCGCGCGAACACGGCGCCTTCCGCGCGTTGCTCGCCGCCGACGCCCGCACATGATCGCTTCGCCCGCGTCTCCGGCGTTTTCCCCCGAGCTGCGTCTGCTCCTGACGCTGGCGCGCGGCGCCCTCGGACGCGACGGCGCGCCACCTGATGCGACTGGCGTCGACTGGCGTCGCTTCGTTGCCGCGGTCGAGCGACACCGTCTTGCGCCGTTCCTTCTAGCGCATGCTGGCACCGTGCTCGCCGCGCATTGCCCGCGCGACGTCGTGGAGCGCGTGCGCGCCTCCGCCGTCCAATCGCTTCGCCGCTCCCTCGCGCAGACGGCCGAATTGTTCCGGCTCACCGACGCTCTCGCCGCCGCGGGCATATCGTCTTTCACGATCAAGGGCGTCGTTCTCGCCCAACAGCTGCACGGCCAACCGGCCGCGCGTTTCAGCGGCGATCTCGATCTCGTCGTCACGCCGCACGATGCCGGCGCCGCCGACGCGGCGCTGCAAGCCGCCGGACTGCGGCGCACGTGGCCGGAATTCCCCCTGACGCCGCGCCAGCTGAGCGCATTCGTCCGAGCCAAGCCCGATTTCGAATACCAGCTCGCGCACTCCGACGAACCGCTCCGCATCGAACTCCTCTGGCGCTTGGAAGGTGCGCCCGCGGACCACGCGGTCACGACGGTTTCGCTCGCCGGCCGCGACGTGCGCACGCTGTCGCTCGGGGACCATGCGCTGCTGCTTTTCCAACACGGCGCGCGCCACGCGTGGTTCCGCCTCTTCTGGCTCGTGGACATCGCGCGCCTGCTCGAGCGCGACGATCTCGACTGGGCCGCGCTCCGCCTCCGCGCCTGCGCGGCCGGCTCCGAGCGCGCCCTGCGGCAGGGCGTCGCGCTGGCCGTCGAGTTGTTCGGCTCACCCATTCCTGCCGCGCTCGCCGACGCACCGGCCAGCGGTCGGCTGCTCGCCGAGGCGCGCCGACAGATTGTCCGCACGCCGCGCCGCAACGAGTCGATCGTCGAGTGGATGCGTCAACTTCGGTATCGCCTGCGGCTTGCTCGCGGCGCCTCCGCGAAATGGCGTGTGCTCGTTCCGCACTTGTTCACGCCGGGCAACTGGCGGGTGTGGCGGCTGCCCGACCGCTGGTTCTGGCTCTACTACCCGGCCACGCCGTTCCTGTGGCTGTGGCGCTTGTTGCGCCGTCGCTAACCGCCACGTTTCCGCCACACCACCTGGCGATCCGGCTCCGCGGCGAGCCGGCGATTGTCCCGATCGAAGCGCGGATGTGGCGCGCCCCCCGGCGGCAACGTCAGCACCGGCTCGAAATCCGATGCGCAAGCCGCGTCCTCGAAACGGAAATTCGCCCAGCGAAACGCGAGATAGCCGCCGGGTTTCAAGCAACGCGCCAGCCCGCCGAGCACGCGCTCGAAATCCCCGAAGCGAATGAACGCCGCACAGCTCTCGCGCGCCTCGTCCTTCAACGCGGAATGCTGAAACACCGCGAGGCACAGCACCGCATCGTAGCTGTCCGCGCTTTCGCCGGCGGCGTCCGCGGCGCACGTGAACTCCATGCGCTCGCCCGCCGCACCCTCGGCTGCGCGCCGTCGTTCCGCCACCGCGATGTCCAGCGCGTTCACGTCCACTCCCTTGATGAACGCCTGCGGCAAACGCCGCCGCAGCGAGAACGCTTCTTCGCCCGTCGCGCAACCGAACGACAGCACGCGCGCGTCCGCCCGCGCCGCGAGCCGCTCGCCGAGAAAGGCGAAGATGCGCGGATACCGCTCTTCGCGGGTGAAGCTCCGGAATTGAAACTGTCCGCGCGCCGGCCGCAGCCGCCGCAAGTAGTCGCGGCGGAACACCCGATCCGTCGCGAAATGCCACGCGAACCGCAGCGCGCGGTAAATGCGGAAGCGACGAAGCGGGGGTTTCAGAGTTTCGAGCGACACGCGCCTCGTTTCGCGGATTCGTCGCGGCGCCGCAACGATCGAAACTCCCGCCAGAATCTCGCCACCACACTCGAAACCGCCGCTCTCAGCTCGAGTCGCCCGAATCCACGACGCAGTTGTTCGTTACCTAATACGTAATTTCGCCCTTTCGCCCCACCGATCTGCGCGGCGCGCCCCGACGCGCGATACCCGACGGTGCCAGCGTGCCGACAAATTCGCCTTGCGTCGATTGCAGCGCGGCTCGCCTATCGCGAGGGCCTTTCCATGTCGCGCTGGCAAAAGTTTCTCCGTCGCAGCGGTCGCGAGCGGCTCCTCTTCGTCGAGGCGCTGGCGGGCTTGTGCTGGGACAAGGCGCGGGTGCATCTGCTGCCGTTCCATCGCATTGCGCGCACGTTCGGAGCGCCGCAACGTGAAACGGCCAAGACAATTTCCTCCACCGAGCGCGCGATCGCCGTCGAGATTTCCTGGGCCGTGCAAGCCGCCGCGCGTCACGCCCCGATCTCCTTTGTTTGTCTGCCCCAGGCCATCGCCGCGCAGCGAATGCTGCGCCGCCGCGGCATCGCCAGCACGCTCTACCTCGGCGTCGCGCCCGACCGCGCCGATCCAGCGCTCCTGCAAGCTCACGCCTGGCTCCGCGCCGGCGACAAGATCCTCACCGGTGAACTCGAAGCCGTCCGCCACCGCCCGCTCGCGTGGTTCGGCTGGGAGTCGCCGGACTGACCTGCTTCCCCATGCGCTGCCTCCGCCTGCCCTTTACCTTCGACCCCGAGAAACTCCGCGCCGACCTCGCGCTCGTCCGCGACGACGAATGGATTCCCCATGTGCAACGCCGCCACTATGAGGGCCTCTGGAGCGGCGCCGCGCTGCGCTCCCTCGGCGGCTCGCGCGACAACCTCGTGCCCGAGGCGCGCGATGGCCAGCGCTTTGCCGACACCGCGCTGCTCGCGCGCTGCCCGTATTTCCGCGCCGTGCTCGCGCACTTCCGCTGCCCGCTGAACGCCGTGCGCCTGCTGCGTCTCCAAGCCGGCTCGGCCATCGCCGAGCACGTCGACCACGCCCTCGATTTCGAGGACGGCGAAGTGCGCATCCACATCCCCATCGTCACGAGCGACGGCGTGCGTTTCATCCTCGACGGCTCGCGCCTCGTCCTCGCGCCGGGCGAGTGTTGGTATACGAACGTCAACCTGCCGCACGCCGTGGAAAACACCGGCACGGTCGACCGCATCCACCTCGTGCTCGACTGTGTCGTCGACGACTGGCTGCACCAGTTGTTCGCCTCCACTCCGGCGCCGCATTTTCCGAACCACACGGCCACTGTGCGTGGCGTCACAGGATCCAGCCTCGCGGTCCTACCGGTGTTTGCGGCCGTCGCACAAGAACTCGCCGCCGCGGGCGCACCGGTGACGTTCCGCAGTGAAGGCGCGACACTGATCCTGAACTGGGCCGGCATCTATTCCTGGCAAATCCGTCTGCGCCTGCCGGCGTCCGTCGACATCGCCAGCGACTGGTCGGCAGAGCTCGAAAGTTCGCCCGATCTGCACGGCGAACATCGCGGAGATTTCGTCGCGGTAATGGACGCGATCCGCCGCGAGTTCCCGCGCATCGAGGTTCATGCGGCCGGCGCGACATGAGCGTCGAAATCCCCTTCCGTCTCGCCCGTGGCGGCCTCGACGCCCGGCTCGAATGGATCGCAGCGGACCACGCTCGCTACACGGAGTCTTTTTTCGAGCACACGTTGAGGCGATTGCGCCAGTTGCCCGTCAACCGTAGCACACCGCTTCGCACCACGCCGCTGGAAGAGCTCCGTAATTTCTCCGGACCGGAGCCGACCGCGATCGTCTTTCATGTCTCCCGATGCGGCTCGACGCTCGTCGCGCAAATGCTCGCGGCTCTCCCGCAACACACGGTGCTCGCCGAGCCGCCGCTGGTGGATGAGGTGCTGCGCCTCCACTTGCACCGTCCGGCCACGACGGACGGCGAGAAGATCGCGCTCGTCCGCGGAGCCGTTGCCGCGCTCGCACGGCCCCACGCCGCGGGATGCCGGCGGCTGTTTGTGAAGCTCGACTCGTGGCACATCTTCACCGTGCCGCTCATGCGGCGCGCATTTCCAACGACGCCTTTCGTCTTCCTTCATCGCCATCCGGTGGAGGTGCTGGTGTCGCTGATGCGGCGACCGAGCCTGACCCTGGTGCGCGACACCGTCACACCCGCGCAACTCGGATTGACGCCGTCCGTGCGCGATGCGCTCTCCCCGGTGGAACACGCTTCAGCGATCCTCGGGGCGTTTTTCCGGGCCGCGCGGACGCACCGGAGCGAACTCACGACGATCGACTACACGCAACTGCCCGATCTCGTGGCGCGCGGGTTTCCGGACTGCGCGTTCGACGATGGGGAGCGCGAGGCGTTGCTCGCCGCGGCGGCGCGCGACGCGAAGAATCCCGAACAACGCTTCGTGCCCGACGCGGCGGCAAAGCGCCTCGAGGCGACCGACGAGCTGCTCGCGGCAGCGGAGAAATTCGCCCTGCCCGCGTATCGCGAATTTATCGCCGACCTCAGCTGAGAAACGGCGCGAAACGCCGCCGCAGTGCGGCGGCGTCCACCGCCAGCGCATCGTAGCCCAGCTGCCGCGCCAAATCCACCGTCGTCGGGTGGTGCGAGACAAAGTCCGGTTCGATCCACGAGCTGACGAAAAAATGATGTTCGTCGATCACGCGGCCGGCATTCGCGCGCAGACGCGGGGAATATTCAGCGCCGAGAAAAGCGCACAGTCGTCGGAGCCCGGCTTCGGAAAACAGATCGCTGTGGTCGAGCCGCAGCCACGGCACTCCGGCGGTCTTCTCCAGACTCCGTGCGAACGCATTGACCTCGGTCCAATAATACAGGCTGCACTCGACCGGATGGAGATGCGCCCAGCGTTGCGCGTATTCCGGAAAAGCGACCCCCGCATCGCCCGGGTGCAGCAGGATCTTTTGCGGCAAACGCGGCAGCAACTGCGGCTGATAAGCGCCGTGCGACCACCAGGAATAGGCTGTTGCCACTGGATGCCGCAGAAGATGCACGACCCGCACTCGACCAGCGAAACGTCGCAGCAGATACGGCACCGAGCTCCAACACGGGAAGCCGGCCTCGAAATAATCGGAGTGCTCGAGCGTGCGCTCGATGTTTTCGAGATGGGCCTCGACTCCCTTTCGCACGACCGGGGCAAGCTGGGCGGGATCGCCCGCGCCGAGCATTTCCCGCGAATGATAACCGTCGCCGATCGGCTCGTGTTCGACGCGACCGAAGCTTTTTCCCGCCGCGCGCAGGGTATGAGCCAGCCATTGCGTGCCGCATCGGCCGGTCGAGAGAACGAACGTGGCGGTGTGCGGCTTCGCGGCGTTCTCCGCGCCCCAGTTCACCCGGAAGTTTTCGGAGCGTGGACCTGGGTGCGGCCGATGAGGCTGGCGGGCACCCACTCCATCAGAAAGTTGATTTCCGACTGCCCGATGGCGCGAAATCCGAGGCGCAGATAAAATTGAAGCGCGGTGTTGTCCTTGTCGACGTGGAGGTGCAGCAATCGCCGGCTTTGCTCGCACTCGTGCTTGGTCGATTCGACGACGGCCTCACCGATGCCCTGGCCGCGGAAATTCGGATGCACCGCGATGTCGGAGAGATAAACCTCCTCGGCATTTTGCGTGACGATGAAGCGCCCGACGGTGACCCCGTTCAACTCGATCACGCAGTCCTTCGTATCGCGCAGGTTCTTCACTTTGCGGTAGTGCGCCGCGTGGACGTGGAACTGCGAAGCGATGACTTGTTGCGCGAGCGGCAGCGCCTCGACGGACCATTGGTTGAGGTGCAATCGCTCGATGTCGACGTGCGCGCGGAGCTCGCGGAGGAACGGCTCATCTTCGGGACGGACCGGGCGGAGAGTCAAATGGGCGGTCACTTGCATGGCGGCGGCGATGGTGTCGCGCGCCGATGCGCGCTTCACATGGAAAGCGATGGGCCGCGCGCGGTGTCAACCTCGCAGCTTCCCCCCCGAAGGACGAAAAGCGAAAGCACACTTTCTGTGTTCACGAAAGGAGCGGACTTTCGGCGTGCATTTCGATGGGCCGCGTGTCTTCCTCCTCTCGTGCACCGGGGGCCACCGGGCATGCCCCACAGCATGACCCTATTGCCTGACTTCGGCCCCTGCCGTTTCCGTGAGGACACGATGTCCGCGCGCCCGAAGAGGGCGGCGGCGAAAACCCGGGGCGAAGCCCAAAGCGAATTTGTTACCCGGCCGCTCTGCCTTGCCGCGCCCACGCGCGCGCAAACGAACGCCGCGTCGCAACCATGAACCCAATCGGTCGATCCGGCCGAAAATCCCAAAACTCGAACCCAGTCCCAACATGTCAGATCCCATGCTCGGTGAAATCAAGGCGGTAGGTTTTCCGTGGTGTCCCTACGGCTACGCCTTTGCCAACGGCCAGCTGATGCAGGTGCAACAGAATGCTGCGCTCTACTCGCTCTACGGCGTCTACTTCGGCGGCAACGGCCAGACCACCTTCGGCCTGCCGAACCTCCAGAGCCGCGTCGGCGTCGCCTTGGCAACCAATGGCAGCACGCTTCAGGGGCTCACCCCCTACCAACTCGGCAATTCTGCCGGTGCACAGGCTATCCAGCTAAGCTTGGCCCAGCTACCCGCTCACAATCACGCCGCAGCCAGCAATGCGACCGCGACGACGACCGTCACGCCCACGACAACCGTGACGACCAGCATCGCCGGCCTCTCGGCGACCACGACAATCAATGCGCTGACGGCACCGGCCAGCTTGTCGGCAATTCCAACCGGAAACCTGTTGTCGGTTGGTCAAACGGCAGGCTCCACGCCAGTGGCAATCAAGCCTTACGCGCCAAGCGGCACGGCTACCACGCTTGCCGGCGGTGCCGCCACGACGACGCTCAGCGGCAACGTCACTGCCAGCGCCGCCACTACCGCGACCGCGGCCACCACGGTTGGCGTGACGACGACCATAGGAGTGACGGGAACCAGTGCCGCGGTTGATATCCGACCGCCCCTCGTCGCGCTCAACTACATCGTCGCGACCATCGGCGTCTACCCGCAGCGGAACTGATTTGTTTTCCGGCCCGCCGCTTCGGCGGCGGGCCGCCTTTTTCATGTCCCTGCCGCTCACACCCGAGGCTTACCAGCCATTGCTCAACACACCCTTTGCCCTCCATCTCGATGGCGGCGCCATCCGCACGCTCCAACTTGTCACCGTGCGTTCAGGCATCGACGACGAGGTGCAGCTCTCGTTCTCCCTGCATTTCCTCGCTGAAGGGGAAAAACTGGAACAGGGCATCTACCGCCTGAACCACGCTGCGCTCGGCGAAATCGATCTGTTTCTCGTCCCGGTGCAAAAAAGGAAGATCGGCATTCTCTACGAGGCCGTCTTCAATTTGCTCAGGGACGAGACGCCATAACCACTCCGGATCCGGCGATCCCTCAGGCACCGCCGACAGACCGACAACCATAACCCATCCGTCCACGTCTCCCGCCATGTCAGAACCATTCCTCGGCGAAATCAAATCTGTCGCCTTCAACTTCGCTCCGCGAAACTACGCCTTCTGCGCCGGACAACTCATGTCCATCGCGCAGAATTCCGCCCTCTTCGCGCTCCTTGGCACCACCTTCGGTGGCGACGGCATGCAAACCTTCGGGCTACCGAACCTCGGTGGTCGTGTCGCCATTGGCAAAGGACGAAGCCCCGGCACCTCCTTATACGACATGGGAGAAGCCGCCGGCTCCGAAACCGTGACGATACTTACGTCGCAGATGCCCATGCACAATCACGTCGCTACGACCAACGTGACCACCGATATTTCCGGTCTGACCGCGACAACCACAGTTCACGCGCTCACTGCGCCTTCCACGACCTCCGCGGTGCCCACGGGCAACATGCTCACGGTGGGCACGACGGGCGGAGCGAGTCCGGTCTCGATTAAGCCTTACGCTGCATCCGGCAGTGGCACGGACACCACCATGGCCGCGCAAATGTCCCCCACCGTTCTCGGAGGCAGCATCGCAGCCTCTGCCACCACCACCGTGGGCAGCAGCGGCAGCAGTCAGCCTGTTGCGATTCTTCAGCCCTACGTGGTGGTGAACTACATCATCGCCACCGCCGGCATCTTCCCGGCTCGCAACTAAGCGGATTCCGGTTTCCTCGAAAGCCGCCCTCGAAAAGGGCGGCTTTTTCACGCCCACCGCGCGCCGCCGCACCGGGGGCTCGGTGCAACGCTTGTCACTTGCGTGGTCATCCAGCAGGGTGACATTGTGCAGTTGTGCGCGCCATCGCAGGCATCGTTCGCTTAGATTCCGGCTCCGTCGCGCCAGCGCAGGTTCGCTCGATGATCGACGCCATGGCGATATGCCCAGTGGATCGAGTCGCCATCTGGGCGGAAGGCTCAGCCGGCTTCGGGCACTTCGCTCAAGCGTTTTTTCCGGAAGACGCATTTGAATCGCAACCGCACGTGGACCCAGCGCAACGACGCCTTCTCGTGACCGACGCCTACCTCGACAACCGCGCCGAGCTCGCGGCGGAGTTCGGTTGGTCCAACTCGGAGGCGCGCGCGCACGCCGACAGCGCATTTGTTCGGGAAGCCTATGATCGCTGGGGAGAGGAATGTCCCGCTCGACTCGCCGGCTCGTTCGCCCTCGCCGTCTGGCATCCGCTCGAACGGCGTTTTTTCGCCGCCGTAGATCATCTCGGCAACCGCCCTTTCTATTTCGTTCGCCACGCCAGTCTTTTCACCTTCGCCTCCACACTCCGAGGCGTGTTCGCACTTCCGGAAGTCTCGCGCCAGCTCAACGAAACCGCCTTCGCCTGCTACGTCGCACGCATCGATTTCGCTCCCGCGGAAACTCTCTACGCCGATGTGCAGCGGCTTTCTGGCGGACACCGACTCTCATTTCAGGACGGCCGCCTCCGCATCGCACGCTATTGGAATCCTGATCCGGATCGCGTGCTGCGACTGAAGTCGGACGAAGAATACGTCGAGGCATTCCGTCACGAATTCACGCGTGCCACGCAAAACTGCCTGCAGCGCTACTCCGGACGCGCCGCCGTGCTCCTCAGCGGCGGGCTGGATTCGTCCGCGGTTACCGCGGTTGCCGGTGGCATCCTGGCGCGCGACGGCGCGCGCCTACAAGCGATCCACCGGCGCAGGGCGGGCTCCAATCGCTACGGACATACCGGCAGAGTCCTCGACGAATCGGCCTTTGTCGAAGACCTCAGCGCTTCCGCGCGTGACATTGACTTTCATTTCCTACCGGGCAACTCCGGCGCCGCGCCGCTCGCGAGTTGGGACGATCTTTTCGAGCACAACCTTGTTCCGTTCCGAAGCCTGCCCGCAGGCGAAGATCCGGCGTATTCCGCCCTTCTGGACAGTTTGGATATCGGAGTGATTTTGAGCGGACTGGGCGGCAACTACCTCGTCTCTCTCGAAAACCAGCCTCTTGGTTATCTCGCGCATCTCGCCACGACAGGACACTTGTCAACGTGGTTGCGCGAAGTAGCAGGGCAGCGCCGCGTCTATGGCAGATCGTGGGGAGCACTGGTGCGCCATGCCACGCTTGGTCGCATTTGGCGGGGAATCTTCCCGTATCCTAAACGCGGGTCGGATATGTCGCCGTGGCTTAGCCTTCTGAATCCCGATTTGCGCGCGCGAACGGGAATCGACGAATTGACGCGAGCCCACCTTGCTTCATGGAACACGCCGCCAAGAAACCCGCGTCGCCGCTTGCATCGTATCCTTACGGAAGTCGCGACTCAACAGACGGGCGCCGCGCCGTCGGTCGTAGGCTCGACTCGCGCGCGCCGGCGGAGCGGAGCTCCGATGTTGGACTTCCGATTCAACGAATTTTGCCTGTCGCTTCCCTTCGAGCAGCAAATCCGGGACGGCTGGGACCGCCGGCTCCTGCGCGAGAGCATGCGCGGTCAGCTACCCGACACCGTGCGCCTCCGCGTGAGTCGCGGTCAGCCTCAACCGGATTTCCAATCTCACTTCGCGGCTCAGCTGCGCGAATTGCAGGATACATTCTCTAAACTGAGCGGCGATCCTGCGGTGGCCGGGCATCTCGATTGCGCCTGGATTGCACGTCAATGGCAGGACGCCGCCCTCGGCTTGTGGCAAAGGGAGCTGACTTTGGCAAACAGCGCCGCCTTGGCGCGATTTATCCGCTGGCACGCCACTTGGCGTGTGCGACCGTGCGCCACACTCGATTGCGGAGACTAAACCAAGCGGCGCGATTAACTACAATTTGTGTTGGCGGCGCTCGACATCGTCGCCCCGGCTCCACACATACCAACGAACTGCACCTCGGTGGTCATTCCTGCTCCAGTCTCCGTTTCCCCGACTCCTAAAGGCGTCACAACCGGAGCGACCCACGCGCGTTTCGCGCCGCTCGAAGAAAAAACTTTTTGATCCTTCATCGAGGAAGTCTGTCCGGTGAAATTCATGGTGCGATTTGGTGGCAGGCGAACTGCGAATGGTCAAGCGTCTTGCCAAGTGCCGGGCAATACGGTTTTCCCAAGAGCGTTGACCGCGATGCGTCTGCCACCTGCACCTGCCTTCGCCCCCCCGCCGTGAGTCAGCCGACTCCCGAGTTTGCGTTGCTTCAGGCCAGCCTGAATTATGGGCTGCGACCAAACGCCCCCCCTAAGGTCAGTTTGGACGCTGCTTCCGGGGCCCAATGCAACTGGCACCGGCTCCTTTGGTTGGCTCGTTGCCACGGACTGCTGCCCTCGCTTGGGACCATGGCGTCGCGCCCGGACAATGGATGGTCTCCGCCTGCGGACACGCTGCAGCAGTTGCAGGCGATCGGGCACTTCACCCAGCTCAGGCACTTGGCACGTGCGCGCGAAGCGTGCGTGCTCCACGACTTGCTGACGCGAGCCAGCATCCCATTTATGTTTGCGAGCGGCTGGGCATTGGCCCGGCGTTGCTACCCAGTGCCGAGCCTGCGCTCCCTCGGAATGAACACGACACTTCTGGTGCGCGCCAGCGACGCGGCTCGAGCGCGAACCGCGCTCGCTTCCCTCGGCTACTCACTCGAGGTAAGCCCTCTGGCCCTCGCCGATCGCCATCGCAGCCGGGTGATCGTCCACTCGCTGCCCGCAACCGACCGGGACTTCGAAGGGCTGATCGGTCGCGCCGAAACGATCCCGGTCGGCGGGCGAGATCTGAAAACCCTCCCGACGATCGACTGGCTGTTCCGCCTCTGCGCCAACCGCAACGGCCTTCGCTGGCTCGAACTGCGCCGCGTGGCTGATCTGCTCAGCCTCCTCAACCATCATGCGACGTGGGATTGGCCGCTGGTGCTGGCTCGAGCGGACACTGCCGGCCTTCGGTCGAGTCTGATTTTCTCGCTCGTGGCCAGCCATCGGGTCGTCGGCCAGGAACTACCACCGCAAGTCGCCAAGGAAATCGCACGCGAGCCCGCGCTCGACCGGCACGCGGCGAAACTATGCCGGCAACTTGAAGCCGGCCAGTCGATGTCGCCTGACTCGGCTGCCGCTCTGCGCCTCAATCTACGGCTCCAGCCGAACTGGGGCGATCGTTTGCGCTACGTCTGGCGGCATATCCGCAACCGATTCCGCTCCCCGCTTCCCGTCGGGAAAAACGAATCGGACGACCCGGCTTGCATCGGGCGCTTTGCTCCGACGCCGCAACGCACCGTTGACGCCATGTTGGACCTCGCCGAGACGAAAGCGGGCGACGTGGTCTACGACTTGGGCTGCGGCGACGGACGCATCGTGATTTCGGCGGCAAAGCAATTCGGCGCTCGCGGCGTGGGGATCGATTTGGATCCGCAGCGGATTCGCGAAGCCACCGCATCGGCCGCCGCGCAGCAAGTCGCGGCCACCACGTCGTTCCTCTGTGCCGACGCGATGCGGATTCCCCTGCGGGACGCCACCGTCGTCTGCCTTTATCTCCAAGGCTTCGCCTACCCTGATCTGCGCCGTAAGCTCGCGCGCGAGCTTTCCCGCGGCACACGGATCGTTTCGCACACTTTTATTTTTCCGGGCTGGCCTCCTGAAAAAACCAAGATCGTCAGCGTCAATCCGCAGACGATCTCGCAAATCTATCTCTGGCGAATCCCGTAGCCGACGATGGAGCCATCCGACCAACTCGATCCGGACGCCTTGGCTGCGTATCGTTCGCTCGCTTTCACCCTAGCCGCGAAGAACGACCGGCCCGCCGCCATCCTCGCGTTCGAAGCCTACCTCGCGCTCGCGCCCCACGACGCCGACGCGCTGGCCAATCTCGCCTACTTGCTCAAGGACGAGCGGCGGTTTGCCGAAGCGCGGGCGCTCGTGGAGCGCGCGCTGGCCTGCCACCCGCAACACGCCGAGGCCCTTATCGTCGACGGCCTGCTGCACCAGGAGGTCGGCAACCTGCCGGCGGCCATCGCCGCCTTCCATCAGGCGGTCGCCACCTCGCCGACGCACCACGCCGCCCTCGTCTACCTCGCCGCCGCTTTGCTGCTGCACAACCGCTTCGCCGAAGCGCTCGCCGCCTTCGCCGAAGCCCGCAGCCATCACCCAAACTCGGCGTTGATTCGCTATAACCAAGGGCTCGCCCAGCTCACCACCGGCGATTTCGCAGCCGGTTGGGAAAACTACGAGCAACGCGCGATCTTCGGTGCCGGCTGGGCGAACAACATTTTCCCCGCTCCGCTCTGGCAAGGCGACTACTCCCTCGAAGGCCGCACTCTGCTGATCTACTCCGAGCAAGGTTACGGCGACACGCTCCAATTCTGCCGCTACGCGCTCCTCGCCCGCGACGCCGGCGCAGACGTCATTCTCGCGGTGCAGCCCCCGCTTTGCGGGCTGCTCGGCGCGTCGATTACCGATGTGCGCGTCATGCCGATCGGCACGACGGTGCCGCCCTTCGACCTGTATTGCCCGCTCCTCAGCCTGCCCCGCGGCTTTCGCACCCGTCTCGACACCATTCCCACCCCAATTCCCTACCTGCACGCGCCGACGGCAAGGATCGCCGAGTGGCAAATCGAACTCGGTCGCGGCCCCAACATCGGCTTCGCGTGGTCCGGCAATCCTCAGCACCACCGTCATCAGTTTCGCACCGCGCCGCCCGAACTCTTCGCCACGCTCTTCGCTACGCACCACGGTCGCTTTTTCAGTCTGCAAAAAGACGCCCGGCCCGGTGAAGCCGCTGCGCTCGCCTCGTGCCCGAACGTCGTGGATCTCGGCGGTCGCCTGTCCGACTTCACCGAAACGGCCGCCATCGTCACCGCACTCGATCTCGTGATCACCGTCGACACTGCCATCGCCCACTTGGCCGGTGCGCTCGGCAAACGCGTGTGGATTCTCCTCCCCTTCGCCGCCGACTGGCGCTGGCTCGCTGACCGCACCGACAGCCCGTGGTATCCGACCGTCCGGCTATTCCGTCAACCCGCGCCGGGCGCGTGGGCGCCGGTCTTCGCCGAGGTTCGGCGCGCGCTCGCCGAGTTCGCCTCGCCGTCCGATCACCCCACTTCGATCGGAGAACAGTGACGCCGCGCGGTGCGGTTGTTTCCCCGCGCTCCTTCGTCTCAGCGTGCACCCGTCGGCGGCGACACGCTGCCGCCGACTTTCTCGATCAACTTGCCCAGGCAATCCTCGCCGCGATTCGGCGACCAGACGCGACGTCCCTCGATGTAGATCGCCGGCACGCCGCCGATGTCGGCGCGCTTTGCCTGTTCGCGCGCTGCCAGCACTTGCGGACGCACCGCCTCGAGCCGCGCCGCCAGATCGGACGCATCCAGGCCCAGTCTGCGGAAAATTGCCGCAATCTGCTCCACACTCGCCCCGTTGCCGGAGCCGTCCTTCGGCCGGTCGAACATCGCCTGCCACAACTCGAAATACTTCCCCGATCCCTCCGCGAGCTGCAACGCCGCGACCTGCAATACGGACGCGTCCCACAGGACCCGCGGCCGGATCGTGAAACGCGCGCGGTCCTTGAACCGCTCCATCGCCCGCACGAAGATGGGATGATAAGCGGCGCAGTGCCCGCAATTTGGATCATAGAACACGATCACGGTCGGCCCGCCCGCCTTGCCGACGAACGGCGTGCCTTCGCTCAAGAAGTCGCGCCACGGCACCACGCGCCCGTCGTCGTCGAAGCGGCATGGGCGCATCTCGCGTAGCTTGGCGGCGTCAATGAACTTCGGCAGCGCCGTCCCCACGATGTCCTCGACCTCGCCGCGCGTCTTGCCTTGGTCGAGCGGTCGCGTGCCGAGTCGGTCCACGAACAGCAGGACGCCTACGAGCACTCCCGTGGCCACGAACAGGCCCCCGCCAGCCGCCGCGAGTTCGACCAGTCGCGCGCTCTCCGGCACCGGGGCGAATCCTCCGCGCCACCGCAACGCACCATGCAACACCGCCAGCGCTGCGACTACCACCGCCGACAGCGTGCACAGCACGCACCAAGCGTGCGCCACGAACGCCATCGTGTAGACGAGGTAACCGGAATAAATTAGCGCCACCACCACCGTGATCTCTCCGGCGGCATGCAGCCGGCGCGCCCAGGGAGGAACCATGAAAATCTTGGCAAACGACACCAGCGCCAACGCGAAATAGAAGGCGTATCCCCAAGCCGCATTGGAAACCCCGAGCAGATGGCTCGAGGGCAACGCGCCTACTTCCTCGCACCCGCCGCGCTCCGCCGGAGCCACCGCCGCCGGCTTCGTCAGTCCGAGACAACCTTGGTCGAAGCCGCGCGCCTTCTGCACCCAGAGGTGCAACGCAAGCACCATGCCCGCGAGCGACAGCCAGAGTATCAGCCGGTTGATCATGCCACGCGGCAATGACTACGCCGAAGGCACCACCCGCAGCAACTTGTCGCGCTGCAGCTGGTCGAGGAACGCCAGCGCCTCGCGCTCGCACGTCGCACGCTCGACCTCGAACTCGCCGAGCAGGCGGTCGACGAGCGCCGCGACTGTCATCGGCTGCTCGATCAGCGCCCAGATGCGGCTGCCGACCTCGTTCATGTTGTAGTATTCGCCGTTCTCGATCGAGAGCAGCACGACTTTGCCATCTAGATCGCCCGACACCTGGTCGGAGCTGCGGACGACGGACGTGGTAAGTGCAAGGGGAGGAAGCGCGGACATTACGTGGCCCGCGCAACCTTTTGCCAGCACCGCGCGACATTGCACGGCCGAAATCGCTCAAAATACCAACTCGCCGTTCGCGTCGAGGTAGCCGAAACGCCGCATCACGTCGCCATGGTCCGCCACTACCTGGGCGACCTGCTGCGGAGTGAGCGCCTCCCGCCAGGAGCCGATCTCGCCCTTGCGAAAAAAGGACTTCGCGCGCGCCATCTTCTCGGCGAAGCCCGTTTTCTCCTCCTGCGCGCGCAGTTCCTCGAAGCGGCTGAACTCGATCGCCTTTTTCAACCGCGTCGGATCGTCCGGCAATCCCGCGAAACGCGCCGCCGCGCCGAAAGTCTCCTCGGACCGCAGCTTCATGTCTTCATAGCGCACCACATGGACCCGCACGCCCGGCGCGTCGGCCCAGCTCCGCACGTGATTGCTCCACGAGAGGAGTTTTTGCCGAAGCTGGTTCGCTTCGGTGGCATCGGTTTCGCAAAACGAATTCTCGTCTCGCGCCATCTGCCGGATCACGCGATCAAACCGGTCATGCCCGCCGTGGTGCGCGAACGATACGGCCACATCGAGCGGGTTGCGCACGAAATACAAAGCCGCTGCCGTTGCCTCCGCGGGGATCAGCGCCCGCCCATCCGACAAAAACGTGTAGGCGTCGTGCACTTTGCAATA
Organism: Candidatus Didemnitutus sp.; assembly: GCA_019634575.1. Lineage (NCBI taxonomy): Bacteria > Pseudomonadati > Verrucomicrobiota > Opitutia > Opitutales > Opitutaceae > Candidatus Didemnitutus > Candidatus Didemnitutus sp. Next base: position 1,332,104 of record JAHCAY010000001.1, read on the forward strand.
GAGCGTCTCCTTCGCCTCGCGCGCCTGATGCAGATACACCTCCGGACGCAGCGCATCGATCTCCTCGAAGGTCAGTTCGCCTGAATCGTAGCCGAGCGCCTCGTCGAAAACCCCGCGCGCACTCGCGATCGGTCCGCCGTCGAGCGCGTTGATCTGCGCGGGCGTGTCTGCGTCGCGCAGGAAATTCGTCAGGAACGTGCGGAACCACGTGTTGCCTGACTTCGGGTAGGACGCGAGCCAGACGATGCCTTTCATGCCCGCAGGTCGGCTTCGATTGCGGCAACGAGTTCCGGGAGCTTGAACTCGCTGCGGTCGGGCCGCTCGACCGCCGCCAACCCCGCCTGCTGCGCCAGCCGCAACGCATGTTGAAAATGGCCGGTTTTCCCCTCGACAGCAGCGAGAAATCCGAAGCGATACGTTTGGTTCTTGAGCACCGCGAATTTCGCGGGCCCGAGCACCGGCTCGATCGACAGGTCGGGCTTGTTGTGCGGACGCAGCACGAAGAGCTTCCGAATCGGTCGCGGCGCGGTCGCGAACTCCCTCCCCAGCGGGACGGCGCGCTTCTCGAGCTTATTGCGGATCCGGCGCAGACCGTCCGGCGAAATCTCGAGCTGGCGCAGCGAGTCGAGCCAGAGCTTGGCCTGTGGAAAACCCGGCTCGGCGAACATCCGCCCGCCCGCCCCCGGTCGCACGACGCAGAGATCGTCCGTCAGCACCGCTCGCCCGCGCTGCCGAAACGCCGTCGCCAACGTCGATTTGCCGACGCCGGAACGGCCGAGAAAAACCACCGCTTCGCCGTCCCACTCGATCGCGCTCGCGTGCAGCACCAAATCGCCCCGCTGGTGCAACAGCGCGCCGATCGCCGAGCCGAGCAGAAACACCCGCACATCCTCATCGTCGGCCTGCGCCGCGCGATCGATCGTGATCCGCCGGCCCTGTTCGACGAGATAAGTCGCGACGCCATCGACCTGCAGCCGCAACGCGTCGGCCGCCGCCTGAAAGCGCACGCCATGTTTCAGCGTGCCCGGCAGCTCGGCCGGCACCTGACCGTAGACAATTTCGACATCCACCGGCTCCGCTCCGGTCGTCGCCGTCAGCTCCGGCAAATCCAGTTCCGACCGCATGCGCAGACCGAAACCCATGTGCACCCGCGCAGACTCGCTCACGGCAGGAAACCTCCTGCACACGCGAGCCGCGTGTTCGGTGTGCCAACGCTGGAAATCGAAGGGTATCGGAGCATTCGGGAGATCGCCCGGGTTTGTGCACGAGCCGCTCAAAAACGCACGGCCGAAATCGCCTCTTCTGCCGGCTCCGCCGCGATCAGCCGCACGCCCGGGTCGGCGGAAATCTCGTAAGCCAAACGCAACCGCCCTCCGCGCGCCGCGATCGCGTCCGGCACGCCGCGCAGCCGCTCCGGCATCGTCAGGCTGCAATGAAAATCCTCGAGCGCGTGCGCGGCGAAAAGCTGTAGCCGCGTCAGCAGTTGCAGCGCGCTCGCCGCATGCGCCGGCACGAAAATGCTCCGCTCCGGCAGCCGTCCCGCCGCATCCGGCACGAGCGCGTCCGTCCGCCCCGCATCGAGGACGAACACCGGTCCGAGCCGCTCGATGTCCCAGCTCCCGCCGCCAGCCAGCCCCGCGCGCACGAAACCCAGATCGACCTCGATTCGCTCCGGCAGAAAAAAGCCTCCCGCGCGCAACTGCGGCGCCAGCGCCCGCGTGACGGCCACCTGCGGCTCTTTCTTCAACGCCCGCCGCAACACCTCGGCCACGACGATATGCGGCCGGTCATTCTCCGCGAAACGCACCGCCGCCGCGTCGCCGCAAATCGTCGCGCGCAACGACCGCTCGACGCCCAGGTCCGCCGCCAGCCGGCGCGCATCGCCCAGCGAAGCCTCGTGGATATCCAGCAAACTCACCTGCACTTCCGCCGGCGAATAGCGCGCCGCCATTGCCAGCGCCATCGGCGCCGCCGGACCGCACCCGGCCTCGACGAGGTGGATCGTCTCGCCGGGGAATTTCTCCTGCGCCGCCCGCACCGCCGCATCGAGCGCGCGCAGGTAAACCGCGGTGCGCAGATGTTCACGCAGGCAGAGCACCGCCCGTTGAGGGGAGATTGCTTCTCCGCCCGGCAGCGGTGTGGGATGCGTCCCGGTCGAGTCCGGCGGATCGATGCGGACCGCGTCCATTCCCAAGCGCTCCAGCGCCCAACCGCACCAGGCGTGGGCGGCGGTCAGGTGTTCCTGCGGCGCGCGCGTCTCGTCGATGAGGCAGGTCGTCCACTCGTCAAAAGCTCTGCGCTCAGCATTCACCCATCGAACCGACGCCGTCGGCGTCACCGGCGCAAGGGCAATTCGCATTCGGCGTAAATCGCGACATTGCTTCGCTCCGCCTGATCGTTTTGCTCCGCTCAATCCCGTCGCAGCCGTGCCCCTCGATCGAATCGTTCATTTCCTTAACGAAATCGGCATCCCTCTCCAGGAGCGCGCCCTCCCCGCGGGCACTTTCGTGCCTGGCATCCTCATCGAAAACGGCGGTCTCGTGATCGATCGCGCACGGCTCGCCTACCCGGGCGATCTCCTGCACGAGGCCGGACACATCGCGGTGACGCCCCCCTCGCAACGCGCTGCGTTGAACGGCGACCTCGGCAGCACGATGGCGGACGAGATCGCCGCCCAAGCCTGGTCCTACGCCGCCGCGCGCCACATCGGAATCGATCCAACGGTCGTTTTTCATCCCGCAGGCTATCGCGGGGCTTCCGAATCTTTGCTCGCAGCCTTCGCCGGACCCGGCGCACCGGGAGCTCCCCTGCTCGAGTGGTTCGGTCTCACCCACGCGCAGGACAATGGCAGCGGTGCGCCTGTGTTTCCGCGCATGAGCGGCTGGCTGCGCCCCGAGCCTGCGCCCGCGACTGCCTGACCGATTCGCTTCCCAGTCCGCAGGCCGGCTTAGGCCGTCGCACGGATATCGCGCCGCCGATCACGCAATCGCTCGCAGCAGCCGAATTCGAAAGCAGCCGCGTGATCGATCCGCCGCGCGCTCACAGCCACACTTTGTTCCGCTCTCGACGTGCCGGATACATGTTCAGGTATTGGACAATGCGCGGCCGCGCGCCGTGATTCGGACTCGCGCCGTGCGGGAGCTTGTCGCTCCAGATAACGAGGTCGCCCGCGCGTCCGCCGATGTGCTTCACGCCGAGCGCGTGCAAGTCCTGTTGGCGCGGATCCGTGCCCGTCGGCAACGCATCGAGCCACGCCTCGAGCCGCCGGTGGAAACCCGGCACGCACCGGAACGCTCCCTGTTCCGGCGGAGTGTCGGTCAGATAGAGAATGCCCTGCGTGCCGAACGGAATCGGTCGCGCCAAGCTCACGTCCCAATGCAGGTCCGATGCGCGAAACGTCTCGCCCGGGCGCAACGGCGGGTTGAAGCCGCCGCGATCGCACGTCACCCACAGGTCCGCCGTGCCCCACAGCTGCGCGAATGCCTTGTGGATCCGCGGCGAACGCCGGTTCGCGGTGAATGCGGGATGTTGGAACAACTGCAGCATGATTCCCTGCCCTCGATCCGCATACCACGTCGTCGGATCGTCGGGCCGCGCCGAGGTGTTTTCCCAGATCGCCGCCTCCGCCGCACGGCGCGATTCCTCCGGCACCGCGTCGTGCACGATCACGTAGCCGTGCTCTTCCCAATGCGCGAGGTCCTCGGCGCTCAACACCGGCGGCAGCGCGTCAATCTGCGCCAACCACGCCCGCGTCGCCGGCGGAGGCGGCTCGCCGCACAAGGCCGCGTTGAGCCGCGCCACCCGCGCCGGCTCCGGTTCGCCACTCGTCGCCACGACCCATTTCTCGAATTCCTCGAATGTCCTCGCCGACTCCATGATCTGCCGGCGCGCCTGCTCGAGGCCGAGACCGAGCGCATCGATCACCAGATGGTCGCGCTGGTCGTCGTCGAGATCGTCGCTGCGCCAGCCGCCGCGCGCCGCGCGCGCCCGCGTCCAGAGTCGTTTCAGATGCAGCACGCCGAGCGAGCCGGCTTCGTCGGAGGGCGCGAGAGGGATCGGTGGATTGCTCATAGTCGGAGTTCCAACAGGCGCGGCCCATCGCCCGAGACGCCCCGAGACTTGACGCCCGGATGCGCCTTTGTCGAGCCACCGCCGGTCAACCGCCCCGGCCCGCCGGGCCCCATGCCTTCGCGCAACTCCGTCGAACAACGCGCCTTGACCCTCTCGCCGCGCCACCCTGATTCTTGCCCGACGATGTGGTCTCGGGCCGTGACCAAACTTGCTACGCCGCGCCCTGAAGACGCGGTGGAGCGAAGCTCGCCCAATTTTCCTCCCTTACCAATCTCATGAGCAGTCGCGTCGCCTTCATCACCGGCATCACCGGCCAGGACGGCTCCTACCTCACCGAGTTCCTCCTCGCCCGCGGCTACGCCGTGCACGGCCTCGTGCGCCGCGCGAGCCTGTTCAATCGCTCGCGCATCGAGCATCTGCGCCACGATCCCGCGCTCGGCGGCCAATCGCTCTTCCTCCACTACGGCGATCTCAACGACACCACATCGCTCCGCCGCCTGTTCCGCGCCATCAAGCCCACCGAGGTCTACCACCTCGCCGGTCAGAGCCACGTCGGCCTAAGCTTCGAGATCCCCGAAGCCACCGTGCAGGAAGTCGCCAACGCCACGCTCGGCCTCCTCGAAATCCTCCGCGATCAGGAACACCCCGTGCGCTTCTACCACGCGTCGAGCTCGGAAATCTTCGGCACTCCCGCCGCCGCGCCGCAGAGCGAGGACACCCCGCTGCGCCCCACGAGCCCCTACGGTTGCGCCAAGGCCTTCGCAACCAACCTCGGCCGCGTCTACCGGGATTCCTACGGCCTGTTCGTCTGCAACGGCATCGCCTACAACCACGAGTCCCCGCGCCGCGGCGAAAATTTCGTCACGCGCAAAATCTCGCTCGCCGCCGCCCGCATCGCCCGCGGCCGCCAAAAGGAGCTCACGCTCGGCAACCTCGACGTCACACGCGACTGGGGCTACGCGCCCGAATACGTCGACGCGATGTGGCGCATGCTCCAACAGGAAAAACCCGGCGACTACGTCCTCGCCACCGGCGCGAGCCACACGCTCGGCGATTTTCTCGACGCCGCCTTCACCCACGTCGGCCTCGACTGGCGCGCGCACGTGACGACCGATCCGCGCTTCGTCCGCCCCGCCGAGCCGTTCCGCCTCGTCGGCGACGCCTCGCGCGCCCGCGCGCAACTCGGCTGGTCCGCGCAGACCAAACTCGCCGACCTCGCCCGCCTCATGGTCGACGCCGACCTCGCCGCGCTCGACGCCGCACCGTGATCGCCACGAACCGCCTCGCTTCGCGAGTGAGATCATGACTCCGCCCGTCGAACGCATCCTGCGCCCGCATCGCGGCTGGTTCCGTCTCGATCTCGCGCGCCTGCTCCAGCAACGCGACCTGTTGGTGCTGCTCGTGCGGCGCGATCTCGTCTCGCGTTACCAGCAGACGATCCTCGGCCCGCTCTGGTTCCTGCTCCAACCGCTGCTGCTCACCGGCGTGTTCGTCCTCGTCTTCAACCGCGGCCTCCGCACCTCGACCGACGGCGTGCCCGCGCACCTGTTCTACCTCTGCGGCATGTTGCTCTGGGCGTATTTCGCCAACGTCCTCGCCGGTGCCGGCAACACCTTCCAAGTGAACGCGTCGGTGTTCACCAAGGTCTATTTCCCCCGCCTCGTCGTGCCACTCGCCGTCGTGCTCGCCAGCCTCGCGCCGCTCGCTCTCCAAACGCTGCTCTTCCTCGCGTTCTACGTGCCCGCGCTGCTCGGCTCGCCCATGTGGCACCCGATCCCGGTCGCGCTCGCGCTGCTGCCACTCACGCTCGCCCAAGTCGCCTTGCTCGCCCTCGGCGTCAGCCTGCTCACTTCCGGCCTCTCGGCGAAATACCGCGACTTGCAGCACGCGCTGCCCTTCGTGGTGCAACTCTGGATGTTCGCCACGCCGGTGATCTATCCGCTCTCGCAACTCGGCCCGCTCGCGCGCTGGGTCGCCGCGCTCAATCCCCTCGCCTGCCCGGTCGAGATGCTGCGCTTCGCCTGCTTCGGCGCCGGCGCGGTCACGCCGCAACTCGCCGCGCTCTCGCTCGCCGGCACGCTGCTCGTCCTTGCGGCGGGCCTGTTCGTCTTCCAGCGCGCCGAGCGCACGTTTGCCGACACCGTCTGAGCCACGCGCCATGAGCCAGCCGATCATCGAGGTCCGCGGCGTTGCCAAGAGCTACCAGCTCGGCCGCATCGGCTTCACCAGCATGCGCGACGAAGTGGATCGCGCGTGGTCGCTCCTCACCGGGCGGCGCCGCGCGCGCGCGGCATCCGAGACGTTCTGGGCGCTGCGCGACATTTCCTTCGACGTCCAGCCCGGCGAAGTGCTTGGCCTGATCGGCCGCAACGGCGCGGGCAAATCCACGCTCCTCAAGATCCTCGGCGAGATCACCGATCCGACGGCCGGCGAAGTTCGCCTCCGCGGCCATGTCGCCTCGCTGCTCGAGGTCGGCACCGGCTTCCATCCGGAACTCAGCGGACGCGAAAACATTTTCCTCAACGGCGCGATCCTCGGCATGAAGCGCGCGGAGATCGCGCGGAAATTCGACGAGATCGTCGCCTTCGCCGAGATTGAGCGCTTCCTCGACACACCGGTGAAGCGTTATTCGAGCGGCATGTATGTGCGCCTCGCCTTCGCCGTCGCCGCGCATCTCGAACCGGAGATCCTGCTCGTCGATGAAGTGCTCGCCGTGGGCGATCACGCGTTTCAGCAAAAGTGCCTCGGCAAAATGCAGGACGTCGCCCGCACGCAGGGCCGCACCGTGATCTTCGTCTCGCACAACATGGCCGCCGTCTCGCAGCTCTGCCATCGCGCCGTGCTGCTCGAGCATGGCCGCGTCTCCGCCCACGGTCCCGCCGCAGAAGTCGTCTCCGGCTATCTCGCGCGCAACGCCGCCGCCGCCGGCGAGTGGCGTGCGCCCCCCGGCCACAACGCCGCGGCGCCGGTCGCCCTCCAAGGCGCCCGCGTGCTCGACGAATCCGGCCGGCCGGCCGCCCTGCTACCGCACTCCAGCGAACTCACCGTCGAACTGGAGTGCGTCGAGCGATCCAGCGGCGCCCTGTGGGGCGTGCGCGTCGCGCTGTTCGACGCACAGGGCCACGAGCTGGTCTGCACGCTCGACCGCGAACTCGCCGCGGCGCGCGGCACCGGTCCGGGCCGCGCCCACCGGATCGCCTGCACCCTGCCGGCGCGACTGCTCCGCCCGGGCGTCTACTCCGTCGTCGCCTCGCTCTACGAGCTTGCGGGCGGCGAGCCGGTGGCCACTTACGACGAGGTTGATCCCCTGCTCGCCCTGGAAATCTCCCCACAGGGCTACACCGCCTATTCCGGCCGCGCCCTGCTGGGCCTCCGCGCCAAATGGGCGGTGCACGCCGGATGAAATCCCTGCTCAAGCGCATCGTCCCGCACCGCTGGCATCCGCCGGCGGTGGCCGCGCGCGCCCGCGCGCGCTGGGCCCGCTCCGATCTTGTGCGCTCCGGTCCGTTCGCCGGCATGCGCTTCACTTGGGAGGACTGGAACCCGAGCTTCTCCGCCCCGTTTCCGAAGATGATGGGCACCTACGAGCTCGAGTTGCACCCGATCATCGAGGGCATCATCGCGCGCACCCCGCGGCGCATCGTCGAGATCGGGGCCGCCGACGGCTACTACGCGGTCGGCTTCGCGCGACGGCTGCCGCGAGCCGAGATCGTCGCCTTCGAGGAACTGGCGGCCGGCCGCGAGCTCCTCACGCGCTTCGCGACGTTGAACGGCGTGCGGGAGCGCATCCAGATGCACGGGCGCTGCGAACCGGACACGCTGCGCGCCACGCTGCAACCCGGCGATATCCTGATGCTCGACGTCGAAGGTTACGAACGCGTGCTGCTCGACCCCGCCGCCGTGCCCGCACTCGTGCACACGCCGATCCTCGTCGAATGCCACGACGCGCTCGTGCCCGGCGTCTCAGCGCTGCTCGAATCCCGCTTCCAAGCGACCCACGCCATCACCCGCATCCCGAACCGCGTTCGCATGATCGCCGAAATTCCGGACGCTTCATGGCTGCTTCGGTTCTACTGTCGCTACAATCTGTTCGGCTGGGTCAACGAGCGGGTCGGCGGACCCATGCAATGGCTGTTCCTCGAACCGAAATCAGCCCTCTCATCGCCGACCGCATGAATGTGTGCGCCCGGCGCCCCGTAGCCGGCCACGGGATCGGCGATCTCCGGTTCAGCTCCGCTCCACGCGCCGACTCCAGGTCGGCCCGGCCTCGCTTCGAGCGCGAGCCCCTCGGCCCCGGACAGGCGCGAATCCCCGCCTGAGTTTTCCGCGCGTGCGCTATTCCGCCTACGTTCCCTGCTGCAACGACGCCGCGACGATCCGCGACGCCGTCGCCAGCGTGCTCGCGCAAACCTTGCCGCCCGCGGAAGTGCTCGTGATCGACGATGCCTCGACCGATACCAGTCTCGCGCAACTCGACGGGCTCGCCATCCGCGTGGTCCGGCACGAGCGCAACCTCGGCCGCGGTGCCGTGCGCGCCCGTGCGATGGCGGAGACGCGTGAGGAATTCGTCCTTTGCTGCGACGCCACCAATCGCCTGCCGCCCGGCTTCGCCGCCGCGGCCGCACCGCTGTTCGCGGCGGAGCGCACGGCCGCCGCGTTCGGCCCGCTCGCCGATCCCGCACCGCGCGGCGCCGCCAGTCGCTGGCGCGCGCGCCATCTTTTCCGACAGGACGAACCGCCGCGCCGCCACACACGCGCGCTGCTCTCGACCTACGGCACCGTCGTGCGCCGCGCCGCCGCCGCCGCGGTCGGCGGCTTCGACGCTGCGTGTCGCGCCTCCGAGGACGCCGATCTCGGCCGTCGCCTGCTCGCCGCCGGCTTCGACGTCGTGCTCGCCCCGGAACTCACGGTCTGGAGCAACACGGTCAACTCCGCCGCGAAAGTCCTCGAACGCTACTGGCGCTGGAACCACGCCGCCGCCGGCCGCGCCGCGCTGCGTGGCTACCCGCGTCACGCCTGGTATGCGTGGCGCACGATGATCCCGCAGGATCTCCGCGCCGGCGACTGGCCCGCCGCCGCGCTCAGCGCCGTCTGTCCGCATTACTGCGCCGTGCGCTCACTGCTCGTCCGATGAGACCGTTCCTGCGCTCCGTCGGCGTCGCGGCCCGCGATCTGGTGGCCGCGACGCTGCGCCGCGCGCCCGGCTCATCCGTGCAATTCGGTCCGCCCCGCCAGCTCGTGCCCGACACGCGCGCGTGGCAGCGCGTGCATCCGTCCGCGCGCCTCCGCGCGCTGAGCGAGGCGCGACCCGTGACGCGCGCCGCTGCGCGCCAAGCCGACGAGCCGATCGCCCGTCGCTTCGCCGCCATGCGCCACGGCACGATCAAACCGCGCTTCGTCGCCGAGTTGCCGCGCGGACGCTTCTGGGGCCGCGGCTACGGCTACATCATCGATACCGACGACGCGCTGCACGGCGAGCTCTCGCCCTGTTTCGACGATTTCGCGCCGGCGGAAAATCGCCCGCACCACGACGCGCTGCGCCAGCCGTTGCTGCCGCGCCTGCAACGCCACCGCGGCACGCTCGCGGTCCTGAGCACGCTTTTCTGCGAGAATTTCCACCACTGGCTGCTCGACGCCGTGCCGAAGCTCGGCCTCCTGCACGAAGCCGGCTGGCCGCTCGATCGCATCGACGGCTTCGTGCTCCCCGCCTCCGCGCAGCGTCCGTGGCACGAGCAAACCCTCGCCCGTCTCGGCATCGCGCGCGACCGCCTCGTGTTCGCCGACGCGCGCACGCATGTCGCCGCCGACACGCTGCTCGTGCCGTCCTACGCCGAGCCCGGCCGCGAGCCGGAGAAATTCGACTACACGCCCGAGGGACTGGCCTTCGTCCGCGAGCTGTTCGGTGAGTCCCGCGACGCCTCCGGCACCTGGCCGGAGAAGATCGTCATCTCCCGTGAACTCGCCGCCGCGCGCCGCTGGACCGGCGGCGAATCCGGCCACGCACAGCTGCAACGCGCCGGCTTCGCAAAGGTGCTCCTCGAACGACACACGCTCGCCGAACAGGCGGCGCTTTTCGCCCACGCGCGCCAGATCGTGATGCCGACCGGCGGCGGCCTCGCCAATCTCGCCTTCTGCGCGCCGGGCACGCAGGTCGTGGAGCTCTTTCCGCCGACCTATTTGCCGACCTTCAGTCTCGTGCTCTCCAGCGCCCTCGCGCTCGACTACACGGCGCTCGTCGGCCCGGCGGAGTCCGGCGCGACCGATCGTGACAGCGATGCGCACCCCGTCGCCGTCCCCGTCGATCGCATCCTCGCTTCCTTCCGGTGATCCTTTCCGTTGTCATCCCGACCTGCAACCGGCCCGACACTCTCGCGGCCGCGCTGGATCGGCTCGCGCCCGGCGCGCAGACGCTGCCCGCCGCCGACTACGAGGTGATCGTGACTGACGACAGCAGCTCCGCCGCGACGGAGACGCTCGTCCGCACCCGCTTTCCCTGGGCGCGCTGGACGCGCGGTCCGCAACGCGGCCCGTCGGCCAACCGCAATCACGGCGCCCGCCTCGCCTGCTGCGCCTGGCTGGCGTTCACCGACGACGATTGCCTGCCCGACGCCGGCTGGCTGTCGGCCTTCGTGAGCGAAACCCGCGACACGACGATCGCCGCGCTGGAAGGCCGGACCTGGTGCGGCGAACGGAACATGGGGTCGCTGCGCTTCGCGCCGGGCAACGAGTCCGGCGGGCGACTCTGGTCCTGCAACTTTGCCATCCGCGCCGAAACGTTCCACGCCTTGTCCGGCTTCGACGAAGGATTTCCCTTCGCGCACCTCGAGGACGTGGACTTCCACCACCGTCTGAAAGCAGCCGGCCATCGCGTCCGCTTCGTTCCCGCCGCCGCCGTGGAACATCCGCCACGCGCACTCGGCCCGGTCTGGCGTTCGGCGCTCGCGCACGAATCGTCGTTCTATTTCGCGCACAAGCACCGGCTGCCGCTCGCGCGCTGCGGCATGGGTCTCGATTTTTTTCTCCGCGCCCGGCTCAAGCAATGGGCCGGCAGCCGCAACGCCTCCGAGGCCGCGCGCTTTCTCGGTCGCTGGATCGCGGAAACCGGCGTGATCGCACTCATGACGCCGGTCTGGCTGTGGCGTCATCGCCGGCGATGAGCATCGTCTACGTCAACTCCACGCTCCGCGCGCGCCGAGCCATGTCGAACGACGGCTCGACCAGCCCCCTTCACTACTGGGGCTACGCGCCGCACCCCGGCGACGCGCTGCTGATGCATCGGCTGAACCGCTGGGAAATCCATCTCCGCCACCGTCTCGGCGGCCTCGACCCCTCGATCCTCGCCGCGACCCTCTGGCGGCTGGGCCGCAACGCCACCGGCACCTACGTGGTCTCGCAGCCCGACCTGTGGCAGGTCTTCCCGCTGCTCAAGGAACTCTTTCCGCGCCGGCCGCTCGCGACCTGGGTCTGGATGGATTGGGAAGTCGATCTCCAGTTTGACCGCCTGCGCACCTGCGACCATGTCTTCTGCCTGACGCCCGGCGCCAAGCAACGGCTCGATGAGCGCGGCATGTCCGCGCGATCGAGCTTCGTGCTCTGGGGCTGCGATCCGGCCTACTACCGCGCTACCGCTCCGGTGCCGGCCGAGGCCGACGTGATCATCAGCGGTATGTCCCAGCGCGACACGGCCCTGGCCCGCGCCGCGCTGGATACGGCCCGGTATCGAGTGCTGCTGACGCCCGTCACTGCACAAATCGTCGGCCGCCCCGAGGCCGCCACGCCCATCGGCAATGACCCCGAATTGCGGCGCGCGTATCACCGCAGCCGCGTTTGCTGGATTTTGCTTCGCGCCGAAGATCGCTATCCCAGCGGCCTGACCAACCTGATCGAGAGCCTCCTGTGCGGGACCGCGGTCGTGATCGCCGATCGCACGCTCATTCCGGAGCCGTATCTGACACTGCCGGGCGTCTTCCGCTACCGCACCGGAGACTTGACCAACCTGCTCGCGCGCACCGACGAGGCGCTGGCGTGGACCCGCGAGCCGCGCGCCCGCTCCGCGATCGCCGCCGCGGCCGCGGAGCGCCTCAGTGGCCAGGAACTTTCCGCCGCCATCGCGCGAACCCTCGGTCCCGGCCACCTCCGCCGCTAAATATCTTCCGCCTGCCACCTGCATGAAATCCACCGTGAAGAACTTTCTCACCGCGCACCAGCCGCGCCTGCTTGCGCGCCTGCTGCGGTGGAAGCCCGGGTGGAATCGTGACTTGTTCGTGTTCCTCCATGCGGTCCGTCCGGGCGACACCGTCCTCGACCTCGGCGCCAACGTCGGCCTCTACACTGAAGTCTTCGCGCGCCTTGCCGGTCCGCGCGGACACGTGCACGCGTTCGAGCCGATGCCGGACACCTTCGCGCAGCTGCGCGCGCGCTTCGCCACCGAATCAGCGTGGCCCCAAGTCCACTTGCACAACGCCGCCGTCTGCGAGCGCTCCGGACCAGTCACGCTGATGCTGCCAGGCAACGACTCAGGCCAGGCGTCCATGGTGCGGCATCAAATCGCCTCGTGGCAGAGCAACGTGGTGCGCTCCTTCGCCTGCGCAGGGCATCGCTTGGATGAGTTTTTCCCCACACTGCGCACGCCCGCGCCATCCTTCATCAAGCTCGACATCGAAGGCGCGGAGCTTCTCGCGCTACGCGGCGCGCGCGACTTGCTCCGCACGCACCAACCCGTGCTGCATCTCGAAGTCTGGTCGCACTGGCTGCACGACTTCGGCCACACGCCGGCGGACCTGGCAGCCGAATGGCGTGCGCTCGGCTACGATCGCTTCGTCGCCGTCACGGATCGGCTCACGCCGCTCCCGGATCTCGAGCAGAGCTGGGCCGGGATCATCGCGTCGGGCTCGCACAACATGCTCGTGTGGTCCTCGCGCAGTCCATGGGCCGCGCGCGTCGAAGCCATTCCGTTCGCCTGAGTCGCCGCGCTCCGCCAGATGAAGATTCTCGTCTACAGCAACTGCCCGCTCGATCCCGCCCTCGGCTCGGGCAAGACGCGCGTGCGTTTCAGCGAAGGCCTTCGCACGCGCGGGCATAGCGTGCGCGTCATCGAACCCGCCACCGTGCGGCTTTGGCCGCAGCTGCGCGCGGGGCACCGCTTCCGGCTCGCGCTCGGCGCGCTGCGCCACGCCCAGCGGACGCTTGCGCAGCAGCCGTGGGACATGGTCGTCATCCAAGGCGGCGAATTCGGCTGGCTGGCCCGCTGGCTGGCGCGCCGCTCGCCGCGACCGCGGCTGGTGCACTACACCGACGGCTGCGAACTGCTGGCCGGTGAAAGCACGTCCCCCCGTCCTTTTCTCTTCCGCCTGCATCGCGCGCTGGACCGTGCGGCCTTTCGTTGGGTGGACGGCTGCATATCGGTCAGCGGTCAGGACTGCCGCTATCTGGTCGAAACCCGCTGCCTGCCGGCGGTGCGTGTCCGTTGCGTGCCTCCAGGCTTGGACGAGGAATTTCTGGTGCACCCCGCGCCAGGACCGCGCGCACCGCGACTCGTTTTCCTGGGTTCGTGGATCGACCGCAAGGGCATCGCCGAACTCGTGCCGTCCGCCACCGCCTTGCTCACGCAATACCCCCAACTCGAACTCGACCTCCTCGGCACGGCCCGCAGCGAGGCGGAGTTGCGTGAGTGCTTCCCGGCGCTCGTGCGACCGCGAGTCCACGGCGCGGGCTTGCTCTCGACGGCGGAACTCGCCCGCCGGCTGACGCGGGCTTCGATCTTCGTTCTGCCGGCGCGCTACGAAGGCTTCGGCATGGCGACGGCCGAGGCGATGGCGTGCGGCTGCGCCGTCGTCACCACCCCCACCGGATTCGGCGCCGATCTGCAGGATGGCGTCAACGCCTTGCGCGTCCCCTTCCAATCGCCCGACGCGCTGACTCGCGCGCTCGCGCGGCTCACTACGGACGACGGACTGCGACACCGGCTGGCGATTGCCGGGTGGCAAACAGTGCAGACCTTCGCCTGGTCGCAGCGCATCGACCAACTCGAAACCATCTACCGCGAGTGGCACCAGTTCCCGCCGTGAAAATTCTGGTCTCCAGTCATCGCTACTCCCCCGACGTCGGCGGGATCGAGACCGTCAGCGGACTCCTCGCCGCCGAATGGCGCCGGCGCGGACACGAGGTGCGGGTCGTCACGCAGACTCCGGCGCGTAGCGCCGCCGACGAATCGCCCTTCGTGCACCGCCGGCCGACGCCAGCCCGACTGTTCGCACTCGTGCGCGACTGCGACGTTTACTGGCACAGCAACATCAGCCTGCAGACCGCCTGGCCGTTGCTTTTCCTGCGACGGCCATGGTTCATCACCGCACATACCTGGCTGCATGGGGTCGACGGCCGGGTCGGCTGGCGCGATCGTCTGAAGCGCATCGTGCACACGCGCGCGAACAACCTCTTTCCCAGCGAGTGCATCGCCGCCCACATCGGATGCCCAGGCGTCCTCGTGGGCAATCCGTATCACAATGAGCTTTTCCGCCGGTTGCCGAACATCCACCGCGACCGGGAACTCGTTTTCGTGGGCCGACTGGTGGGCGACAAGGGCGCCGACGTGCTTCTCCGTGCGCTCCATCACCTGCCGCCCGGCAAACGCCCATCGCTCACCATCGTCGGCCAAGGCCCGGCGGAGCCGGCGCTGCGAACGCTCGCGGCGGAACTCGGCATCGCGGACGCGGTGTCTTACGTCGGCCCCTTGCGCGGCGAAGCGCTGGTGGCGACGCTGAACGCCCATCGCGTGCTCGTCATCCCTTCGCGCTGGGAGGAACCCTTTGGCATCGTCTCGCTGGAAGGCCTCGCTTGCGGCTGCCGCGTCATCGCCTCGGCCAGCGGCGGATTGCCCGAAGCCGTGGGGCCCGCCGGCACCTTGTTCGCCAACGGTGATGCCGCGGCCCTCGCCCACGAGATCGCGCTCGCGCTCGCCGCTCCCCCACGCGCGGAAGATGCGCCCGACGTGCACGCTCATCTGGAGCGATTCAGCGCACCGCGCGTCGCCGAGCACTACCTGCAGCTTTTTCAAGCCGCGCTCAACCAGACGAGGAAATGAGCAGCGGGTCTGTCATCGATCGCCTCAGACCCGGCCGCGACGGCATGGGAGAAGACATGCGCCCCCTCGCCGCCGGATGCGCCGCCCGCGGACACCACATCCGCTTGCTGGCCGATTTTCAGGCCGAAATCCGAGGCCCTCACTCCGTGCTGAAAATCGACGTCGAAGGCGCCGAGGCACGGGTTTTCGCCGGCGCCTCGCAGGTGTTGCGCGAGGCTCGGCCCACCATTTTCTACGAGAGCTTCGACCGTGCCGGCGACCCTCAGCTGTCCGCCGCCGGCTACGTTACCTTCCCGTTGGAGGAGAACTCCAACTACCTGGCCTTGCCCGCGGAGCGATCCGCGCTCGGGGCGCAACTCGGACTGCGACCGCAGAACCCGGCATGAAGATCGCCTTCGTCACTGGCTGCCTCGAACCCGGGCGCGACGGCGTGGGCGACTACGTGCGCACGCTCGCCGCCGAGTGCACCGCGCGCGGCCATGCGGTGCGGCTGCTGTCTCTTGCCGACACCGTCGATTTGTCAGCCGACGGCGGAACGCCGCCCACGCGCCGCCAGACGCTCGCCGCGACCTGCGACGACGACGGCCGCGGCGCTCGCGCCTGGCTCGACGAGTTCCGCCCCGACTGGACCAGCCTGCACTTCGTGCCCTACGCGTTTCATCCGCGCGGCCTGTTCGCAGGCCGCCTGCCGCCGCTGCGCCGCGTGCTCGCCGCTGGTGCCCGCCGCCATGTCTTTTTCCACGAGATCTGGATCGGATTCGCCCGCGGCGCGCCGTGGAAGGAGCGTGCATTCGGCTTCCTGCAACGCCGGGCGCTCGCCCGCCTGCTGCACACCACCGCGCCCACCGCGGTGCACACCAGCAACGGCTGCTATCGCCGCGCGCTCGCCGGCCTCGGCTGCGCCGCGAGCGAGCTGCCGATGTTCGGCAGTGTGCCGCTGCGGCCCGGCGTAGTGCCGGCCGCGCTTCCGGGCGTCGGTGCCGATGCGCTCGTCTGCGGGATGTTCGGCGCGGTGCATCCGAATTGGGAGCACGAGCCGTTTCTGTCCGACTTCGCGCAACTCGCCGCCGCTCGCGGCCGACGCGCCGTGCTCGCGGCTGCGGGCTCGCTGCGCCAGGGCGAGGTGTTGTTCCCCCAACTCGCCGCACACTGGCGCGGACGCATCGACTGCCTCGCGCTCGGCCTGCATCCTCCTGCGCAACTGGCGGAATTTTTCGCGCGCTTCGACTTCGCCGTGACGACTTCCCCCTTCCATCTCGTCGGCAAGAGCAGTTCCGCCGCCGCGCTGCGTGAACACGGATTGCGCGTCGTCGTCACCAACTCCGGCCAGCCGCCGCGCTTCGCCGCCACGCCCGAGGATCTCGCGCCGGCCGACGCCGGTTTCCTGCCGTATTTCCGGGCGCGGGAATCCCTGCCGCAAGCCCTCGAACGGACGCCCCCGCGCCCTGGTGCATCGCGCACCGCGGAGATGTTCCTCGCCGCGCTCGCCGCACATGACTGACGCGCCCCACGTCCCGGCCGAGGCCCGCGGAGCGAGATTCGCGCCCGAGATCGAAATGCTGCGCGGATTGGCCGCGCTCGGTGTGCTCGTGTTTCACGCGCGAGTCGCGCTGTGGGTGGGTTGGCGCGAGATTCAGGCGCGCCCCGCCGATTTCTCCGCCTGGGACCACGCGCTGGCCTGGCTGTCCGCCCCGACGCCGTTCCTCGGAGCCGGCGTCATGCTGTTTTTCGTGATCAGCGGATTCTGCGTGCACCAACCTATCGCGGGCGCACGCGTGCCGCCGCGCTGGGGCGCGTTCTGGTGGCGGCGCTTCGCGCGTGTTTACCCGCCGTATCTCGCCGCGGTGGCGACGAGTGTCGGCGTGGCCGTCTGGCTCGGTCTCGACGTTCACCATGTGCTCAGCAGCGCGTTCATGGCGCAAAACTACACCGGCGCGGCGACCGAGACCTCCCTGGCCTCGCAGGTGGGCACGAATCCCTCGCTCTGGTCGCTGCCGGTCGAAATGGAGTTCTATCTCCTTTATCCGCTCCTATGGCGGAGCATCGCACGGGTCGGCTGGAGGTGGACGCTGGGCGCGGTCGCCAGCGTGACCGCACTGGCGGCCGCCGCCTGTCTCGCGGGAGCGCGCGTGCTCGACGGCAACTTCGCGCTCTACTGGCTCGTCTGGTGCGGTGGCGCGTGGTTGCGCGAGCAACAGGCGGCCGGCTCGCTGCGGCGGCCGGGCGCGGGCTGGAGCGCAGTCGCTGGCACCGCACTGGCGCTCGGCATCGCGCTCACATGGCGGCATGAAGCACCGCTCGCACACCTGTGCTGGGGTGCCGCGTCGTTCTGGCTGGTGTGGCGCTGCGTGGCAGTCCCGCCCATCGGCGCGGAGCAAGTCCTCGCGCGCGCGTTGCGGGCGACGGGGCGCTGGTCGTATTCGCTGTATCTGCTGCACTTTCCGCTCCTGCTGCTCGCCGGGGCGGGATGGACGCAGATGTTCGGCGGCAAGCCGGCCAGCTTCGCCGTCACGCTCGCCGGTTGCGCGGCCGTGTTCGCGCCGGTCGTCGTCTTTCACCGGCTGGTCGAACAACCGAGTCACGCCTGGGCGCGGAGGGTCGGAGCATGAGGCCGACCGCCGCACCGCGCGTGCTGCTCGCGCACCCGACGGGCAACGAGTTCTTCCGCCAACTCGCGCGCGCCTGGCGTGCGGAGCAGCGCCTCGCCGAACTCTGCACCTGCCTCGACTGGCGCGGTCCGGCGTGGCTCGAAGCACAGCTGCCCGCCGGACTCGTGGCCGAGTTGAACCGCCGCGGCCTCTCGCGAGCCACCGGCGGCCACGTGCGCACGCATCCGTGGCGCGAGGCCGCGCGCCTGACCGCCACCCGCCTCCGTGGACGCGCACTCACCCGCCACGAGACCGGTGTGTTTTCGGTCGACGCCGTCTATCGCGATTTCGATCGCTGGGTCGCGCACCGCATCGCGCGCGGCGCGGTCACCGCGGAGTATGCCTACGCCTATGAGGACGCCGCGGCCGACACGTTCGCCGCCGCCGCCGCGCGCGGCTGGTCCCGCGTCTACGACCTGCCTATCGCGCATTGGACCGAAAGCCGGCGATTGCTCGCCGAGGAAGCCGCGCGTTGGCCCGAATGGGCGCCCACTCTGCTCGGCCCGGACGATTCCGGCACAAAGCTCGCACGCAAGACGCAGGAACTCGAACTCGCCACCCACATCGTCTGCCCGAGCATGTTCGTCGCCCAATCCCTGCCCGCCGCCGTGCGCGCAGCTCGCACCGTGATCGTCGCGCCGTTCGGTTCGCCGGCGCCGTGCGCTCCGCGCGAGCCGCGCACGCCGAACGGAGCCCTGCGCGTGCTGTTCGCCGGTGCGATGACGCAGCGCAAAGGCCTCGCCGATCTCTTCGCCGCAGTGCGCCTGCTGCCGGCCGCCGACCTCGAACTGGTTGTGATGGGCTCGGCGGTGCTGGCGTTGGATTTTTACCGCGCGACCGGCGTGCGCTTCACCTACGAGCCGCCGCGGCCCCACGCCGCCGTGCTTGAGCTCATGCGCTCGTGCGATGTGCTCTGCCTACCCTCGGTCGTCGAGGGCCGCGCGCTCGTGGTGCAGGAGGCGATGAGCCAGGGCCTGCCTGTCATCGTGACGGCCAACACCGGAACGGACGACGTCGTGCGGGACGGCGAAAACGGTTTTCTCGTGCCGATTCGTTCGCCGCAGGCGTTGGCCGATCGATTGGCGTGGTGCCTCGCGCATCGACCGCAGCTCCCGCGCATGGGCAGTGTCGCGCAGGCCGCCGCCGCGCGCCTGACGTGGCCCAGCTACGTCGCCGCGCTGAACACGGCGCTTTTCCCCGCCGCATGACATCCTCGCGTCCACTCGCCTGGCTGAAGATTTCGCTCTGGTGCTACTTCGCGCTCATCCTGCTGGAAGGCGTGCTGCGCAAGTGGGTGCTGCCGCAATACAGTGACGTGCTCTTCGTCGCACGCGATCCGGTCGTGCTCGTCGTCTACGCGCTCGCGTGGCGTGCGGGGGCGCTGCGCTGGGGCGCCGCGCTGGCCGGCATCTGGCTGCTGGCGCTCAGCTCGCTCCTGCTGGCGTTCACAACCGAAAATCCGTTTATCGTGACCCTCTTCGGCCTGCGCACGAACTACCTGCATCTGCCTCTGATCTACGTGCTCGCGGAGGCGCTCGACCGCGCCGACGTCCGCCGCTTCGGCATCGTCTGCCTCGTGTGCTCCGTGCCGGTGACGGCGCTCATGTTCGTGCAATACAACTCGCCACCCGACGCCTTCGTGAACGTCGGTGTCGGTCGCCAGGAGAACGGCCAGATCATCGGCGCACTCGGCCGCATCCGCCCACCGGGTCCGTTCAGTTTCATCGGCGGTCTTGTTGCGTTCTTCGCGCTGACTGCGGCTTTCGTGTTCGATGGCTGGCTGCACCCCGGACGCGTGCCACGCTGGCTGCTCGTCGCCGCGACCATCGCGCTGGCGGTGGCGCTCCCCATCTCGATCAGTCGCACGCTCACCGCCGTGCTGTTGGTGGGAGGCGTCTTCGGTTTCGCGACGGTCGTCCACGACTTCCGTCGGATTCCCCGCTACGCCGGTGCATTGTCCGTCGTCGTCGTCGTGCTGTTGGTGGCGGCAAATTTCGGTTTTCTCGAGGCATTCAATAAGCGGTGGATCGAAGCGACCGACTCCCGGGACGGCACCATTCAGGGCAATCTCACGGCGCGCATTTTCGGCGATTTCATCCAAGCCTCCGAGGTCGCCGCCAGCGTGCCTTGGGGCGGCCACGGCATCGGTCTCGGCACCGTGGCGGGCGCGCAGCTCGCTTCGGGTCGGAACGCGTTTCTCCTCGCCGAATCCGAGTGGACCCGCGTCGTGCTCGAGCTCGGGCCGCTCCTCGGCTTCGCGTTTCTCGCCTGGCGCACGTGGCTCGCGTTCGCACTCGTCGCGCGCAGCTGGCGGCATTTCCAATTCACCGGCGATCCACTGGCGTGGACACTGGCCGGCGCTTCGTTCTTACCTATTCTCAACGGCCAGTGGGGGCCGTCCACACATCTGGGATTTGCCGTCTTCGGCGCCGGCCTGTGCCTCGCCGCATTGAACAATCCGGCCGACCCCGACGATGTCGCCGAAGAGGACGGAGCCACCGCCGCCCCCGATACCGCCGGACCATGAAGATCGCCCTCGTCACGAACTACGCGCCCGACGGTCAGCAGAGTATGTTGCGCTTCGGCGAACTGTTGCGACAGGAGCTGGCGACACGCGGACACGAGGTCGCCGTGCTCGCACCGCAGCCGCTCTCCGGCCACCGCTGGCTCGCCCGAGCCATCGGCGCGAAGTGGGCCGGCTACGCGGCGAAGTATCTCTCGTTCCCCTCCGAGTTGCGGGACGCGCAGCACGGCGGCCCGGTCGCATCCGCGCAAGTGATTCACGTCGTCGACCATTCCAACGCGCTCTACCTCCCGACGCAGCGCGATCGCCCGTGGGTGGTGACGTGCCACGACCTCCTGGCCGTGCGCGGCGCGCTGGGCGAGGACACCGATTGCCCGGCCTCGTGGCTCGGACGCCGCCTCCAAGGCGCCATCGTGCGCGGACTCGAGCGTGCCGACGCCATCGCCTGCGACTCGCAAAGCACGCTCGCAGACGCCACGCGCATCGTGCCGCGCCAAACTCGGCAACTTCGCCGCGCCATACCACTCGGGCTCAACCAGCCGCTGCGCCCCCTCCCGATCGCCGAAGCGCGGGCTCGGCTGGCCACGCTCACGCCGCACCTCGCTTCGACGCCCTACTTATTGCACGTCGGCTCAAACCTTGCCCGGAAGAACAAGGCCGGCGTGGTGCGCGTCTTCGGGCGCATGCGTGCGCAAGGCTGGCCCGGCCAACTGGTTTTCTGCGGCGCGGACCTGACCGCAGAACTGCGCGCCGCGATCGCAACGGAAGGTGTCGCCGAGCACGTCGTCGCCGTGCCGCACGCGACCGAGGCCGATCTGGCGGCGCTTTACAGCGCGGCGCATGCGCTCCTCTTCCCGTCGAAATGCGAGGGCTTCGGCTGGCCGGTCCTCGAAGCGCAGGCATGCGGCTGTCCGGTGATTTGCAGCGACCGCACCTCGCTGCCGGAAGTCGGCGGCGACGCCGCGCAATTCTTCGCCCTCGCGGACGAAGCCGGCATGGCCGACGCGGCGCTCCGGCTGGCGGCACCTGCGGAGCGCGACGCGATCGTCGCCCGCGGATTGGCGAACGCCGCCCGGTTTTCCGTCGCGCGGATGATTGACGCCTATCTCCAACTCTACGAAGAGGTCATCACGCTCCCGCGCCCCCGATGAAGTTCCTGCTCCGCCTTTTCGTCGTCCTGTTGCCGTGGCCCTTGCGGCGCCGGGCGCTCGGCGCGTTCTTCGGCTACGAGATCCATCCGACCGCGCGCATCGGCTGCTCATGGATCTTTCCGGAGAAGCTCGTGATGGCGCAGGGCGCGCGCATCGGCCACTTCACGGTCGCGCGACACCTCGCCCGCATCGAGCTCGCGGCGCACTCGATCATCGAGCGCAACAACTGGATCACCGGCTTCCCGCGCGGCGGCGCGCGACATTTCGCACATCGTCCGGATCGCGATCCTGCCTTGGTCGTGGGCGAGCACGCCGCGATCACGAAGGCGCATCATTTCGATTGCACCGACCGGATCACGATCGGTGCGTTCACGACGGTGGCGGGCTATCGGTCGCAATTCCTCACCCACTCCATCGATGTCGTGGAAAACCGCCAGGATTGCGCGCCCATCACGATCGGCGCGCGCTGTTTTGTCGGCACCGCGGTGGTGGCGCTCGGCGGCTCGCGCCTGCCCGATCGGTCCGTGCTCGGCGCGATGGCGTTGCTGAATCGGGCGCACGATCAACCGGGCTGGCTCTACGCCGGTGTGCCGGCGCGTCCGGTGAAGGAACTGCCGGCGGATGCGGCGTATTTTCACCGCGCGGAGGGCTGGGTGTGGTGAGCTCGCGCGACTAAGCATGGCGCGGCGCATCCTCCAAGTCGTTCGCTCGCTCCGCTCCGAAACCGGCGGCGTCGCGGTCGCTGCGCGCACCCTCGAGGCGACGCTCACGGCGCGGGGCGAGCACGTTTCCACCGTGTCGCTCGATCCGGCGGATGCCGTTCGGGCTGGCGTGCGGGTTTTCGGTCGTCGTTCCCTCGGCTACGGCTACGCGGCGGATTTCGCGCCGTGGTTGCGCGCCCACCGCGATGAGTTCGACGCCGTGCTCGTGCACGGCCTGTGGCAATATCCGGGGTTCGGCACATGGCGCGCATTGCGCGATTCGCGCACGCCGTATTTCGTTTTCTGTCACGGGATGCTCGATCCGTGGTTCAAGCGCACCTACCCGCTCAAGCATCTGAAAAAATGGCTCTACTGGCCGTGGGCGGAATATCGCGTGCTGCGCGACGCTGCCGGCGTCCTGTTCACGACCGAGGAGGAGCGCCGGCTCGCGCGCGCGAGCTTCGCGCTCTACCGCGCGCGGGAGCACGTCGTGCCACTCGGTGTCAGCACGCCTCCCGTCGATACCCCGGAACAACACGCCGCTTTCCGGGCGCGATTGCCCGCGCTCGGGACGCGGCCGTTTCTGCTGTTTCTCGGACGCATCCATCCGAAGAAAGGCCTGGAGGAACTCCTGCGCGGCTACGCCGCAGTCGAGAGAGCAACGACCGGTGTGCCGGATTTGGTCATCGCAGGACCCTGCGGCGATGAATCATTTCGCGCGCACCTGCGCACTCTCGCAGCTGGGCTCGGCGTCGGCGAGCGGGTGCACTGGCTGCCGATGATCGAGGGCGAGGAAAAATGGGGCGCGCTGCGCGCGTGCGAAGCGTTTGTGCTGTTCTCACATCAGGAAAATTTCGGGCTGGCGGTCGTGGAGGCGCTGGCTTGCGGACGCCCGGTGCTGATCAGCGACCAAGTGAATGTCTGGCGCGAAATCGCGGAGACCGGCGCGGGACTCGTGGGGCCCGATACCGTGGAAGGCGCCACGGCCACACTCGCCCGCTGGCTCGGCAGCGAAACTCCCGCCCGAGAGGCCATGGCTGAGGCGAGCCAGCGTTGCTTCGAGCGCCATTTCGCGACCGAGCCCGCCGCCGAGTGCCTCATGGCGGCGATCGAGGCGGCGCTTGCACGCTCGACGCCCGGCTCGTCATCGGCAACGCTTCGCGCCGCCTCATGAGCAAGTCGCCCCTCGTTCGCCGTCAGGCCCCCGGCCGCAGCACACCCTGGACGCTCACGCGCCGGCTCACGATGCTCGCTTGGGATTTTTGCTGGCCGCTGTTGTGCCAGTGGACGCCCAAACCGCTCAATCCATGGCGCCTGTTCGTGCTGCGGGTTTTCGGTGCCAAGATCGTCGGCACGCCCTTCGTGCACCAGCGCGCGCGCATCGCGATGCCTTGGAACGTGGAGTTGCACGACGCCGCGTGCGTCGGCGACCGCGCAAATCTGTATTCACTGGACCGCATCACCCTGCTGCCCGGAGCACTGGTCGCGCAAGAGGCCTACCTTTGCACGGGGACGCACGACCTCGCGGACCGCGAGTGGCCGCTGCTGACCGCGCCGATTGTGGTCGGCGCGCGCGCGTTTGTCGGAGCACGGGCGTTCGTGTTGCCGGGCGTCACGATCGGTGAGCACGCGGTGGTCGGAGCGATGAGCGTGGTCACCCGCGAAGTGCCGGCCGGCGCAACCGTGCGCGGCAATCCGGCGCGTTAGAGCCGGGCGCTCCAGCAAAAACGCCAGCCGACCGGCTGGCGTGGGACGAAGTCTAGCGTGGGAGTGCGCATCGCTCAGTCGCTGCGACGGCCGCCGGTCAGCAGCAGGAGCAAGTAGAGCAGATTGCCGAGGGTTGCGACAAAGGCGGCGACGTAGGTGAGCGCGGCCGCATCGAGCGTCTCGTTCACGCCTTCCATCTCGTCGCGACCGACGATGCCGAGATTGACGAGCTGCAGTTTTGCGCGGCGACTGGCATCGAATTCCACCGGCAACGTCACGAGCTGAAAGAGCGCGATCACACACAGCGCGGCCACGCCGAGCTGGAGCATGAGGATGCCGAAAAACTTCATGCCGAGCAGGGACGCGATCAGGATGCCGAAACTCAGCACGCCCCACGCGACTGGAGCGGCAATCTGCATCGCGGGCACCAGCGCTTGGCGGACATTCATCATCGCGTATCCCACCTTGTGCTGGATGGCGTGACCGGCTTCGTGCGCCGCGACGCCGAGCGCAGCGAGACTGGTGCCGTCGTAATTGTGCTCCGAGAGCGCAAGCTTGCGCGTCGAAGGATCGTAGTGGTCCGTCAACTGCCCCTCGACCCGGACGATCTGCACGTCGTGAATGCCGGCGCTTTCCATGACCGCAGCGGCGGCCTCACGTCCGGTGATGCGGCCGCGCGACGGGATTTGGATGTTCTTGTTATAGGCACTCGAAACGCGCATCTGCGCGTAGAGGCCGAACAGGAGCGGAACGATGATGAGGAGAATCCAGAGCGGGAAGGGCATGGTGAAATTGGTTTCCCGTCTAAAATCCGCAGCGCCGCGGAATTTTCCAGAGAAATTCCGCGCGCTGGAAACAGCCCGAAGGCCGTGTAATCCCTCACCAGCGGAAGGCGGCGGACACCGACCACTGCCGCGGCGAGGCGGGCACGGCCGGAACTTCCTGAAAGCGCGAATTCCACAGGTTATCCACGAGCAACGAGAGCTCCCAGCGCGGAAATGCGCTCGGTGAAAAATAAAGACCGAGGGACGAGATCAGCGCCTCGTCCCCACCGATGACACGGAGGGAATTCGGCGCTTGGACACGATACTCGTTGTCCGACCGCACCTCGACACCCTGCGCGACGCGCCAACGGATCGCCGCGGTCGCGCGCTGCTCGGGGAAATTCAAGGCATAGAAGCTCGCATCGACGAGCGCGGAACCGTAATCGCTGCGCTTGTGCAGCCACGCATAGCTCAACGTGAGGTCCACTTGCGCGCTGCGCCGGGTGGTCAGAATCTCGACGCCATCGGTGACCGTATCGACGGGATTTGCAGTGCGCGCCGTGACGCCGCGCCGGAACGTCCAATCCACCAAGCGATCGTCCCACCGGCGAAACATCGCCAGCTCAACCGACCAATCGCAGACGCCGAACGCAGCGGCCAGCTCGAGATTCCGCGCCCGTGAGCGAGCGAGATCCGGATTTCCCCGGAAAAGACCGCTCGTCGCGTTGGAATTCAGCGCGGTGTAGGAAGGCAACTGGGTGGTCTCGGAGTATTCGCCCCGGATCGTGCGGCCCGCCGCGCCGCGCCATTCGAGTTCAGCGATCGGCGACCAAGCCGAACCGTCGCGGTCGGAATGGTCGAGCGCTCCGCCCGCGCGGGCCGTCACGCTTCCTGCATCGGTGGGCCTTGAGAATTCGGGCAGCAACGTGACCTTTTCGAGCGATCGCTCGTTGAAACGGCCGAACGTCAACGCCGTCGACGCGAGATGATCCCGCTGCGCCTCGAACGAATAGCCGAGTGCGGCGGAGGCAAATTGCACCCGTCCGCTCGCGGCGAGCCCGCGCAGCCAAGTCGTGTGTTGAAACGGATTCGAGGCCCCCGGGACGAGGCGGTTGAATTCATAGTCATCCTTGTTGCGCCGGTAGAACGCGGCCGCCTGAAACTCGCTGCCCGCCTGGCTACGCCACGAGTGATTGAGCGCGATCAACACGGTTTGCAGGTTCTCAGACTCGTTGAAACCGAACGGCGTGTAGAGATTCGGCCAGCCGAAGAACTTGTGCTGGTAACCGACGAAAAGGTCCGTCTGCGCACGCGCATCCGCCGAGCGCCGCTGCACGCGCGCAGCCACGCGCGAGAAATCGTGGTCACCGAAGGCGATTGCTCCGTCTGATTGCGATCGCGCCCACGAGACGTCACCGGCGAGACCGGTGGGCGTATCAGCGGCCCGGCTCACGTAGATCGCCTGCCGGTTGAAATCGTGTGGCCCGGTCGCAAACGAAACCCGGCCACCCGTGCGCACCGGCGCCCAGCCGAATTCAACGGATCCAGTGCCGGCGTTGAGGCCGCGAGCGGCATTGGCCGCACCGGTGACCACGGCGGGCGCAGTCAGCATTTCAGGAGCAACCGGGAGTTCGAAAAGGTAGTGTCCAGTCTGAGGATCCGCGAGCGCCGCCGCTCCGATTCGGACACCGGTGGATTCGAATACGCCACCGCGCAGGCTGACATCGGCTTGAGCTTCGGCGAAATTCCGCGCCTGCACGTCAACCCGTGGCTCAAATCGCAGTGCCGTGATCGGCATTCCCAGCGTGCCCGCCGGTTCGTCGTTGGCCACACGGGCCTCAGTCACCACGAACTCAGGGAGTTTTTTCGCCGCTCCATCGTTCTCATCGGCCCAAAGGCGAGCGGCGAAAAGCGCTGCCAATGTCGAAAAAACGGCCGCCGCGCGCCCGACGGAACGAGCAATGTTTCCAATCCAAGGAAATGAACTTAACATAAGAATCAAAAAGAAACCGCTGCGGGGAACCGCAGCGGCAATTCGCGTGATGCGGGAGCGAAGATTACTCGCCGTCGTTGCCGATCGCCTCCACCGGACAACCCTCGAGGGCTTCCATGCAGAGCGCCGTTTCTTCTTCCGTCGTCGGTTGCTTGTGGACGAAGGAATAGCCGCCCTCGTCGTGGCGGGTGAAGAAACCCGGGGCCGTCTCGCGACAAAGATCGCAGTCAATGCACTGCTGATCGACGTAGAACTTACCTGCAGCGTTTTCCTTCCATTTCTCTGCTTTGTTGGCCATGGGCGGGATACAAGGACATTGAAATTCCGTGTCAAGCGGGCGAACCGGATCGGCCACTCGGTCCGCGTCATGCGCGAGCGGAGCTCGGGCTTGTATTTGGGAGGGGCGCGCGTAAGTTGCGCACGATGCTTTCGGACCGCTCTTACATGCGCTCGGATTACCCGCGCGAGGCCACCTCGGCTCTCACTTGGATTATCAGCGCGGTCATTGCGGGCTCGGTGCTGCAGCTCGTTTTCGAGCGGTTCTTCAACAGCGCATCGTTCCAGCAACTCTTCGCGCTGACGCCAGCCTCGCTCTGGCACGGCCAAATTTGGCGGTTGGTGACTTACTCCCTGCTGCACGGCGGAGTCCTTCATTTTGTCCTGAATTGCCTCGGCCTTTTCCTGATCGGCCGGGAAATCGCGCCCATTCTCGGCTCGCGAGGCCTGTTCCAATTCTACCTCAGCACCGCGATCGTCGGCGGGCTGGCGTGGGTCGCGACCCACTCTTGGGGCGCACCGCCCTTCCCTTTGGTCGGAGCGTCGGGCGTGCTCGCTGGCATGTTCGTCTTTTTCGCCTGCATCGCGCCGGAACGCGAAATCACCTTCCTCGTCCTTTTCGTCCTGCCCGTAACCCTGAAACCCAAGCTGCTCGCGTGGATGCTGCTCGCGTTCGATGCACTCGGCTTCCTCTTCAGCGAACTACCGGGCGGCTCCTTCGATACCGGCATCGCCCACTCCGCCCATCTCGGAGGCATGCTTGCCGGCTGGCTCTACTACCGGTTCTTTTTTGCGCGTAACGGGCTGGATCGCGCCGCCGAGACGGTATTTCGCCTGCCGCAACTCTTCCGGCGGAAGAAAAACGCCGCCGTCCAAATACCGGCGACCGGCACGGCCGCAGCGGGTTTAAATCCCCCCGCCAACCTTCGCGCGGAAGTGGATCGCATTCTCGATAAGATAAATTCGCACGGCTTCGGCGCTCTTACTGAGCAGGAGAAACGTCTGCTCGACGATGCCAAAGACCTCCTCAGCCGCCGTTGACGCCCTCAAGCTCGCCAACCGCGCGCCGATGTTGATCCGTTTGCCCCACGCAAGCGCCGCACTTTCCGCGCGCTTCGCCGCACCCAGCCCATAATTCACCGATTTAAGAAACAAACCCCCGCTCCACGCGACTAACTCCTCCGCATGCGCCTTCCACGCTTTCTCCGCACCGTCCTCTGGCTTGCCGCCGCGCCCGTGGCTTTCGCGATCACCGATCGCGACTACTCCACGAATCCCCTCATGCAAAACGAGGTGCGCACGCTCAAGCAGATGCTCGACTACGTGCACTTCAACCGCAACGGCATCAAGGCGGACGACTACCCCAGACTCATCACCGACTACATGGCGCTCCTCGATCCGCAGCGCCTCTATTTCACCGCAGCCGACGAGCAGGCCCTCCGCCGCCTCTATGGCACCAACATGGAGAACGACCTCGCCTACCGCGGCAACATCGACGCCGCCTTCAAGATCTTCGGCCTCTTCGAGGAACGCGCCCGCAGCCGCGTCACCTGGGTGAAGGATCAGCTCGCCAAGGACATCGACCTCACCGCCGACGAGACCTACACGATCGACCGCACCAAAGGCCCTTGGCCCGCCGACGCCACCGAAGCCGACTCCATCTGGTCCCGCCGCCTGAAGGCCGAGCTGATCAACGAGCTGCTCAACAAAAAGACCCTCGAAGCCGCCAAGGCCACCATCACCAAACGCTTCGATCGCTTCCTCAAGAACACCGCGGAGGTCCAACCCTCCGAGATCGAAGCCCGCTTTCTCACCGCCCTCACCCGGCTCTACGATCCGCACTCCTCCTACTTTTCCTCCAGCGATCTCGAAGACTTCAACGTCGACATCAATCTCCACCTCGTCGGCAT
Organism: Candidatus Didemnitutus sp.; assembly: GCA_019634575.1. Classification (NCBI taxonomy): domain Bacteria; kingdom Pseudomonadati; phylum Verrucomicrobiota; class Opitutia; order Opitutales; family Opitutaceae; genus Candidatus Didemnitutus; species Candidatus Didemnitutus sp. The sequence goes on from JAHCAY010000001.1 coordinate 1,360,929, forward strand.
CGGCGCCGTCCTCACGGTTGACGAAGAAGGCTACTGCAAGATCGTCAGCATCGTCCCCGGCGGCCCCGCCGATCTCACCGGCAAGCTGAAACCCAACGACAAAATCATCGCCGTCCAACAGGAAGGCCAGGAAGCCGTCGACGTCGTCGGCATGCGCAACAAACAAATCGTCCAGATGATCCGCGGCGCCAAGGACACCAAAGTCACGCTCTCCGTCATCCCCCAGAAAGCCGTCGACCAGTCCAAGACCGAGCAAATCACGATCGTCCGCGACAACATCAAGATCAACCAAGCCCGCGCCACCGCCGACCTCTACGAAGTCCCCGACGCCACCGGCAAAATCTCCCCCATCGGCGTGATCACGCTGAACTCCTTCTACGGCGAGGGCGGCGACACCGACGAAGCCACGCGCGCCTCCGCCAGCAACGACGTCGCCGAACTCATCACGAAACTCAAAAAGGAAAACATCACCGCCCTCGTCCTCGACCTGCGCCGCAACGGCGGCGGCCTGCTCTCCGAAGCGATCAACCTCTCCGGCCTCTTCATCGACCAGGGCCCCGTCGTCCAAGTTCGCGACTCCGCCGGCCGCGTCTCTGTCGGCCGCGACACGAACACCTCCGTCGCCTACGACGGCCCGCTCGCCATCCTCACCTCCCGCTTCAGCGCGTCCGCCTCGGAGATCTTCGCCGGCGCCATGCAGAACTATGGCCGCGCCGTCATCATCGGCGACAGCTCCACCTACGGCAAAGGCACCGTCCAGGTCATCTTCGAGATGGAACGCTACCTCCCGAAACTCTCCCGCGACTACGGCAAGCCCGGCGCCGCCAAGCTGACCACGCAAAAATATTACCTACCCAACGGCTCCTCGACGCAGAAAAAAGGCGTCACGCCCGACATTGTCCTCCCCTCCATCGACGACTACATCGAAGTCGGCGAAGCCACCGAGCCCAACGCGCTCATGTGGGACGAAATCAACTCCACGCCCTTCGTCGGCCGCCCGCTCAATCAAGCCTTCGTCGCCCCGCTCCTCGCCGCCAGCAAGCAGCGCCAGGAATCGCTCGAGGAATTCAGCGTCCTCAAGCAGAATATCAACTGGTTCAAGGAGCGCACGGAGCAGAAAACCGTCTCGCTGAACCTCGAGAAGCGTCGCGCGGAAAAGCAAACGATCGAGGCGACCGGCAAGAAATTCGAAGCCGAGTTCAAGACCCTCGCCAAAGCCGACTTCACCAAACGCGAAGTCAAGCTCGACGCCGTCATCAAGAACCCGCCGCCGCCCGAGCCCCCGCCCGCCGAAGGCGACACCGATGCCGAAGACAGCGCGATCGCCGCGAAATTCGACGTCCATCTCCGCGAAACCCTCCGCGTCGTCTCCGACGCCGTGCGCCTCGCCGACTCCCCGCTCTGGGCGCGCCGCACGCCGATGCCCGCCAACACGCTCCCGCGCGGCTGACCGGCCGCTCCTCGCCTCCGCAGCGACGGCACCGTCGAGACACCGCCGGGCGCAGCGATGCCGCTCTAAGGTTCCCGTTTGGCCTCGTCCTTCCCCACTTTGTCGCCGCGCAGCATTCGCGCCACGCGATCATAGGAGAACGAATAGTGCACCGCGACGGCCCCCGCGAGCAGGACCGCCACGCCGCTATCCCCCAGCTCCAGCAACGTGCCGATGGCGAGCGTGAAGAGTGCGCCCTCGAGGATGAGCCGCGTCCAGCCTGCCACGCATACGACGGGCCGGCCACCATCATTCGGCGTGCGGAAAACCGCCCATACCGAGGCCGCAACGAGCACGAACAAAATCGCCAGACCGTAACCAACCGCTCCCTCGCCCAACGAAATTCCCAGCCGGGCAAAAACCCACAACGCCGCGCACTCGAGCGCGAATCTGAAAGCCAAATTCAGCGGATGAGTCGCCATGTTGCTCGCTCAGGCAGGAAGCGCGAAGTCGCGACGGCGATTGCCCGCATCGTCTTCAGAGCCGCGCGATCACGAAGCGGTCCCGGCCCGTGAGGTCTCGACGCGATTCAGCGCTCGAAAAACCGGCCGCCTTCGCCGCTTCCAGCAACTGCGCGTGTTGCGCGATGCCCGTTTCGAGCATCAAGACTCCGCTGACCGCGAGCCACCTCGGCGACTCAGCGATGATCTTGCGCAAGGCCGCCGTCCCATCCGGCCCAGCCGAAAGCGCATTCCATGGCTCGAACTTCTGGACCTCGGGCGCAGTTTCCTTCGTTTCCGCATCGGACAAATACGGTGGATTGGCCACGATCAATTCGAACTTCTCCCCCTCCGTCACCCCTGCCAACCAATCCGATTGAGAAAACCTGACGCGCTCGGCGAGCCCCAGCGCGGTCGCGTTCTCGCGCGCGAGCGCCAGCGCGTCCGAACTTACATCTACCGCAGTCACCATGGCGTCGGCAAAGTGCTTCGCGAGCGCCAGCGCGATTGCGCCTGACCCGGTGCCGAGGTCGAGCACGTGTGCCGGCGGGGAGGCGGAAAACTGTTCCTTTGCTAACTCGACGAGCAGCTCGGTTTCCGGGCGCGGGATGAGCGCACGTCGGTCCACCTTGAGCGTCAGTCCGCTGAACTCCGTCGTGCCGACGATGTATTGCAGCGGCTCGCGCTCGCTCCGCCGTTTCACAAGCGGGCGGATCTTGGCCAGCTCTGCCTCCGCGAGCGGCCGCTCAAATTGCAGGTAAAGCTGCATGCGCTTCAGTCCGAGCGCGTGCCCGACCAGCAGCTCCGCATTCAGCCGCGCGCTATCCACGCCGTGTTTCTGAAAAAACTCGGTGGTGCGTTTGATGATCTCGAGCACAGTCAGCATGGCTTCGCCTCGCTCGGTAGCCCGCGACCTCCGGGCGCGGGTTGAAGTGGAAGCGAGCATTCCCGTGTCCGGAGGTCGTGAGCTACCAGAGACCGTGTCTTGAGGCGCATCACTCGTCGTCCTCGCTTGCGCGGCGATGCGCGATCACCGGCGCACCGGTCAGCTCGGCCAACTTCTCCTCGAACTCCGCGCGCTGCAGCGCCTCGATCAGCGTGTCGAGGTTGCCCTCGAGCACCTGCGGCAGACTGTAGAGCGTGAGGCCGATGCGGTGATCGGTCACCCGATTCTGGGGAAAATTGTAGGTGCGGATGCGTTCGCTGCGATCGCCCGTGCCGATCTGGCCCTTGCGCTGCGCGGCGTATTTCGCGCGCTCCTCTTCTTCCTTGAGCTTCAGCAGCCGCGAACGCAGCACAGCCATCGCGCGGGCCTTGTTCTTGATCTGCGAACGATCATCGGCGCAGAACACGATCAGGCCGGTCGGCTTGTGGATGATGCGCACCGCCGAATCCGTCGTGTTGACGCCCTGCCCGCCCGGTCCGCTCGCGCGCTGGACGGTGATGTCGAGGTCCTGCGGATCGATCTGCACGTCGACCTCCTCAGCCTCGGGCAACACCGCGACCGTCACCGTCGAGGTGTGAATGCGCCCGTTCGCTTCGGTGACGGGAATGCGCTGCACGCGGTGCACGCCGCTCTCGTATTTGAGGCGTTTGTAGACGTCGGTGCCGGTGACGAGGAAGATCACTTCCTTGAAGCCGCCGCGATCCGAGCCGCTCGAACTCATCGGCTGCACCTTCCAGCCGCGGCCTTCGGCGTAGCGCACGAACATCCGATAAAGGTCCGCCGCGAACAGGCTCGCCTCATCGCCGCCGGCGCCGGCGCGGATTTCCATCACGGTGTTGCGCGAGTCCGACGGCTCCGGCGGGATCATCGCGCGCAGCACCGACTCGTGCAGCGCGGCGCGGCGTTTTTCCAAATCCGGCAGCTCCATCTCCGCGAGGCCGCGCAAATCGGCGTCGGCCTTCGGGTCTTTCAAGAGTGCGCCGTGTTCGTCGATCTCGAGGCCGAGCTTCTCGTAGGCCCGGAACTCGTCGACGAGCGCGCGCAGGCGCTGCTGCTCGCGCGTGACGTCGGCCGCGCGCCGGGCGTTGGCATAGAACGACGGCTCCGCCATCTGCGCGTCGAGTTCATCGAGGCGGTGTTGAAAAGGAGAGATGTCGGGCAGTTGGTCCATGCGCGCGGGCACGGGGAGAAATTGTGAATTGCGTCAGCCGCGAGGGGCGGCTTGCGTCGGAAGCCAATCAGGGGCGGCTCGCGCCGCCTAGTAAAACATTTCTGCGATGGCTTCTCCGCTCTTCACTCAAAACATCGTCGCCTGCATCTGGGACTTCGACAAGACCCTAATTCCCGCCTACATGCAGGCCCCGCTGTTCAAGCGTTTTGGCGTGGATGAGCAGACATTTTGGACCGAGACCAACGCACTCGCCGAAAATTATCGCCGCCGCGGCTACCACATTTCGCCAGAGATCAGTTACCTCAATCACCTGCTCACCTACGTCCTCGCCGGCCCGATGGCGGGCCTGAACAACAAGGTGCTCCGCGATTGCGGCCGCGAGATCACGTTCTACCCGGGGTTGCCGGAGTTTTTCCGTTCCTCGCGCGAATGGGTGAAGGCGCGCCCGGAATTCCAGAAGCACGAGATCGTCCTCGAGCACTACATCGTCAGCACCGGCCTCGCCGAGATGGTCCGCGGCAGCGCGATTTTCCCGTTCGTCGACGGCGTGTGGGCCTGCGAATTCATCGAGAACCCGCTGCAACCCGGCTTCCTGAAACAAAACGAGTTCCCGCTCGATGCCGCCGCCGAGATCGCACAGATCGGCGTGATGATCGACAACACGACGAAGACGCGCGCGATTTTCGAGATCAACAAAGGCACGAACCGCAACGCCGCGATCGACGTCAACGCGAAGGTTTCGCCCGAAGATCGCCGCATTCCGCTGCAAAATATGATCTACATTGCCGACGGTCCGAGCGATGTGCCGAGCTTCTCGGTCGTGAAAAAGGGCGGCGGCAAGACCTACGCCGTCTACAATCCCGCTGTCCGCGCCGAATTCGAGCAGAACGATCGCCTTCGCCAGGCCGGCCGCATCGACCACTACGGCCCCGCCGACTACACGGAGAACAGCCCCACGACCAACTGGCTGCACCTCCAGATCGAGAAGATGTGCGAGCGCATTGTCTCCGACCGCGAGAGCGCGGTGGCGTCGCGCGTCGCCCGTCCGCCACGGCATCTCAATTCCCCCGAGGACGAGAAAAAATCCGCGCGCTCGCCGAAGCAAACGAGCTTCCTCGAATAAGTCGCTCCCCGCAGCGGCACGCATTCCGCCGCTGCGCCGGTTGCCCAAAGAAAAACGCCGCCCTCGCGGACGGCGTCGTGACTATGGCAAAGGCACTCCGCTCGCTCAGTGGATCAGCGCGAAGCGCGGCGCCGCGACACTGCCGAGCGTGAACATCGGCTTTCCCTCGACTTGGAGCGTCGGCGTGGACGACTCGTCGCTGCGCGCCTGCGCGAGGTCCGAAGCGCGGGGCGTTTTCTCGGTGAAAATCACCGGAATGGGCTGCTCGTAGAGCTGTTCGCCCAATGAGACGACAAACTTCGGCGCGGCGTTCCGCGACGGATTGAAAACGAAGAGCGGCGCGCCCTCGTCCGTCGCGTCGGGTAGCGCGGGCTTCGCCGCCACTTCAGGAATCGAGGCGGCGAGCGCGGCCTGCTGATGCGCGCGCTGACTCTCGACGAGATTTTGCACGCGCTCCGCGTAAGCGTAGCTCACCGCGGGGACGCGGCCGGACCTCACGGCGCCGAGGCCGCAATTCCACGCCAGCGCGATGTTGAAGGGATTCGGATCGATGCCCGCTTCACGCAGTCCATCGGCAATCCACTCGTAATGCCTCACCGCCACGGCGTCGGCCTGTTCGCGCACCACCGCCTGCCGAAATGGCGTGCGTGTATGCAGTCGCCAGGTCTGCGGGAGAAATTGATAGGGCCCCAATTCGCCGCGGGAACCGGGCCGCGTATGGTTCGTGGGATTCTCCACCCAGTTGATCGCGCGCAGCGTTTCCGCGCGCTCGGACGCGCCCGCAAAGGGCAGCGCGAGCGCGACGGCGCACAGCGTAAGAAGGAATTTTCGGGCGGTGTTGATCACAGGAACGTCGGCACAAAGTGCGCGAAACGAACCCTGACAAGTGACTTTTCCGCCGGTGCCATTTACAACCTGCGCCGCCATGTCGCGGCGTTTACAAGAGGCCGCGCAAACCTTTTCCCGAGCGCAGTTCCACTGGGACGCTTCTGCCTACCGACGCGGGAGCGAAATTTCTTTTTTTCGCCTCCAATCGAAATCCGACCCACGCGCGATGCCCGCTCCAGCGTCGCGCGGAGGTCCCGAGAGTCCGCAAACGCGGGCCTCGCGACGCATCAGATCAAGCGTTGGATCGCATCGCGACCGGCCTTGCTCGCGACGACGAAGATGTGTTCTCCGTCGCTCCACGCAGCCGCACTGGCGCCCGGACGCTCGGTAAAGCTCGGCGTGAGCTTCTTCGCGAGCAGGGGAAAGTCGGCGGCGCGCGCAACGTAGCAGTGGAACCACTTTCCATCGCGCTTGAAGCAAACCTCCAGAAGGTCACGCCCGGCAAACCGCACGGTGCGGCAACCGTTTTTCTGCAGTGCGGCGAAATCGAGCGGCATCGGTGCGCTGAGGCGCCGGTCGGCGCGCGTCAACATAGCCTGCAACTCGAGCGCCTCGGGGCCTTCGGCGCCCTCGTGCGACTGGGTCAGCGTATCCTTGATCGCAAAGGCCGCGATCTGCTCCGCCGAAGCGTTCGTCGGCCAGAAGGCGATGCCCACCGCGAGCAGCAGCGCGATGCTCGCCGCGAGCGCCATGGGCACGGAGCTGTGCCACCACGACCGCACCGCCGGCGGTTCGCTGACTTTCGCGCCGGCAAGAATCGACGCACGCAGATGGTCGGGCGGCGTGACGCCGCTGAGCTTCGCGCACATGGCGCGATCGAAAGCCTGTTGCGCTGAGAACCACTTTTCCAGCGCCGGATCCTGCTTTGCCTGCTCGAGCGCAGCGCAGAACGTCGCGTCGCCGGCATCGGCGCCGTTGGGTCGATAGGCGTGGAGAACGAACTTTGCCTCCTCGTTGGTCATGAGAGTTTCCTCGCGGATTTGTCGAATGGGACGACCTTGCTCCGGCCGGCTTCCTTGCGCGCGAGTGCGGCGCGGAGCTGGGATTTGCCGCGCGACAGGCGCGACATCACGGTGCCGATGGGCACTTCGAGCGCATCGGCGATTTCCTTGTAAGCGAGGTCTTCGAGATAAAAAAGCGTCAGCGGCACACGGTAGACCTCGTCGACTTCCTGCAACGCCTCGACGACGAGTCCGGCATCCATGCCGGTGACGAGATCGACCTCGGGCGCCGCCGGATCGCTCTCGCCCGGCGGGAGGTCCTCCAGCGCGGTCACGTGCTCGGCGCGGCGACGTCCCCGCAGAAACTCGCGGTAGAGCGTCGTGAACAGCCAGGACTTGGCCTTCGTCTCCTCGCGGAGCTGATCGCCTTTCCGCGCCCAGATGAAAAACGTCTGCTGGGTAAGATCGCACGCATCCGACGTATTGCGCGTCAGGCTGAGGGCGAAGCGGTAGAGCGGCGCGTAGTGCGCGTCCACCAGCTGCGTGAAGGCATCGCTAGGCATCGGATGTGGGAGTCGCGGCAGGTTGGATTATTCCCGGGAACGTTTCAACGCGCGACCGCTTGCGCCGGGACCAGTTGTCGCTTTTCTGCCCGCATGTCGCACGCAGTCGCTGCCATCCAAGCCTCGTCCAAGTCCGAGTTCTACGCCGCCTTCAATCGGCAACTTGAAGCCGTCCTGCACGGCGAACGCGACTGGGTGTGCAATCTCGCGCAAATGTCCGCGCTGTTGATGCAGACGCTGCCCGATCTCAACTGGGCCGGCTTCTACCTGCTGAAGGACGGCGGACTCGTGCTCGGACCGTTTCAGGGCAAGGTCGCGTGCGTGCGTATCGCGGTCGGCAAAGGCGTTTGCGGCACGGCCGCGGCGCAGCGCGAGACGGTCGTCGTGCCCAACGTCCACGATTTTCCCGGCCATATCGCGTGCGACAGCGCCTCAAACTCCGAGGTCGTCGTTCCCCTGCTCCACGACGGCCGCCTCCTGGGTGTCCTCGACCTCGACAGTCCGCAGCTGAACCGCTTCGACGCGGACGACGCCCGCGGGTTGGAACGCGCCGTGAAAATCCTGCTGACCGCGTCAGACGCGCCCTGAAGGCAGGCACCGCCACCGGAGACGCGGCGTTAGGTCAGCACACGGCAACCCGGAACGGATCCGCGCGCCGCGTGAATCCGCAGGCGAGTCCTGCGGCATCGCGTTACCGTCCCGTCTCGTTCCCCAGAAACGATTTCGGGCGGCACTCCCAGAAGAGGAATGCCGCCCGAAAAGAGTGGTGGCTCAGGTCGGAATCGAACCGACGACACAAGGATTTTCAGTCCTCTGCTCTACCAACTGAGCTACCGAGCCACAAAAATGGAAGGGCGAGTAAAAGGGCCGCCGAAAGCCGCCGTCAACGGCTTTTTGGACTTTTTGCGGCCGGCGAAATCCGCCGCAAACTCAGCAGCCGCGGGCGGATTTCCGGACGAACCCGTCGCGGGGCGAACCGGTTCAGCGTTTCCCTGCCTCAGACCAACGTCTCCGTGTTCCGGCTGCGCAGGTAGATCGTCTTGTGGTCGAGGTCGTGCACGGCCTGGATGTAACGAATCGTCCGGCTGCGTGCGCGCATCAGGATCGAGTGCGTCGTCGCGTGGCGCCCCACGACCTTCACTCCCGGCAGCAGCCAACTCGAGGTGATGCCTGTCGCGCAGAAAATCGCACCCGGGCCCGTCACGAGATCCTCGGCATAGAAAATCTTTTTCAGGTCTTTCGCCGCCGGGTCCTTGGCGATGCGCGCCTTCTCCTCGTCGTCGCGCACCCACATGCGGAGCTGTTGCCCGCCACCGAGTGCGCGGAGCGCGGCCGCCGTCAGCACGCCTTCGGGCGAACCACCGATACCCAGGTAAAGATCGACGCCGCTGTCGGGCAGCGATGGCGCGATCGCAGCGGTGACGTCGCCGTCGGTGATGAGGCGCAGCGCGGCGCCGACTTTGCGCACACCGCGAATGATCTTCTCGTGGCGGGGACGATCGAGGACCACGACCACGACCTCGCGCACATTTTTGCCGCGCATTTTCGCGACCTTGCGGACGATTTCCTCGACGGGCGTATCGAGATCGAAGCGCATGGCTTTGTTCTTCTGCATCGCGTGCGCGACCTGCGGACCGTAGGCGAGTTTCTCCGAGTAGAACGTCGGGATGTTCACCATCGCGTGGCCCTTCTCGGGCGCGAGCACGCCGGCCATGACGGAGATGGAATTGGGCAGACCTTTCGAGATGTTCGTGGTGCCGTCGATCGGGTCGAGGGCGATGTTGAACTTCGGCGAGCCGGCCTTCCACGTGCCGAGTTTGTCGCCGAGGAAAATGCCGGGCGCGTCATCCTTGATGCCTTCGCCGATCACGACTTCACCGCGCATGTCGATGTGGTCGAAGGTGCCGTTGATCGCGTCGCACGCGGCGGCGTCGGCTCCCTCCTTGTCGCCGCGGCCGATCCAGTGGACGGCGTTGAGCGCGGCGTTTTCAGTGGCGCGGATGAACTCGAATTCGAGCGACCGCTCCGGGTCGCTCTCCGTGAGGCTGATGCGTTTGGTCGGGGTGGCCATGGGGTGTTGGGTTCCGGAAAGCAAAGCGATGTTCCCCTCGTTGCGGCAACGCGCGCGGCGCGACCGCGGACGAGTATTAGAAACCGATTCCCGGTCCCCAGCTCCAGTTCAGCGCTCGCACTCGAGCGCCGCGCTCACGATGCCGGTCGGATGAAAAAGCCGATGACGCGCCACTGCCCGTCGGTATCAGCCGTGAGCGTGACGATCTCGTTGGCTTGGGCGCCTTCGTAGCTCGTCTTGAAGCGCACGACCCAATACTCGCCCTTCGGGGCGCGCGGGAGTTCCGTGGCGAAGGTCGCCTCGGCCAGCTCGCGCGAGTTGACCGCGCCGAGTGGCTGGCGCACCTGGCTCATCGCACCGACCCATTTTTCCTCGGTTACTTGGGCGCGAAAGCGCGAGGCGGCGTCCTTCCAGCTCTGCGCGTAATTACCGTCGTCGACGAGTTTCAGCCAAGCCTGTGCGAGCTTCGTGGATTCCTCGGCCGAACCGGCAACCTTACCCTCGGCCCCGAACGCGAACGTGCCGACCAACAGGCACGCCGCGGCGAACAGCAGACGCAACGTAGTCTTCATGTGTGCGCCGCCACTGATGGCAGCGGCGCACGACCTAGGCAAGCTGCGACGCGGGACGCGCCGGCGTCACATCTTGCGGAAAACGAGCGCGGCGTTCTGACCGCCGAAACCGAGGTTGTCGCTCAGCACGGTGCGGACGTTGGCGGAGCGCTTCACGTTCGGCACGTAGTCGAGGTCGCACTCCGGATCGGGCGTCTCGAGGTTGATCGTCGGCGGAACTTCGCCGGTCTCGATCGTCTTCACGCTGATCACGGCTTCGATGCCGCCGGCGGCGCCGAGGAGGTGGCCGGTCATCGACTTGGTCGAGCTGATCATGACCTTCTTTGCGTGTTCGCCGAAGACCTTCTTGATCGCGAGCGTCTCGAACTTGTCGTTGTAGGGCGTGGAGGTGCCGTGGGCGTTGATGTAATCGATCTCCTCCGGGCGCACGCGGGCGTCCGCGAGGGCGCGCGTCATCGCGAGCGAGAGGCCCTTGCCCTCCGGATCGGGCGACGTGATATGGTAGGCATCGCACGTGGCGGAGTAGCCGACGAGTTCGCAATAGATGTGGGCACCGCGCGCGAGCGCGTGTTCGAGGCTCTCGATGACGAGGATGCCCGAGCCTTCGCCCATGATGAAGCCGTCGCGGTTCGCGTCGAACGGCCGGCTGGCTTTCTGCGGGTTCTCGTTGTTCGTGCTCATCGCCTTCATCGAGCAGAAGCCCGCGTAGGACAACGGCGTGATCGCCGCCTCGGCGCCACCGCAGACCATCACGTCGGCCTCGCCGCCGCGGATCATGCGGAGCGATTCGCCGATGGCGTGGGTCGCCGTCGCACAGGCGCTGACGACGCCGAAATTCGGACCGCGCGCACCGAGGTCGATGGCGACGAGGCCGCCGACCATGTTGCTGATCAGCGCGGGGATCATGAAGGGCGACACCTTGCGAGGGCCGCGCTCGACGAGGTTCTTGTGCTGATTCTCGATCGTGAGCATGCCGCCGATACCGGAGCCAATGATGACGCCGACGCGGTCCGCGTCTTCTTTGGCCATGTCGAGCTTCGCGTCCGCGATGGCCTGTTTGGCGGCCACGAAACCGAAATGCGTGTAGCGGTCGTTACGGCGGACCTCCTTCGGGTCCATGTGCTGCGCCGGGTCCCAGTTGCGCACCTCGGCGCCTATCTGGCAGGCGTAGTCCTTGACCTCGAACTGCGTGACGCGATCGATGCCGCATTTGCCGGCAAGGATGCTGGCCCAGAAATCGGGCACATTGTGGCCGAGCGAGGCAACGACGCCCAGACCGGTAACGACGACACGTTTGTGCGGAGAAACGGTTTCCATCAGCGGGACACAGTGAAAATAAAAAGGCGTTCTACCAGTCCCGATTTTCCGGGTGGTAGAACGCCTTTAGGAAAGGGAACTTACTTCGCGCCCGCCTTGGACTCGATGTAGGTGATCACGTCGCCGACCGTCTGCAGTTTCTCGGCGTCGGACTCGGGAATCTCACCCTTGATCTCGTTCTTGAACTCTTCCTCGAAGGCCATGATGAGCTCAACGGTGTCGAGGGAATCGGCGCCGAGATCGTCCAGGAAGGAGGCCTCCTTGGTGATCTGCTCTTCGTTAACGTTCAGCTGGTTAACGATGATCTGCTTGACGCGTTGTTCGATGGTTTTCTGGTCGGCCATGTTGGAAAGGGTTCGGGTGTCTTATCGCGGCTAAAATGTGGTCAAATCGGCATCACATCACCATGCCGCCGTCAACGGTAAAAACCTGGCCGGTGATGTAGCCCGCCTCTTCCGCAGCGAGAAACGCCACCATGTGTGCGATGTCGGCGGCCTCGCCGAGGCGTTTGAGCGGGATGACGCTCATCAGTTTCTCGCCGGCTTCTTCCGGGAGGCCGGCGGTCATGTCGGTCTTGATGAAACCCGGCGCCACGGCGTTGACCGTGATGTTGCGCGCCGCGAACTCCTTCGCGATCGACTTCGTGAAGCCGATCATGCCGGCCTTGGCCGCGCAGTAGTTGGCCTGGCCGGGATTGCCCATGAGGCCGACGACCGAGGTGATGTTGATGATGCGGCCCCAGCGCTTCTGGGTCATCGGACGGCCGACGAGTTTCGTGAAGTGGTAGCAGCTCGTCAGGTTCGTCGCCATGACGTTGTTCCAGTCGTCCTCGCTCATGCGGAACAGCAAGCCGTCCTTCGTGATGCCGGCGTTGTTGACGAGGATGTCGATGTTGCCGAACTCGGCCAGCAACTGCTCGCACGCCGCCTTCACCGCCGCGCCATCCGCGACGTCAACCGCCAGCGCCTTCGCCTTGCCGCCCGCCGCGACGATGCCGGCCGCGACCGCGCCGCAGCTGTCCGCGGACTTGCTCACGCAGATCACCGTGACGCCGTTCTTGGCGAGGAGTTCAGCGATGGCTTTGCCGATGCCGCGCCCCGCGCCAGTGACGAGGGCCACACGATTGTTGTAGGTCAGGCTCATGGGAGGCGGATGGGATGCGGTCGGATTGGCCCGAGCAAGCGAGAAATAGTCGGCCCGTTCCTGGTGACTTATCCGTAATTTGAACCAGGTCAGGAACTGAACCGATCCAAGGAAAAACGCGCCCATTGGCGCTCTATCAAACAATGAGCCGATTAATCATCACCACCCCCAACGCACCGACGCCCCCACCTACCTACAGCCAAGCGGTGAAGGCGGCGGGGCTTGTTTTTGTCTCCGGCACGGCACCAAGCGACCCGTCCACAGGGACAATTACCGCCACGACCATCCAGGACCAGACACGCCAGTGCCTCACCAACATCGCTGCCATACTGACTGCGTCCGGCAGCTCCGTTGAAAAGATCGTCAGTGCGACAGTCATTTTGGCGGACGAAGCGGATTTCGCCGGAATGAACGAAGAATGGGTGCGCTGGTTCCCGCAGAACCCGCCGGCCCGTCAAGGTGCCAAGCTGCCCGTGAAAGCCCCCGGACTAAAAATTTCCGTCGCGGTCATCGCGGAGGCCTAAAAAGCCTCGCGGGGCCGATCAGTCACACTCCCGCCACTCAATAGACATCCCGCATGTAGCGGTGGTCCTTCTTGAGCTGTTTCACGAACTCGGTCGCGGCGGCGGCGTCCATGCCGCCGTGTTGCGCGATGATTTCGTGGAGCGCGGCGTCGACGTCCTTGGCCATGCGCTTGGCGTCGCCGCAGACGTAGAAGTGCGCGCCGGCTTTCAGCCACGCCCACAGCTCGGCGCCGTTCTGGCGCATGCGGTCCTGCACGTAGATTTTTTCCGCTTGGTCGCGCGAAAAGGCGACGTCGAGGCGCGCGAGTTTGCCCTCCTGTTGCCAGGCGAGCCACTCCTCCTCGTAGAGGAAATCCGTCGCGCGGCGCTGATCGCCGAAGAACAGCCAGTTGCGGCCGGTCGCGCCGGTCGCAACGCGTTCCTGCATGAACGCGCGGAACGGCGCCACGCCGGTGCCGGGTCCGACCATGATGACGTCCTTCGTGCCATCCGCGGGCGGCGCGAAATGCGAGAGCGACACGAAAACGGGCACCGCCGTCTCGCCCGCGACGACGCGATCGGCGAGGAAGGTCGAGCACACGCCGTGGCGCTGGCGGGCGTTGGTCTCATAGCGCACGACGGCGACGGTGAGATGCACCTGCGTCGGGTGAACCTTGCCGCTCGAGGCGATCGAGTAGAGTCGCGGCATCAGCTTGCGCAGGTGATCGACGAATTCCTGCGGCGTGACGCGCGCGTGCGGGAATTCCGCGAGCAGGTCCACGTATTCGCGCTCGGCGAGATAGGCGGCGAGCTGCTCCTTCGCCTCGGGTGCGAGCAGGCCGGCGATCTTCTCCTTTTCGGTGTGATCGGGTGTCTTGGCCGCGAGCGTCTCGAGGATTTTCTTTGTCGGGCCGGCGAGCGCGAGCCGCGAGAAGAGCGCTTCGCGCAGCGTGATCGGCGTCGTGAGCTTGAGCATCGCGGGGCTGACCAGCTCGTCACCCGTCGCACGCAGGCGCGCAAGGACTTCGTCGACGAGTTCCGGGCGGTTCGTCGCAAACACCCCGAGCGAGTCGCCGGCCTTGTAGGCCAAACCGCTGTCGGCGAGGTCGATGACGAAGTGCCGCGTGTCCTTGGCGGAGCCGTCGCGATTCAGGCGGCGGTTTTCCGTCAGGTGGGCGGGAAACGGGTTATCTTTGGAGAACGTGGCGGGAGCTGGCTCCAGATGCATGCGTGGAAGGCGTTTTGTGCCGGGCCGCCGAAGCAGGTGGCAAGCCCGTTCATCGTCACTTTGCTACAGGTGACGCAAAACGCCAACGGGGCTTTCCTGTTGCCCGCCGCCGCGCGCGGCCCAAACGTGCGGACATGGAACCCGTTCGCATTCAGAAATTCATCGCCGATTCCGGCCTGTGCTCCCGCCGGGCGGCCGAGGCGTTGATCGCCGCGGGCGAGGTTTACGTGAACGGCGAAAAGGCCGAGCTCGGCCGCAAGGTCGAACCCGGAGTCGACAAGGTCACCGTGCGCGGCAAAGCGGTGCGCTCCACCGCGCAGCCAAAAGTCACGCTCGCGATGCACAAGCCCCGCGGCCTCGTCTGCTCGAACAGCGACCCGCACGCCGAGGACGGCACGATCTTCGACCTGCTGCCGCGCGAGTGGCGCAAGCTCCGGCTCTTCTGCGCCGGCCGTCTCGACAAGGACAGCGAGGGCCTGCTCATCCTCACCACCGACGGCGAGCTCGCGAACAAGCTCATGCACCCGTCCAACACGGTCGTGAAGCGCTACCATGTGATCCTCGAGCGCCCCTTCCCCGCCGGCAAAGTCGGCCAGCTGCTCAAGGGCGTGAAGGTCGAGAACGAGCACCTCCAGGTCGAGCACGCGCTCCTGCTCAACCCGAACCGCGACAAGCTCTCCACCTCGCTCGACGTCCACCTGCACCACGGCAAGAAGCGCGAGATTCGGCAGCTCTTCCTTGCGTTCGGTTTTCCCGTAAAGCGCCTGCGTCGCTACCAGATCGGCGCGCTGCGGCTCAAAGGAATCCCGTTGCGCGGGGTGAAACAACTTTCTACGAAGGAAATCTCACTGCTCTTCGCGACGCCCCGCGCGATTCCCGAACAGCCCGCGTTCACCGACCATGAAGATTAAGCTCCCTCTCCTCGCCCTCGCGCTCGCCGCTGCCACGCGCCTCGTCGCCGACACCGTCGCGACCGACACCGCCGTCTTCAAGCAAGCCGACGCGAAGTCACCCGTCCTCACCCGCCTCACCGCCGGCGCGACGATCACGGTCGTCGGCGAAGCGCCCGCCGGCTGGCGCCGCGTCGAAGTCGACGGCACGTTCAACGGCTACTCGCGCGGCCGAGAAATCACGAAGGCCCTCAGCGTCCGCGAAGGCGCCAACATCTACAGCGAGCCGAAGGTCACGTCCGCCGTCCTCACTGTCTCGCAAAAGGGCGACCAATCCGAAGTCGTCGGCCTCGCCACCGGCGATTGGCTCCAAGTGCGCGTCCAGAAAAAGCTCCAGGGCTTCATCGCCGTCGGCGCCACCGCGAATCGCCCGTCCGTCACGCCGCTCACGGCCGCTCCGGCGCCGGCGACATCTTCCGCGCCCGCCGCCGCCAGCACCGAGCCCGGCCGCCCAGTCCCGGTTTCCGCCAACAGCGCCGATACGCCGCGCCTGTTCACCGGCACGTTCGTCGCCGCGCGCGCCACGCTCTTCGGCTCGACGCCCGTCTACGATTACCAGCTCACCGACACCAACGGTCGCCGCTTCGCCTACGTCGACATGAAGCGCCTCGTCCTCACCGAGAAGATCGAGAGCTACCTCGACCTGCAGGTCGTCATCACCGGCACGGTGCGAAACACCGTCGACGGCAAGGACCTCGTGGTCGCCGCCGAATCGATCCAGCGCAAATAAGACACTCGCGAAACTTTAGCCGGCGCTCGCGCCGGCTTTTCTTTTTCTCCCCATGGAAATCATCGACGGCAACCAGGTCGCGGCCGAGATCGTCGCGGAACTCAAAGCGGAAGTCGCCGGCTACTCCGGCCGCAAGCCCTGCATCGCCCTCGTGCGCGTCGGCGACGACCCGGCGTCGGTTTCCTACGTGAAGAAAAAGGAGAAGACCGCCGCCGAGATCGGCATCGAGAGCCGCCTGATCTTCCCGCCCGTCACGATCACGCAGGACGAACTCTGCGCGCTCATCGACACGCTCAACGCCGACGCCACCGTGGACGGCATCCTCGTCCAGTCGCCGCTGCCGAAAGGCATCAACGAGGTCGCCGTGTTCCGCCGCATCGCCGCCGAGAAGGACGTCGACGGCTTCCATACGCTCAACCTCGGCAAACTCGCGCAGGAGGACGAGACGGGCTTCGTCGCCTGCACGCCTGCCGGCATCATGGAGCTGCTCCAGCGCGCGAAAGTCTCACTCGCCGGCAAACACGTCGTCGTGCTCGGCCGCTCGCTCATCGTCGGCAAACCCGCCGCGCTCCTCGCCGTGCAGCGCAAGGCTTGGGCCAACGCCACCGTGACGATCTGCCACTCGCAGACGAAAGACCTGCCCGCCATCACGCGCCAGGCCGACGTGCTCATCGCCGCGATCGGCAAGGCCGAGTTCGTCACCGCCGACATGGTGAAGCCAGGCGTCGTCGTGATCGACGTCGGCGTGAACCGCGTGCCCGACGCCACCAAGAAAACCGGCTACCGCCTCACCGGCGACGTGCATTTCCCAACCGTTTCCCCGCTGTGCGCGAAGATCACGCCGGTCCCCGGCGGCGTCGGCCCGATGACCGTCGCCATGCTGATGAAGAACACGGTCAAGGCCTACCGCCAGAACCGCACGGCCTGAAATAGCGGGCGCTTCCAGCTCCCGGCTTTAGGGACGCGCGCGCGACGGGAGCTGGAAATCTCCCGCCACTTTCATCGAACACCGCCTGCGAACCCGCGCGCCCAACCGCAGCGGCGCACTGCGTTAGCTAATTCTCGGTGGGAATTCGCTCGTAGCGGACTCGACCAACCTTGCCGTCGTTCGCCCGCGCGTCCGCGACCGCCTCACGGGAATCCGTCCCGCGGCATCACGTGCGTTTTCCCTGATGGTGTTCGCCATCGCCGATTTTAGGACACTCTTCCCCCAACCGTTCTTGGAGCGGCGAGCGCGCCTGTTGGCACGCTTTCCTCATAGGAGGAACCTTCGCGCCGGAAGAAATTTGCGCCAATATCTGCGCACCAATCCACGCCGGCCCTTGCGCAATGCGCGCTCAGTCCGGGCCCCGCATTCCGGCTACCCTTTTCGCGCCAAATCAACCGGCCGGTCCTAGCCCAAACGGACCGCTGGAGGCGGTGCGGGAAGGTCCGGATTGGCCGCCCCCGCCTATGCTACTCACGGAAGCCCACCGTAAACTCGAGCGCAAGAAAGCCGCCGCCACCCCTCACCCGAGCGGCGACAAGCGCCTCGTCATCCTCGACACCTTCATGAAGCGCCAGCAGTTCCGCGGCGCCGCTCTCATCGAGGTCCTGCACAAGGCCCAGGAACTCTTCGGGTTCCTCGACGACGGCCTGCTGCTCTACATCGCGAAGTCGCTGAAGCTCCCGCCGAGCCGCGTCTATGGCGTCGCGACGTTCTACCATTTCTTCTCCCTGAAACCCCAGGGCGAACACAACTGCGTCGTCTGCCTCGGCACCGCCTGCTACGTGAAAGGCGCCGACAAAATCATGGCCGCCCTCGAAAAGCGGACCGGCATCAAGAGCGGCGAGACCACGCCCGACAACAAGCTCTCGCTCGTCACCGCGCGCTGCATCGGCGCCTGCGGCATCGCGCCCGCTGTCGTCTACGACGGCACCGTCTCCGCGAAACAAACCCCCGACTCCGCGCTCGCCGCCGTCGAAAAACTCCTCGCCGCCCCATGCAACTCGAAGACCTGAACGCCCTCGCCGAAAAGGAGCACGCGACGCACAAGAAAACCTGCCTGCGCACCTGCATGTCCGCCGGCTGCCTCTCGTCGCAATCCGACAAGCTCAAGAAGAACCTCGACGCCGCCGTCACCGCCGCCGGCCTCACCGCAGACGTCGAAGTCCGCCGCGTCGGCTGCATGGGCTTCTGCGGCCAGGGCCCGCTCGTCGGCGTCGACCATCCCGACGGCCACAGCAAACTCTACGAACACCTCACGCCCGACGACGCCACCAAGCTCGTCGGCGAACTCCAGGGCAAACCGTCCGGCCTGCCCTTCGGCGACGAGAAGCACCCGTTCTTCGCCCGCCAGATGCGCATCGTCCGCGCGAACGGCGGCGTCATCGACCCCGAGCGCATCGAAGCCTACATCGCCGCCGGCGGTTACCGCGCGCTGCTGCAGGTTCTCACCGAAAACACGCCCGCGGGCGTCGTCGAAGCGGTCACGAAGAGCGGCCTGCGCGGCCGCGGCGGCGCGGGTTATCCGACCGGCTTGAAATGGGCCACCGTTGCGCGCGCCGCCGGCCCGAAGAAATACGTCGTTTGCAACGGCGACGAGGGCGATCCGGGCGCGTTCATGGACCGCTCGATTCTCGAGAGCGACCCGCACCTCGTCCTCGAAGGCATGGCGATCGCCGCCTACGCGACCGGCGCCGATCAGGGCTTCCTCTACGTCCGCGCCGAATATCCGCTCGCGATCAGCCGCCTCAACCTCGCCATCAAGCAGGCCAAGGCCATCGGCATCCTCGGCGCGAACATCTTCGAGACGCCGTTCTCGTTCAACGTCGAGGTCCGCATCGGCGCCGGCGCCTTCGTCTGCGGTGAAGAGACCGCGCTCATGGCTTCCATCGAAGGCAAGCGCGGCCAGCCGCGCCCGCGCCCGCCCTTCCCCGCCGAATCCGGCCTCTGGGGCAAGCCGACGCTGCTGAACAACGTCGAGACCTTCGCCAACATCGTGCCGATCATCCAGCGCGGCGCCGAGTGGTATGCCTCCATCGGCACCGAGAAGAGCAAAGGCACAAAGGTCTTCGCGCTCACCGGCAAGGTGAAGAACAACGGCCTCATCGAAGTCCCGATGGGCATCACGCTCCGCGAGATCGTCGAAGATCTCGGCGGCGGCGCACCCGACGGCCACGAGATCAAAGCCGTGCAAACCGGCGGCCCGTCCGGCGGCTGCATTCCGCAACAACACCTCGACACGCCCGTCGACTACGACTCGCTCGGCCAGCTCGGCTCGATCATGGGCTCCGGCGGCATGGTCGTGATGGACGACACCACGAACATGGTCGAGATCGCGCGCTTCTACATGGAATTCTGCCGCGACGAATCCTGCGGCAAATGCATCCCCTGCCGCGCCGGCACGGTGCAGATGCACCAGATCCTGAACAAAATCATCGAGCGCCGCGCCACCGCCGAAGACCTCAAGCAACTCGAGGAACTCTGCGACATGGTTCGCCAGACCAGCCTCTGCGGCCTCGGCCAGACCGCGCCGAACCCCGTCCTGAGCACGTTGCGGTTCTTCCGCCACGAATACGAGGAGCTCCTCCAACCCGCGTCCGCGCCGCACGCGCCCAACTCGAACCACTCCTGACCTCGCCCCGCCATGGCTGTTAAAACCCTCACCATCGACGGACGCCCCGTCTCCGCGCCGGAGGACGCGACCATCCTCCAGGCCTGCACCGAGGCCGGCATCAAGCTGCCGACGCTCTGCCACCTCGACGGCGTCTACGACGTCGGCGCCTGCCGCCTCTGCCTCGTCGAGGTCACCGGCAACAACAAGCTCCTGCCCGCTTGCACGACTCGCGTGCGCGAAGGCATGGACATCCATACCGACACGCCGAAGCTGCGCCATTACCGCAAGCTCACGCTCGAGCTGCTCTTCGCCGAGCGCAACCACACCTGCGCCGTCTGCGTGTCCAACGGTCACTGCGAGCTCCAGTCGCTCGCCGCCGATTGCGGCATGGACCACGTGCGCTACGACTACCAATCGCCGCGCTGGCCTGTCGATCAGTCGCACGCGCTTTACGGCATGGACCACAACCGCTGCATCCTCTGCACGCGTTGCGTCCGCGTCTGCTGGCACATCGAAGGCGCCGGCACCAAGAACGTCGCCGGCCGCGGCGCCGCGTGCGAGATCATCACCGACCTCAAGCAGCCGTGGGCCGACGCCGACACCTGCACCTCGTGCGGCAAGTGCGTCATGAGCTGCCCGACCGGCGCACTCTTCTATCGCGGCGCCTCCGCCGGCGAGATGGTCCGCGACCGCTCGCGCCTCGAATTCATCGTCACCGCCCGGGAGAAACAACAATGGAACGCCTGAGATTTGCCTCCGTCTGGCTCGGCGGTTGCGCCGGCTGCCACATGTCCTTCCTCGACCTCGACGAGTTCCTCCTGGAACTCGCCGGCCGCGTCGAGGTGGTCTACAGCCCGATCGCCGACCTCAAAACCTATCCCGAGAACGTCGACCTCTGCCTCGTCGAGGGCGCGATCTGCAACGTCGACCACGTCGAGCTCGCGCACCAGATCCGCGCGCGCACGAAGATCGTGGTCTCGTTCGGCGACTGCGCCGTCACGGCCAACGTCCCCGCGATGCGCAACGTCCTCGGCGCGAAAAACGCCGACAACGTCCTCCAGCGCGCCTACGTCGAGGCCGCCGAGGCGAACCCCGTGAAACCCGCGCTCGACGGAGTCCTCCCGCCGCTGCTGCCCAAGGTCGTGCCGTTGCACCAACTCATCAAGGTCGACCATTGCCTGCCCGGCTGCCCGCCGCCGGCCGATCGCATCAAGGCCTTGCTCCTCCACCTCCTCGACGCCGCGCCCGCGCTCAGCGGTTCCCAACTCAAATTCGGCTGAGCGCCCCGCCGCCCTCATGACTCACCCTCACAATTGTCCGCAATGGTGGCCCGCGACCTCCGGGCGCGGGTCTTTCCCCGCCCTCGGAGAGGCCGGGCTACCTCACGCTTCCCCATGACCCGTCGCATTCTCATCGACCCCGTCACCCGCATCGAAGGCCACGCCAAGATCAGCCTGCGCCTCGACGAGGACGGCCACGTCGCCGACGCCGAGTTCCACGTCACGGAATTCCGCGGCTTCGAAAAATTCTGCGAAGGCCGCACGCTCGCCGAGATGCCCGGCATCACCGCGCGCATCTGCGGCATCTGCCCGGTCTCGCACCTCCTCGCCTCCGCGAAGGCCGGCGACGCCATCCTCGCCGTCCGCGTCCCCACCGCGGCCGACAAGCTGCGCCGCCTGATGAACCTCGGCCAGATCGTGCAAAGCCACGCGCTGAGTTTCTTCCACCTCAGCTCGCCGGACTTCCTGCTCGGCTGGGACACACCGCCCGCGCAGCGCAACGTCTTCGGCCTCGCCGCGCAAAAACCCGAGCTCGCGCGCGCCGGCATCCGCCTGCGCCAGTTCGGTCAGGAGATCATCGAGCTGCTCGGCGGAAAAAAGATTCACCCCGGCTGGGCCGTGCCCGGCGGCGTGCGCAGCGGCGTCGACCGCGCCACGCTCGACAAGATCAAGGCGTGGCTGCCCGAGGCGTTCGCCACGACCAATCTCGGGATCGGACTTTTCAAGCACGTGCTCGAAACGCACGGCCGCGAGATCGAGACCTACGGCGATTTTCCCTCGATGTTCATGGGCCTCGTCGGTCCGCGCGGCGAATGGGAACACCACGGCGGCAAACTGCGTTTCACCGACAGCGCCGGCCAGATCGTGCAGGACCAGGTCGACCCGAAGGAATACGCCTCGCTCATCGCCGAGCAGGTGCAGACGTCGTCCTACCTCAAGTCGCCTTACTACCGCGCGCTCGGTCCGCAGGCCGGCCTGTATCGCGTCGGTCCGCTCGCGCGCCTCAACGTCTGCACGACGATCGGCACACCGAAGGCCGACGCCGAACTCGCGAACTTCCGCAGCTTCGGCCGCGGCGGTGCGGTCACGTCATCGTTCCTCTACCACTACGCGCGCCTGATCGAGATCCTCGCCGCACTCGAGCGCATCGCGCTCTATTGCGACGATGAGGACCTGTTGCGCGATCACATCCGCTCCGACGCGGGCATCAACCACCTGCACGGCGTCGGCGTGAGCGAGGCGCCGCGCGGCACACTCATCCACGACTACACCGTCGACGAGAACGGCCTGCTCACGAAGGTGAATCTCATCATCGCCACCGGCCACAACAACCTCGCGATGAACCGCACCGTCGCGCAAATCGCGCGCGCGTGGATCAAGCCAGGCTCGACCGAGATTCCCGAGCCGCTGCTCAACCGCGTCGAACACGGCATCCGCTGCTACGATCCGTGCCTGAGCTGCTCGACGCACGCCGTCGGCAAGATGCCGCTCCTCGTCCAACTCGTCTCGCCCACCGGCGCGATCCTCAACACCGTCGCCCGCGACTAGCGCGCGATGATTTCTCCCGATTATCCGCACCCACCCAGCCCCGTGCGCACGCGCCTGCTCGTGCTCGGCTACGGCAACACGCTTTTCGGCGACGACGGCCTCGGCCAACTCATCGCGCAGCATGTCGCCGACTGGGCCGTGCCGGGCGTGCTCGCGCTCGCGCGCCACGAGCTCACGCCCGAACTCGCCGCCGACGTCGCCGCCGCCGACGAAGTGATCTTCGTCGACGCCGCGCTGCACACCGATGGCGTCGTGTTCGTGCCCGTGAACTCGACCACGCCCGAGCGTGAAGGTTTGGACCACGCGCTCACTCCCGCCGCGTTGCTCTCGCTCGCCCGCGCGGCCTTCGGTTCAGCGCCGAAACACGCGTGGCAGCTGCTCGTGCCGGCCCGGGATTTCACCCTAGGAAACTCGCTCTCCTCCGTCGCGCGCCACGGTCTCACGCTCGCCTTGCAGGGAATCGCCCGGCGGATGTAGGCGGGGCTTGCGTCGTTACGCGGCGCGCGCTTCCTTGGGATACTCGCTCCGTCCATGCCTTCCAAGATTCTCGTCGTCGACGATCAGCCGATCAACGTTCAGCTCCTGAAGCGCAAACTCGAGCGCGAAGGCATGCAAGTCGCCACAGCGTTCTCCGGGCGCGAAGCGCTCGACCTTGTCGCGGCCGACAAACCGGACCTGATTCTCCTCGACGTCATGATGCCCGACATGGACGGCATCGAAGTCTGCCAGCGCCTCCAGGCCAGCGAGGACACGAAGATCATCCCGGTCATCTTCATCACCGCACGCACCTCGAAAGAGGGAAAAATCGAGGGCCTCGGCGTCGGTGCCGTCGACTACATCACCAAGCCCATCGATCTCGACGAGACGCTCGCGCGCGTGCAGACGCAGCTGCGCTTCGTGACGATGAACCGCGAGCTGGTCGAGTTGCAGCGCCGCCTCGGCGACTCCCGCCGCGCCGCGACCCTCGGCGCCGTCACGCAGGGCATCGCGCACAATCTGAACAATCTTCTCGGCGTCGTCATCGGTTACGTCGATCTCATCAAGGCCTATCACGAGAAACCCGAACTCGTGAAAAAGAACGCCCAGAGCCTCGAGGACGCCGTCAACCGCATCGTCGCGATCATCAAGCAGCTCACGAACCTCGTGGTGAAGAACAAGCCGCACGTCGGCACCGCACACTTGAACGCGCTGCTCGCCAGCAGCGTCGCGCGCTACCAAGCCGAGTTCCGCATCGAGCAGCCGGTCACGATCGAAAACCCCGTCGGCGACGTCGCCCTCGAAACGAACGTCGAAGTTTTCGAAGACTCCGTCGCCAAGCTGCTCATCAATGCCTGGGAAGCCTACGGCGACGCGCCCGACGATCAGCGCCCCATCACGATCCGCACCGAAACTCTCGACAAGGGTGACGAAGGCCGGCACCTGCTCGTGCACGTCGAGGACAACGGTCGCGGCATCGAGGCCGAAATCAAGGACCACGCGTTCGAACCGTTCATCAGCTCGAAACACACGGTCGGCGTCGGCATGGGCCTCACCGTCGCCCGTCACGCCATGCGCAACCTCGGCGGCGAAGTGAATCTCCACGAGAACCCGAAAGGCGGCGCCATCGCGACGCTGCGCCACCCGCTGGAGCGGAAGGCGAAGGGCTGACGGTCGATAGTGAAACTCTTCGTCGCAGCCGTATTTGCGCTTTCGGCCTCAGTGCTCATTGCCGCTGAGCCCGCAACTCGGATCCTAACAATCGAATACTGGCACGGCCGCAGTGCCACCGTATGGAGCTGTGAAAGTCACGTCGTTCGCCGCTTCGAGCGCGACGACAATGGGACAATCGACCGTAACGCGACTAGTTTTGCCATTAACAATGCCTGCGTAGAGGCATTGAAGCAGGCGATCGTAGATATCCCCCGCCAGTCTCGCGGCCGCGTTTACTACACGCACGTGCAGGACGGCATCATGCTGCGAATTTCATTCTCCTCCGACGGGAGTCTTCGCGACGATCGCGTTGAGGTTCAGAATTCTTGGCTACCGGAGCTAAGCACCCTGATTGAAACTCTAGATCGAATGCTGCCGCCGGACGCACGCGTGACGTTCCGCGCCGACGTCGAGGCCAGAGTTCGCACCTCTCCCGGATACCGAGGCGATCAGAAATCCAAAACCGTTCGGGAGTATTACGGCTCCTGAGTTCTACGGCAGCACCTCGACCCAGAACGGCACGAAGGCTTCGTCGCCGCCGAGGTTCACCTGGGCCCAGATCACGTAGCGGCCCGGTTGCGGAATCGTAACCTTGAAATGCAGCTCGGGCTTCAGCGCCGCGGGCGGTTTCGTGAGGTCCGTCTCCGTCGGATGCAGGTGCGCGAAGCCGCTGCGCTCCTCGTCGAACGCCACCAAATGCGCAAATGCGCCCATCACGGGCTGCAACGGCACCGGCCGTTTCTCCGCGCCGGGACTCTCCACGCGGAAGGTGAGATCCGCCGGAGTCTTCGCGCGGAAATACGAGGGGACATCGAGCGTGAAGTTGAACCCGTTAGTCTGCCACTGGGTGTTCGCCGTTCGCGAGACGCGCGCGACGTCGCCGGGCACCGCAAAGTCCACCGAGGCGTAGAGCCCGCGCTGCGTCGCCGCGGGCGTGAAATCGGCGAACACGCGATACGTGCCGGCCCGGTTCGGCGCCATCTCGAAGTGCCACTCTCCGTCCCGGCGACCGGGCTCGGGATGGATGTGCTGGTAATCGTTCAGCGTCGGATCGACCACGAGCAGGTGGAGCTTGCGCGTGTGCGCGACGAGCAGGTCGGCCGGGCCGATCGGCTTGCCGTTGGCCGTGCGCATCGTGAGCGTGAACTTCGTCGCCTTGTCACGTTGCGGCGGCGTTTCGCTGACGAGCGAGAGTTGCACGGGAGACTTCGCCGCGATGACGGGAATGAATTGCGGACTCGCCGGATCGCAGAACTCGATCGCGTCCTTCCCGGTCACGCGAAAGTCCATGTGATTCAGGTTCGAGCCGGTCGGCAGCAGCCGCACCGTGACGTAGAGCGCGAGCGCCGCGGCCGTGATGAGGCCGATGGAGCGGAGCTGCGGGCGGGAAAGCGGCGGAGAGGAATTCATGCGCTGTCGTGGTTCAGAAGTGGCGCGGACTGGTCCGACCGAGCGGTCGGCCACGCCGACTTCATTTCATCTTCGGCAGGAATTCCTGCGTGTCCCACTGCGAGCCGTCGACGCGATGGATGATGCGCCCGTTCGCGTCGATGAGCAGCGTGGCGAGGTTGTGCTTGATCGTGCCGCCCTCGAATTCGCGGATGATGCCCATCTGCGCGAAGAGCTGGCGCATCGCCGTGTCCGGCCCGGTGAGGAACGACCAGTTGCTCAGATCGAGGCCGCGCGCATCGGCGTAATCCTTCAACACTCCCGGCGTGTCGTATTCGGGATCGAGCGAGACGGAGACGAACTCCACGTCCTTCACGCCGGCCTTCTTCGCGGCTTGTTGCAGCGCCGACATTTTCGCCGTCGAGGCCGGGCACATGGTCGCGACCGGGCAGCGCGTGAAGATGAAATTCATCATGACCTTCTTCCCGCGGAAACGATTCGCGGAAACGGTGCGACCTTCCTGATCGAGCAGCGTGAAATCCGGCGCCGCCTCGCCGACCTCGCGATAGACGCCCTTGCCGCGCGTCGCGGTGTCCTGCGCGAGCGCCTTCGCGGCGGCGTCGAGGGCGCGCACCGTCACGGCGTCGTCCGGCCAGATTTTCTCGAGCGAATACTCGCCCTTGTATTCCACCATCACCGCGCGGATGCGTTGCCCTGCCTTCGCGTTCATCAGGTCGCCGGCGGAGGCTTTGAACTCCATCGTCATCGACGGCATGTAGCCGGGAATTTCCTCGTGCGTGACGAGCAGCGTCTTCCGCGCGGCGTCAGCGCTCACGATTTCGCCGACCATCGGAAAACGCCTCGGCTGATCGCGCGACTCCTGGCGCTTGACGTAGTCGGCCGCGCTCATCGCGTCCTTGTCCCAAACGGCGGTGACCTCCTCAGTCGGTGCGGCCGTCTTGCCGGCCTCGCGGTTGCAGCCGCCGGCGAGCAATGCGGCGGTCATTAGCACACCGAGCGCGCAGCGCGCACCCAACGAATAACGCGGAGTCATGCCCGTGACCCATTTGCCAAAGCCGGAAATTGTCAAAAAGTTTGCGCCCCGTTCCGGCGAAGTATGACTTCGCGTTTCCTTCCGTCCGCCCACGCCTGATGCAACGCACCTCCGACTACAAACCCGCCCTCGCCTGGTTCGCCGCGCTCGGCAGCGCCTGGGTCTTCGTGCTCGTGGCTCTCGGCGCGCTCACCACCACGATCGGCGCCGGCATGGCGTTCCCCGACTGGCCGTTGTCCAACGGCTCGGTCAACCCGCACGGCTGGCTGACCGAGATCGACAAATTCGCCGAGCACTCCCACCGCCTCTCCGGCGCGGTCATGGGCCTCGTGACCATCGGCCTGGCGCTCTGGCTGCATCTGCGCGAGTCGCGCGCGTGGCTGCGCAAGCTCGGCTGGTGGGCGCTGACCATCGTGATCGTGCAGGGCTTCATCGGCGGCAAACGCGTGCTGCTCGACTCGCTCGCCGTGCCGGGCTTCGAGATGACGTTCGGCCAGATGCTCCGCATCCCGCACGGCATGCTCGCGCAGATCTATGTCTGCCTGCTCTTCGCCATCGCCGCCGGGGTCTCCAAATTCTGGGTCGAGGGCTCGCTCGGCCACGCCGGCCCGCGCGTGAAGAAACTCGGCCTGCTCTGCGCCGCGCTGCTGCTGCTCCAACTCACCGTCGCGGTGACGATGCGCCACAATCATGCGCCGCCCTCCATCGGCGCCTTCCCGGAGCACGGCGCGCCGCTGTTGCCGGCCGCGTGGAATTATCTCATCGCGCTCCAATTCGTGCATCGCGTGATCGCCGCCGCGCTCGCGGTCGCGATCCTCGTCTACGGCCATTTTCTTTCGCGCGAGCGCTCGCTGGCCTACGGCGTCCGCGCGGGCAGCGTCGTGCTCGTCACGCTCGTCGCCACGCAGATCTATCTCGGCATCCAAACCGTCTGGACCGGTCGCAGCGTGGCCGTGACCGTCGGCCACGTCGTCATGGGGGCGCTGTTTCTCGCGACGACATTCCTCTTAGTTTTCCTGACCCACCGCCCGTCGTCCGACGGCGCTGCGCGCGCATGAGCCACGCCGCGACAGCCGATGCCGCGCCGCGCCCGCTGTGGCGGCATTACCTCGAACTCACCAAGCCGCGGCTGAGCCTGATGTCGGTCATCACGGCGATGCTCGGCTATCTCGCCGCCGTGCCCTACTCGTATGTCGATTGGGCGCGCACGGGATTAGTCGTGCTCGGCACCGCGTTGTGCGCCGGTGGCGCCGCTGCGCTCAACATGTGGATGGAAGGCGACACCGACGCCCTGATGGCGCGCACCGCGGACCGCCCGATCCCCTGCGGCGCCGTGCCGCCGGGTTCGGCCTTCGTGGTCGGCTGGCTGCTGTGCGTCGCGGGTCTCGCGACCCTGTTCAAATGGGTCAACGGCCTCTCCGCCTTCCTCGCGCTCGCCACCATCGTCGCCTACATCTCGATCTACACGCCGGCCAAGCGTCGCTCGCGCTGGAACACCGAGATCGGCGCCATCAGCGGCGCGCTCCCGCCGATGATCGGCTGGGCCGCCGCCGGCCGCACCAATCCCGGCCTCGGTTGGGCCCTGTTCGCCATTCTCTACACCTGGCAGATGCCGCACTTCTTCTCGTTGGCGTGGACCTACCGCAAGGACTACGCCGCGGCCGGCATGAAAATGATCTCGGTCCTCGATCCGAGCGGCCGGCGCGTCGCCGCGCAGACTTTCGTCTGGACGGTGCTGCTCGCGGTCGCCGGCGTGTCGCCGACGTTGCTCGGCTATTGCACGTGGTATTACTTCGCCTTCGCCGCCGCGCTCGGCCTGTGGATGCTGAAATCCGCCTTCGATTTCCTCAATCCCGCCAAGCGCGACAAGGAAGCGCGCCGGCTCTTCTACTACTCGCTCGCCTATCTGCCGCTGGTGCTCGGCCTGCTCGTGGTCGACCGCTTCTTCTTCAAACTCTGACGCGCTCCACATGACGCTGAACGACATTCCTCCCCTCAACGCCGCGCTGAACGGCCTCGCCACCATCCTGATCACGATCGGCTTCGTGCTGATCAAACAGGGCAAGGAGCGCCAGCACCGCTTCGTGATGCTCAGCGCGGGCGGCGTCTCGGCGATCTTCCTCGTCGGTTACCTGACGCACAAGGCGCTGAAAGGAGCCGCGATGGGCGCGGGCGGCGCGCTGCACACGCAATTCGGCGGCGAGGGCGCGATCCGCACGGTCTATTACGTGATGCTGATTTCGCACATCCTGCTCGCGATCTCGATCGCCTACCTCGTGCCGCGCACCTTCCTGCTCGCGATGAAGGGCGACTACGCCGCGCACAAGCGCTGGGCGAAGTTCACCTACCCGATCTGGTATTACGTCAGCGTCACCGGCGTGCTGGTGTATTTTTTCCTCTACGTGTGGTGGCCGAAGGCGGCGTGACGCGCGCGGATTTCGCAGCGGGAAAATAAAAAAGCCGGGCGCGCGCCCGGCTTTCGTTTTTCGCGGCAGTCGCGGCGGGTTACTTCACCACGAGCACGCCCTTCATACCGGCCTGGAAGTGCGCCGGGAACGAGCAGATGAAGGTGTATTCGCCGGGCTCGGTCGGAGCCTTGAACGTGATCTCGTCCGTCTGTTTCGGCCCGAGCAGCTTCGTGTGGGCGATGATCTGATCCTGCATGCTCGCCGGAATGTGGTCGGTGGCGGCGGCGGCGATGGCGGCCTTGTCGAAGGCCTCGACGTCCGCGCCTTTCTTGAGGAGCACGAAGTTGTGACCCATGACCTGCTTCGGCATCGAGCCGATGTTCGTGAGGATCACCTTCATCTCCTGACCGGCCTTCACCTCGAAGCGGGTGGCGCTGAACTTCATCGAGTCATTGGCCGTGAGCTCGAAGGTGGCGACGGCGTTGGCATCGGCGGTGGTGGCCGAGCCGCCGGCGGATTCGTTCTTGCCGCAGCCCGCAAAAAAGAGGGCACCGGCACAAAGGGCGAGGGTGAGCGTGTGGTTTTTCATAAGAGGGCCGCACCCTCGCACACCCAAGCGCGTCGCGCAATGGCGCAGAGCAAGGATTCCACCCGACTTATCGGTCCGGCGAAGTGCCTTAATACCCCGGCCCGGAACGATTTTTGCCAATCGCGCTACGCATAAATTGTCTTTCTTTTGCTGTTGAAATGCTCGGCAAGTTGGGAACGCTGGCGCGTCATTCTCCCGCGGCGGCGTCACGCAACGCCGTTGCCCCACTCGACACATGACCCGCACACGCTTCGTTTCCCGCTCGTTCTCCCGCTGGAGCGCGCTCGCGCTCGCGAGCACGACTCTCGCCCTGCTCACCGGCTGCGAGAAAATTCTCAACCTCAAGGGCCCGCAATCCACGATGCTCGCCGACGGGCCCGTCGCCCGCGCGCAATGGGATCTCTTCATGGTGACGGTCTACGTGACGATGTTCATCTTCGTCATCGTCGGCGCCGTGCTCGCCTACGCGCAGATCAAGTTCCGCGCGAAGAGCGAAGCCGACGAGCATGCTGAGCCGCCGCCGCAGGGGCACGGCAACCCGCTGATCGAGATCGCCCTCATCGGCGCCTCCGTCGCGCTGCTCGTCATCATCGCCATCCCGACGCTGAAGAACATCTGGTATACCCACGACATTCCCGAGGCTGAGAAAGCCAGCGCGATGGAAATCAACGCCACCGGCTATCAGTGGTGGTTCCGCTTCGAATACCCGAACGACAAGATGGCTCTTCCCACCGGCGGCGAAGGCCCGCTCGTGACCGGCAACGAAGTCGTCATCCCCGCCGGCGTGCCGGTGAAGATCAATCTCCGCACCGTCGACGTCATCCACTCCTTCTGGGTCCCGAAGCTCGCCGGCAAGGTCGACATGATTCCGAACCGCGGCAACTACCTCTGGCTGAAAGCCGAGAAGCCCGGCTATTTCTACGGTCAATGCGCCGAGTATTGCGGCGCCTCGCACGCGATCATGCGCTTCCGCGTCATCGCGCTCTCGCCGTCCGATTACGTGAAGTGGCTCGACAACCAAAAGAACCCCGCGCGCACCGCGACCGCCGCCGCCATCCGTGCCGAAGACGAAAAGGTCCGCGTGCAATTCGCCGCGCTGCCCACGCCGGCCGCCGCCAACACCCAAGTCGGTCCCGGCAGCACGCTCGCTGCTTCCGCTCAATTCGACGCCGACCCGCTCGCGGGGTGGAAACATAAGCAGAGCCCGAACGCCGGCGAGAACGCCGCACTGATCGCCCAAGGCCGCAAGCTTTTCCAGGAAAAGACCTGTATCTCCTGCCACACGATCCGCGGCCACGAAGGCATCGGCATCACCGGCCCCGACCTCACGCACGTCGGCTCCCGCACCACGATCGCCGCCGGCGTCCTCGAGAACACGCCGGAGCGCATGCACCAGTGGATCAAGGACCCGGAGTATTTCAAACCCGGCAACAAGATGTTCAACGGCGGCTACACCGACGTGGCCACCGGCAAGCGCCTCTTCGAACTCAATGATACGGAAATCGACGCTCTCGTCGCCTACCTGCAGAGCCTGAAGTAAGCGCCCCACCCTTTCCGACACACTCACACGATTCCTCCCATGGCCCAAGCACTGGCTAAGTCCGAGTATCACGGCGGCACCGAGCACGCCGCCCCGAAACCGATCTCACTCCTTCCGCGCCCGATGGCCAAGAACGGCCTCGTCGCGTGGCTGACGACTGTCGACCACAAGAAGATCGGCCTCATGTATGCCGGCTTCGCGTGTCTCTTCTTCCTCGTCGGCGGTCTCGAAGCGCTCCTCATCCGCACGCAGCTGATCGTGCCGAACAACCGCTTCATCTCGGCGCAGTTCTACAACGAGCTGTTCACGATGCACGGCACCACGATGATCTTCCTCGCGGTGATGCCCCTGAACGCCGCGTTCTTCAACCTGCTCATCCCGCTGCAAATCGGCGCACGCGACGTCGCTTTCCCGCGCCTGAACACCTTCTCGCTCTGGGTCTTCGTCGCCGGCGCCATCATCCTCAACGTCGGCTGGCTCTCCTACGTTTTCCCGGGCATCAAGTCCGGGCTGCCCGCCGTCGGCTGGTTCGGCTACGCGCCGCTCACGTCCAAGACGTTCACGCCCGAGGCGGCAACTGATCTTTGGGTCCTCGGCCTGCAAGTCCTCGGCCTCTCCTCGATCGTCGCCTCGCTGAACTTCATCGTCACGATCATCAATCTCCGCGCGCCCGGCCTCACGATGATGCGGCTGCCGGTCTTCACCTGGATGGCGCTCATCACGAGCTTCCTCCTCGTCCTCGCCCTGCCCGCCATCGCCATCGCGCTCGTCGAAGTCATGTTCGACCGCAACTTCGGCACGAATTTCTTCGAAGCCTCGAACGGCGGCCAGCCGATCCTTTGGCAGCACCTCTTCTGGGTCTTCGGTCACCCCGAGGTCTACATTCTGATTCTCCCGCCGATGGGTTACGTCTCGGAAATTCTTCCGACGTTCTCGCGCAAGCCGCTCTTCGGTTACCCGATCATCGTCTTCTCCGGCGCCGCGATCGGCTTCATCGGCTTCGGCGTGTGGTCGCACCACATGTTCACCACCGGCATGGGCACGGTCGCCACCGCGGCCTTCTCGCTCGCGACGATGGCCATCGCCGTCCCGACCGGCGTGAAGATCTTCAACTGGATCGGCACGCTCTGGGGCGGCCAGATCGTGACGCGCACGCCCATGATGTTCGCCCTCGGCTTCATCTGGATGTTCATGCTCGGCGGCTTCTCCGGCATCATGCACTCCGCCGCGCCGGCCGACGCCCAGCAGCAGGACTCCTACTTCGTCATCGCGCACTTCCACTACGTGCTGATCGGCGGCGCGACCTTCGCGCTGCTCGCCGCGATCCACTTCTGGTTCCCGAAGTTCTTCGGCCGCCTCGTGCCGGAGTTCTGGGGCAAGCTTTCGTTCTGGATCATCTTCGTCGGCTTCAACACCACGTTCTTCCCGATGCACTTCCTCGGCCTGAACGGCATGCCGCGCCGCACCTGGACCTACGACGCCAACATGGGTTGGAACGAGGGCAACTTCATCGCCACCATCGGCGCCTACACGCTCGGCCTCGGCGTCTTCACCTACTTCGCCGTGCTCATCTACACCTACTTCAAGGGCGAGAAGTGCGGCAACGACCCGTGGGACGCGCGCACGCTCGAGTGGTCGATCCCGTCGCCGCCGCCGGAATACAACTTCAAGGCCATCCCGACTGTCCATGCCCGCGACGCCTGGTGGTATGAGAAGCATCACAAGGAAGAGATCGCCAAGGAACAGGCCGAACACATCAAGGCCGAGACCGAGCACGGCGGCATCCACATGCCCGACCAATCCTGGTATCCGCTCATCGCGGCGCTGGGCCTGCTCGTCGGCGCGATTTCGTTCGCGTTCCATCACATCCCCATCGCCCTCGGCGGCCTCATCGTGACCTTCATCGGCTGCTACCTCTGGTCGCTCGAAGGCCCGGGCGGTTACCACATTCACCTCGACGAAAAGGGCAACGAGACCATCTCGCGCCACTAAGCCCATCCGGCTCCAACTCTCAGCCCTCAACTCGCAACTTTCCATGAGCAACGCCGCCGCTGGCGCCATCGACCACCACCACGACCCGTCCACCGCGACGGGCATTCCGAACAAGAAGCTCCTTTGGTGGGCCTTTCTCGCTTCGGACTGCATGTTCTTCGGGGCGCTGATCTCCACGCACCTCGTCTACCGCCTCAACCCGCCTCCGGGTAACGCGGAACCGACCAAGATCTTCGACATCGAGCTGACGTCCTTCTCGACGTTCATCCTCCTCATGTCGTCGCTCATGATGGCGCTCGCCGTGAACGCCATCCAGCGCGGTCAGCTGCGCTCGATGCGGAATTCCCTCCTCACGACGATCTTCTTCGGCTGCATCTTCCTCGGCTGCCAAGTCTACGAATTCGTGCACTTCGTGCATGAGAAGAAGATGACGCTCTCGAACAGCCTCTTCGGCTCGACGTTCTACACGCTCACCGGCACCCACGGCACGCACGTCGCCATCGGCGTGCTGATCCTCGGCCTGATGTATGTGCGCTCCTTCAAGTCGTCGTCGCCCGACAGCGGCGGCTGGGGCGAGTTCGCCAAGACCGTCCTGCACGTCGCCGCCGTCTGTGCTGCCATCGCGCTCACGTTCATCTTCATCGTCCCCGCCGGCATCGGCCTCGCCAAGGGCCACGGCACGGTCGCCGAGTTCTTCAGCCACAATCTCATGCCGATCCTCGGCCTCATCGGAGCGGGCGGCGTGATGGCATGGTTCGCGCGCGCCAGCCACGGCGTCGACTTCGGCGAGCGTAACGCCATCGATGTCGAGGCAGTCGGCCTCTACTGGCACTTCGTCGACATCGTGTGGATCATCATCTTCACGGCCGTCTACCTGCTCGAATACGTCTAACCTTTTCGCCCATGTCCGCTCACGCAGCCACCGCCCCCGCCGCCGGCCATCACGAGCCGAGCAAATTCCACACCTACGTCCAGATCGCGATGCTTCTCGGTGTGATCACCGGCATCGAAATCGTCCTCGTCTACCTGCCGCTCGCCAAGTGGCTTGTCATCGGCGGCCTGGTGTTCTTCTCCGCGGTGAAGTTCCTCTACGTCATTTTCTACTTCATGCACCTGAAGTGGGACAAAGTTTTCTGCACGATCCTGTTCTTCATCGGACTCGTGCTCGCCGGCGGCACCATGTGGGCGCTCCTGCACCTCTTCGGCGCCGAGGCCAGCAAGCCTCTCTCCTCGATCATCGGCATGTTGCTCTGATCGCGAAACCCTTTTCCCCTCCACGCGAGCCGCACGCGACCCGTGCGGCTTTTTCATTTCCGCATTTCCTCCTCCCGGCAATCGGTGCACGCTTCTCGGACGCGATGATCGACTGGACCCACTGGCACAACGAACCGTTCCTCATCGGCGGCCTCATCTTCCTCGGCTGGCTCTACGCCATCGCCACCGGCCCGCTGCGCGACCGCCTAGCTCCCGCTGGCACGCCCTACCCGCGCGCGCACGCGATCAAATTCTACTCGGCGCTCTTCATCTTCTATTTGGCCGTCGGCTCTCCGCTCGACCAGATGGGCGAACGCTTCCTGCTCAGCGCGCACATGCTGCAGCACCAGCTGATCATTTATCCAGCTGCGATCCTGTTTCTCCGCGGGCTGCCCGACTGGATGGTGAGCCTCGTCACCGGACGCGACTCTCTCCGTGGTCTGCTGCGCTTCTTCACCCATCCGATCATTTGCGGACTGATCTACGTGCTGGTGATGTCGTGCTGGCACTTCCCGAGCGCCTACGACTGGGCGCTGCAAAACCGTTGGGTGCACATCGCCGAGCATTTTTCGTTCTTCGGCGCCGCGCTTTTCTTCTGGTGGCCGGTGTGCAGCCCATCGCGCGAATACCCGCCGACCAGCTACGCGTGGCAGATGCTCTATTTCCTCAGCGTCACCATCGGCATGACGCCGGTCTTCGCTTACATCACTTTCTCGAGCGACGTCCTCTACCCCACCTACGAATTCGCCCCGCGCCTCTTCGAGCGCCTCGACCCGCACGAAGATCAGGTCCTCGGCGGCGCGATGATGAAACTCATCGGCATGTCCGTGATGATGGGGGCATTCGTCGTCGCATTCTACCGCTGGTATCAGCAGACGGAGCGAAGCCCGCGGTCCTGAACGCTGCCGGCCTCCACGAGAGTCGTCCGGATTGACGTTTCGCACGCCCCGTTCTTGCTCGGGCGATGACTTGGGAAATCGCCTTCGTGCTCGGCCTGCTCGTGATCGCCGTCGCGATGTTCGTGTGGGAACGGGTTTCCCCGGATGTGACCGCGATCGCCCTTTTCGGCGTCCTGCTCGTCAGCGGCATCGTGCCGCGGGAGCGCGTGCTCGGCGTCCTGGCGAACCCCGCCCCGCTGACCATCGGCGCGATGTTCATCCTCAGCGCGGCGCTCGCCGGATCGGGAGCGATGGAGCGCCTGGCCAACGCCTTGGGCCGCGTGTCGAATTTCAGCTACTTCAGCGTCACGCTCCTGCTCACCCTCGGCGTCGGCGTCGTCTCCGCATTCATGAACAACACGCCCGTGGTGGTCGTCACTGTGCCCGTCGTGCTCGGACTCGCCACCCGCATGAAGCTGCCGCCGTCGAAGTTCCTTATCCCGATCTCCTATGCCGCCGTGCTCGGCGGCCTCTGCACGCTGATCGGCACGAGCACGAACCTGGTGGTCTCCGGCATCGCGGCGTCGCGCGGCCTCCCTCCGCTGGGCATGTTCGAACTCGCCAATGTCGGCGTCCCCATGCTCGCCGCCGGCGCGCTCTACATCGCGGTCTTCGGCTGGCGAATTCTTCCGAGCCGCGAATCGCTCGGCGCCCTCTTCACCGAGGACGAACGCCGGGAATACGTCACCGAGGTGTTCGTCCAGGCCGCCACCGAGGCGATCGGACGCACCTTGATCGATCTCGGGCTCACGGCCGGCAAGGGCATCCGCGTGATCGAATTCGTCCGCAACGACGTCCCAATCCCCTTCGATCCGAAGGGCACGGCGCTGTGCGCCGGCGACCGCCTCGTGCTGGCCTGCCGCCCCAAGGGCGTTGCCCATGCGCGTTCCATCGCGGGCATCGAGACCGCCACCGACCTCGCGCTGCCGCTGCACCAGATCACTGCACACGAAGGCTCCATGGTCGAAGCCGTGGTCGGACCGAACTCCGAGCTCATCGGCCGCACCATCCGCGAAGTGGGGTTCCGCGAGCGTTACCGCATGATCGCCCTCGCGGTCCACCGCCGCGGCCAGAACGTCCGCGAAAAGGTCGAGGACGTGCCCCTGCATTTCGGCGACATCCTCCTCCTCATGGGCACGGACCAGGCCATCGAGAACACCCGCGCCGGACACGACCTCCTGCTCATCGACCGCCCGCCAGTGCCTTCCAAACGCTCCCCACGCCACCTCGTCATCGTGCTCGCCGCGATCCTGAGCGTGATCGCCGCGTCGTCGCTCAAGCTGCTGCCGATCGAAGTCGCCTCGATCCTCGCCTGCGCCGTCGTCCTGCTCACCGGCTGCATCAAGCCCAAGGATGCCTACCGCACCATCGAGCTGAACGTCATTTTCCTGATCTACGGCATGCTCGCGCTCGGCGTCGCCATGGAGGAGACCGGCACCTCCGCCTACCTGGTCGATCACCTCGCTGCCGCCGTGGACGCTTGGGCCCCGCCAGCGCACAAGGCGATGATCATGCTGGCCGCGTTCTACCTCACGGCGACGATCCTCACGGAAATCCTCTCCAACACCGCCGTGGCGGCACTCATGGTGCCCCTCGCCATCAGCCTCGCCGGGAAAATGGGCGTGAATCCGCAGCCGTTCATGATCGCGATCTGCGTCGCCGCCTCGGCCGCATTCGCGACTCCGATCGGCTACCAGACCAACACCTACGTCTACGGCATCGGCGGCTACAAGTTCGCCGATTTCCTGAAGTTCGGGCTGCCGCTCAACGTGATCTGCTTCGCGATCGCGATCTACCTGATTCCGATCTTCTGGCAGTTCTGAAAAAGCCGCCGGGGGACCGGCGGCTTCGCGGAAAGGACGGCGTCTGACCGCTCAGGCGTTGGCGAGCAGATCGTCGATCGAATCGCTCTCGCTGCCGACGTCGGCGAAGAGCCAAGTCGAGAGGTAGCGCTCGCTGCTCGACGGGATGATGGCGACGATCAACTTGCCCTTGTTCTCGGGTCGCTGCGCGAGCTGCAGCGCCGCCCAGACAGCCGCACCGGAAGAGATGCCGATCGGGATGCCGTCGAGTTGGTTCACCTGCTTCGACACCGGCCCGGAGTCGGTGTCCTTCACGCGCACCACCTCGTCGTAGACCTTGGTGTTGAGCACCGGCGGCACGAAGCCCGCGCCGATGCCTTGCAGCTTGTGCGGGCCGGGCGCGCCGCCCGAAAGCACCGGCGAGGCATCGGGCTCGACCGCCACGATCTTGATGGCGGGATTCTTCGCCTTCAGGACCTCGCCGACGCCCGTGATCGTGCCGCCGGTGCCGATGCCGGAAACGACGATGTCGACCTTGCCGTCGGTATCGCGCCAGATTTCCTCCGCGGTGGTCGCGCGGTGGATCGCGGGATTCGCGGGGTTGGCGAACTGCTGGAGAATGACGCTGTTGGGAATCTGCTTCTGGAGCTCTTCCGCCTTGGCGATGGCGCCCTTCATGCCCTTCGCGCCCTCGGTCAGCACCAGACGGGCGCCGAGCACCTTCAGGAGTTTGCGGCGCTCGAGACTCATCGTCTCGGGCATCGTCAGGATGAGCTTCAGCCCCTTGGCCGCCGCGACGAACGCCAGCGCGATGCCGGTGTTGCCCGACGTCGGCTCGATCAGGACCGTGCTCGGGTTGATCTTCCCCGACTTCAGCGCGTCGTCGATCATCGCGAAACCAATGCGGTCCTTCACGCTCGAGAGCGGATTGAAGAACTCCAGCTTGAGCACGATGTCGGCAAGCGCGCCATGCTCGCGGGCGGTGCGGTTGAGGCGGACCAGCGGCGTGTTGCCGATCGTTTCGGTGATGTCGTTGTGGATCTTGGCCATGTTCGGGTGGGGTTGAGGTTGTCGGCGGAAAGGACGTCAGGCGGCGCGGTCGGTGCCCCAGCGGCGGTGCATCCATTTCTCCCAAGGGGAAAACAGGAGCTTGTCGGCGAGCAGGCCGAGCAGCACGAGGACCAGCATGATGCCGATGACCTGCTCCATCGCCTGCAGCTCGCGGCCGTAGTGGAGGAGATGACCGAGGCCGAAGCCGGTGAGGATGGTCACGAAGATCTCCGCGGCCATTAGCGAGCGCCAGGCGAAGGCCCAGCCCTGCTTCATGCCGCTGACGATGAAAGGCAGCGACGCGGGCAGGATCACGCTCAGCCAGGTGTGCAGGTTGCGCGAACCCATCGTGCGGGCGGCGCGGACATAGATCGGGTTCACGTTGCGCACGCCCGTCTCGGTCGCGAGCACCACCGACCAGATCGTGCCCATCACCACCACGAAGAGCATCGCCGCCTCGGTCTGCCCGAACCAGAGCAACGCCAGCGGCACCCAGCAGACGCTCGGCAGGCCCTGCAGGCCGAGCGCCAGCGTCCCGAGCGTATCCCGCAGCAGGCGGAAACGCGCGATCAGCAGGCCGACCGGCAATCCCGCCGAGATGCCGATCAGGTAGCCCGCCAGCAGGCGCTTCATGGTCACGAGCGTCGCCTCCGCGAGCGAGCCGTCGAGTGTCGCCTCCCAGAGGTAGCGTCCCACGCTCTCCGGCGACGGCACGAGCACGGGCGACCAGAACTGCTTCACGCACGCCCAGTGCCAGAGCGCGATCAGGCCGGAGAAAAACAGCGCGGCGGCAAGGTAGCGTTTCATCAGATGCCCGCTCCGTGTTCGAGGTGCCCCTTGAGCGCGTGGGTGATCTGGGTCGCGTGCGCGGCGACCTCCACGCTGTTGATGTCGCGCGGCCGCGGCAGCGCGATGGTGAACTCGCCCCGGATGCGGCCGGGATGCGGCGAGAACAGGACCACGCGGTCGCCGAGGCACACCGCCTCGCGCACGTTGTGCGTCACGAAGAGGATCGTCACGTGCCGCTGCTGCCAGATCTGCTGCAGGTCGCCGTAGAGCTGCTCGCGCGTCATCGCATCGAGAGCCGCGAACGGCTCATCCATGAGCAGCACGCGCGGGTTCGGCGCCAGGGCGCGGGCGAGCGCGACGCGCTGCTTCATGCCGCCGGAGAGCTCGTGGATGTTGGCGTGGACGAATTTCTCCAACCCGACGAGGCGCAGGTAATAGCCCGCGATCTCCTTCCGTTCCGCATCAGTCAGGCCGGTCTTCAGCTTGAGCGCGAACATCACGTTGCCGAAGACGTCGAGCCAGGGAAACAGCGCCGACTCCTGGAACATCACCATGCGCTCCCGTCCGGGGCCGCGGATTGCGCGTCCGTCGGCGGCCACGCTGCCGTCGTCCGGCGTCTCCAATCCCGCGACCAGGTTCAGCAGCGTCGACTTGCCGCACCCGCTGGGGCCGAGGAGGCAGACGAACTCGCCCTCCGCGACCTGCAGGCTCACGTGATCCAGCGCGTGCACCGGACCGCGCGAGGTGGCGAACGTCTTGGAGACATCCGCGATGACCAGCTTGGCCGGCGGGGCGGCGGTTTCTTCGAGCGCGGGGTTCATGGCCGTCCGGAAAAAAGGCGGTCGAGCGCGATCGCGTTCCGCAGGAAGCCGACGCTGCGCGCCTCGCTCACGAGCTGCTCGAACTGGGCGCGCTCCACTTGCGCCGTGAAGTGCAGGCGTGGCCAGGCGTGCTCGACCAGGGCCGCCGGCACCTCCCGCCGCATCAGCGCGCCCAAGCCGGCGCGCACCTGCTCCCGCGCCTCGGCCGGATGGGCATTCAGCCAGTCGGTCAGTTCGCGGTGCGCCGCCACGAACCGCCCGGCCAACGCCGGCTGTTCGCGCAGGAAACGCACGCTCGCCACCAGCACGGTCGTCACGGCCTCGGGTTGCGCCACCAGCACGCGGCCGCCGGCCTCGAGCTCCAGGCGAGATACCCACGGCTCGACCGTCCAGACGGCGTCGATCTTGCCTTGGTGAAAGAGCGCCAGTTGGTCGGGATTGGGGGTCGGAATGACCGGCACGTCGCCCCCCGTCAGCGCCACGCGGAAACCGTTCTGCTTCAGCCAGGCTCGCGCGGCCACGTCCTGCGTGTTGCCGAGCTGCGGCGTCGCGATGCGCTTCCCCTTGAAATCGGACGGCGCCTGCAGGCGTCCGTCCCCCGGCACCACCAAGGCCGCGCCGCCCTCCGCCGCGCCGGCGAGCACGCGGATCTCCTCGCCGCGCGATTTGATGTAGGCGTTGAGCGCCGGATTCGGCCCGACGTAGGTGAGATCGATCGAGCCGGCGAAGACCGCTTCCATCGCGCTCGGTCCGGCGTTGAACGGATACCATTGGATGGTGACGTCCGAGCCCAGTTTCTGCTCGAACCAGCCGCGGCCACCCTGCGTGCCGTGGGCCCCGATCACCCCCTGGGCGTGCGTGATGTTCGGGAAATAGCCCACGCGCAGTGTCACGGCGCGACCGGCAGCCGGCAGCAGAAGAACCGCGGCCAAGATCCCAAGGAATGCACGTCTCATATGGCGTAATCTCCTAGAAGTTCGTGCACCACGCCCTCAGCCGGGCTGAGGCGCGACTTCGCATTTCGCGTGCGGCCCGATCGGGCGGAAGCGGGAGGCGCAGCCGGCTCGCTGAAGGGCAGCGGCAGGCCGTCGCGGATCATCTTGCGCGTCGTGACGTCGACGACGTCGGCCAGCGTGTAGCGATCAAGGATGTTCGCGATGGCGTTGCGCACATCCAGCATGAGCATCCGCAACCCGCAATGCGCCTCGTCCGGGCAATTGCACGGTTCGTAGGCCGTCTGGCTAACGCACCCGATCGGGGCCAGCGGGCCGTCGATCAACCGCACGATCTGGCCCACGCGGATTTCCGCTGCGGGCTTGGCGAGGCGATAACCGCCGTGCTTGCCCCGCTCGGCCTCGACATGACCGGCCTCACGGAGCTGCTGCATGACCTGCTCCAAAAACTTCACCGGCAGATCCTCTGCCTTCGCCAGCTCCGAAACGCGCAGCAGCGGACGCCCCACCTTGGCCGCAATACCGAGGTTGATGAGCGATCGGAGGGCGTATTCGCCACGCTTGGAGAGTTTCACGAGTTGATTAAACTACATTAAATAAGTGGGGTTTAAATCAAATACAATATCAGCAACTTGGGCGTCATACGCCGTCGGATAAATTCCTAAAACTTACACCGAAGCCCGTCGTAAGCGAGCTTCACTCCTGCCGGTAGCGTCGTCTCGAAGGGACCGTGATCGATCGCGTGCGTGAGGTGCGTGAGATACGTGAGCGGCGCACCGATCTCCACCGCGGCCGCGCAGGCTTCGGCGATGTTCATGTGCGTCGGGTGCGGCGCGGGGCGCAGGCCATCGAGCACGACGAGGCCGGCCCCCTTTGCCAAGGTCACCGCTTCACGCGGGAGGCGTTTGCAGTCGTTGTAGTAGACGAATTTCGCGCCGGTCGCCTTTTCCTCGAAGACCAGCCCGAGCGTGTTCAAGCCGCCGTGCGGCAGGAGCGTCGAACGAATCGTTCCTTGCGGAAACTCGAGCGCGGGCGGCATCTCGAGGAGCCGGAAAGCGGCGTAGCCCCTCGAGACCGGCCGCTCGGCGACCGCATAAGGGAAAATCGAGAGCACGCGCGCCATGCCTTCATCGGTCGTGTAGACCGTGAGTGCTTCACCCCCGATCAAATCGCAGAAGCGGCGAAGATCGTCCATGCCCGTGATGTGGTCGGCATGGCCGTGCGTAAGGATGAAAACGTCGAGCTGCCGGATGTTCTCGCGCACGCATTGGAGGCGGAACTCGGGTGTCGCGTCCACTTGCACGTGCAGATCGCCCATCGTGACGTGAATGCTGGAACGCGTCCGCCGGTTGCGCGGATCGGGCGACGTGCAAACGGAGCAATCGCATGCG
Source organism: Candidatus Didemnitutus sp. (assembly GCA_019634575.1). Classification (NCBI taxonomy): domain Bacteria; kingdom Pseudomonadati; phylum Verrucomicrobiota; class Opitutia; order Opitutales; family Opitutaceae; genus Candidatus Didemnitutus; species Candidatus Didemnitutus sp. The sequence continues at coordinate 1,403,090 of JAHCAY010000001.1, forward strand.
ATCATCGGCACGCCTTGCGACGTGCCCGTGCCGAGAAAGACCACTTCCATGCGAGCAGCGAATGGCATCCGGCGCGCGCTGGCAAGGTCGTGCACCGCGACCGCTCCGAAGCTCGCCGGCGAGGTCGCCGACTAATCGACTCCGACCGACGCGCCGAGTCGCTCGAGCGCTTCGCGACACTCCCGATTTTCCAGGAAGGCCACCAATCCTTGCGCCGCGTCGTCACTCAACCCTGGAACGCGCGAGCGCGCACCGTCGAGCACCTCGCCACGAGTGGCCCGCGCCAAGGCACCGATGCTCGGGAAATGGTTCACGATTGCCTTTGCCCCAGCGGGCCCGATTTCCGCAATCCCTGACCCGAGCACGAGGCGCCATGCTTCCTGCCGCTTCGCCGGCGGCACGGCCGCCAGCAACTTCGCCGCGGTGCGCTCGCCGACCACTTTCTCCAGCGCTCGCTGCTCCAAACGAAAAAAATCCGCCGGCTCGCGCAGCATGTCGCTCGCGACCAGCTTATCGATCATTCCCGGGCCGAAGCCCTTCAAGTTCGCGCACTCGGCGGAAGCGAAGTGCTCCAGACGTCGCCGCACTTGCGCCGGACAATCGCGATTGGAGCAACGCACCGCCGCCTGCCCTGCTTCCGCCGCCAACGCCGTGCCGCAAGACGGGCAATCAGCCGGAAACGCGAACGGTGCGGCGTCAGCCGATCGCCGGCTGAGGTTGGCCTCGGTGATGACCGGGATGATCTCGCCCGCTTTCTCCACCGTGACGAAGTCCCCCACTCGCAAATCACGGCGCGCGATCTCGTCGCGATTGTGCAACGAGACCCGGCGGATGGTCGCGCCGCCGAGCTTCACGGGCTCCACCTCCGCCACCGGCGTGAGCACGCCGGTGCGACCGATCTGCAGCGTGATCGCGCGCAATCTCGTCTCGGCGCGCTCCGGTTCGAATTTATACGCGACGGCCCAATTCTGCGTATTCTCGGCATCGCCCAGTTTTTCCCGCTGCGCGGCCGAGTCCACTTTCACCACGGCACCGTCGATCGGGAAACCCAACTTGGGACGCGCCGCCTCGACGATTTTCACCTCGCGCCAAGCCGCGGCGAATCCGACCGCCGCGCGCGCCCACTCCGGCCGCGGCAGCTCCCACTCCGCCAACCGCTCGAGCAATTCCCGCTGCGAAGCTGGTGCGCTAACCGCCGGTGTCCACGCGCCCCAACCGTAGAACACTACTTCCAGTTTTCGGCCGGCTCGCTCGCTCGCGTCGGTGGATTTGAGGGTGCCCACGGCGACGTTACGGGGATGCGCAAACGGCTCCTCGCCCGCCTCGCGGCGCGCGGCGTTGAGGCGCTCGAACTCCGCGTGCCGCATGAAGACCTCGCCGCGCAACTCCACGCGCGTGGGCGCCTCACCGTGCTTCACGGACAATGTTGCCGGCACTTCGGCGCATTCCAGCAGGTTGGCGGTCACGTCGTCACCCTCGCGCCCGTTGCCGCGCGTGACCGCGCGGGTGAGTCGGCCGTTTTCGTAGGTCACGCTGATCGACAGGCCGTCGTATTTCGGTTCGACGATGTAGAGCACTTCCTCGTCGCCCAACGTTCGCGCGATCTTGCCGAGGAATTTCTTCAGGTCCGTCTCGCTGTGGCTCTTTTCAAGTCCAAGCACCGGCACGACATGTCGCGCGGTCGCAAACGCGCCGGTCCGATCGTCGCCCAGAGGCGCGCTTTCAGGTTTTTCCCGATCATCCGACAGAAGACGCTGCTCAAGCGTGCGGAGCTCGCGCTTGAGGGCGTCATACTCCGCGTCGGTGATCTCGGGGGCCGCCTTCTTGAAATACAGCTCATCGTGATGCGCGATCACCGCTCGGAGGTGCTGCAATCGAACCGCGTCCGCGCCCGGGGATGCGGCATCCTGTGCCGACGCGGGGACGACGAACGCGAGTGCGCAGACGACAAGGTGGACGATTCTGCGGAGCGAGAGCTGCATGGCGGCGGGTTTCTTCGGTGAGGGCCCGTGAGTGTTGCATGCGAAACTACCGGCCTCATCACTCCCGTCAGTCGCTCAAACCACACCGATTAGATGAAGCGGCGAGCTTGACTGCGCGAGAACCACACGCTCTGCCTGCGCAAAAGAAAAGGCGCGCTCCATAGAGCGCGCCTTGAAGTTGTGGGCTGGAGGCTGAGGGCATGGGCGCAGCAAGACTGCGCCCCTACGCATCGGCTTAGTAATCCATGCCGCCCATGCCGCCGCCGGCGGGCATGGCCGGAGCCTTTTCCTTTTCAGGAATCTCCGTGATCATGCACTCGGTGGTGAGCAGGAGGCCCGAGATCGACGCGGCGTTCTGCAGCGCAGTGCGGGTAACCTTGGTCGGGTCGACGACGCCGGCCTTGACCAGGTCTTCGAAGTCGCCGGTGGCGACGTTGTAGCCGAAGTTGCCCTTGCCCGCGAGGACCTCCTTGACGACGACGCCGCTATCGACGCCGGCGTTGGTGCAGAGCATGCGGATCGGGTGCTCGATGGCGCGACGCACGATCTGGGCGCCGAAGGCTTCGTCGCCTTCGAGCTTCAGGTTCTCGATGACCTTCGCGGTGCGGAGGAGAGCGACGCCGCCGCCGGCGACGATGCCTTCCTCAACCGCGGCGCGCGTGGCGTGGAGGGCGTCTTCGACGCGAGCCTTCTTTTCCTTCATCTCGGCTTCGGTGGCGGCGCCGACATTGATGACGGCAACGCCACCGGCGAGCTTCGCGAGGCGCTCTTGGAGCTTCTCACGATCGTAGTCGGAGGTGGTTTCGTCGATCTGACGACGGATTTGCTTCACGCGGCCCTGGATGTCGGAGCCCTTGCCGGAGCCTTCGACGATGGTGGTGTTCTCTTTGTCGACGACGATGCGCTTGGCCTTGCCGAGGTCGGAGACGGTGAGGTTCTCGAGCTTGAGGCCGAGGTCCTCGGTGATGCACTTGCCGCCGGTGAGGACCGCGATGTCCTCGAGCATGGCCTTGCGGCGGTCGCCGAAGCCGGGGGCCTTGACGGCGCACACGTTGAGGGTGCCGCGAATCTTGTTCACGACGAGCGCGGCGAGGGCTTCGCCTTCGACCTCTTCAGCGATGACGAGGAGGGGCTTGCCGCTCTTCGCGACGGTCTGGAGGAGCGGGAGGAGCTCCTGGAGGTTGGAGATCTTCTTCTCGTGGATGAGCACGTAGGCGTCTTCGAGGACGGCCTCCTGGGCTTCCATGTTGGTCGCGAAGTAGGGCGAGAGGTAGCCCTTGTCGAACTGCATGCCTTCGACGACGTCGAGGGTGGTCTCGATGGACTTGGCCTCTTCGACCGTGATCGTGCCGTCCTTGCCGACCTTGTCCATCGCGTCGGCGATGATCTCGCCGATGGCGGTGTCCCAGTTGGCGGAAACGGTGGCGACCTGGCGGATCTCTTCGCGGTCGTTGACCTTCTTGGAGATTTTCGCGAGCTCGGCGACGGCGGCCTCAACGGCCTTGTCGATGCCGCGCTTCAGGTAAACCGGGTTGGAGCCGGCGGTGACGTTCTTCAGGCCTTCGCGATAGATGCCTTCGGCGAGCACGGTGGCGGTGGTGGTGCCGTCGCCGGCGCTGTCGCTGGTCTTGGAGGCGACTTCCTTCACCATCTGCGCGCCCATGTTCTCGTAGGGATCGGGAAGCTCGACTTCCTTCGCGACAGTGACGCCGTCCTTGGTGACGGTCGGGGAACCGAATTTCTTGTCGATGACGACATTGCGGCCCTTGGGCCCGAGGGTGACTTTCACCGCGCGCGAGAGGAGCTCGACGCCACGGAGAACTTTCTGACGAGCGGCCTCGTCGAACAGGAGTTGTTTGGCTGCCATGATACTAGAGTAAGTTGAAGTTTAAGGTTTAAGTTGAAGCGGAAGAAATCAGCCGATGACGCCGAGGATGTCGTCTTCGCGGACCAGCGTATACTTCTGGTCCTCGATCTTCACTTCGGTGCCGCCGTATTTGGAGATGAGCACGCGGTCGCCGACCTTCACTTCGAAAGGCGTGACTTTGCCGCTCTCGTCCTTCTTGCCGGTGCCGAGGGCGATGACCTTGGCCTCCTGCGGCTTTTCCTTGGCGGAATCCGGGATGATGATGCCACCGCGGACCTGCTCTTTTTCCTCGATGTGCTGCACGAGCACGCGATCACCGATGGGTTTGATGTTCACTTTAGCCATGTTGGTTTAGTGGGTTTAGTTGGAGGTTGATTGGGGAGAAAATGAAGCGAACCCGGTCGCAGCGTGCGGCGCGGGTTCACGGTGAATGGGCTTACTTCTTGTCCTCGTCGACGATCTCGACGTCGGCATCGACGACTTTGCCGTCGGCCTTCTTGGCCTTCTTCGGCTCGGAAGCAGAAGCTCCGGCGCCCGCGTTCGGCTGCGCGCCGGCGGCGGCGCCGCCCGCGGCCTGGGCCTGCTGGTAGAGCTCGGCGCCGATCTTCTGGAGGTTTTCCAGCGCGGCCTTCATGCGGACGACGTCGTTGGACTCGAGGTCCTTCTTCGCGTCCGCGAGGGCGGTCTCGAACTTGCCCTTCACGTCGGCGGGGATCTTGTCGCCCGCGTCCTTGAGGGTCTTTTCGAGTTGGTAGATGGTCGTATCGAGCTGGTTTTTCGCCTCGGCGGATTCCTTGCGCTTGGCGTCTTCGGCGGCGTTGGCCTCGGCTTCGCGGGTCATCTTCTCGACTTCTTCCTTCGAGAGACCGGAGGAACCTTGGATCGTGATCTTCTGGTCTTTGCCGGTTCCGAGGTCCTTCGCGGTGACGTGGAGGATGCCGTTGGCGTCGATGTCGAAGGTGACTTCGATCTGCGGCGTGCCGCGCGGCGCCGGCGGGATGCCGTCGAGCTTGAACGTGCCGAGGATCTTATTGTCGCGCGCCATCGGGCGCTCGCCTTGGAGGACGACGATTTCGACGCCGGGCTGGTTGTCCGAGTAAGTGGAGAACACCTGCGCCTTCTTCGTCGGGATCGTGGTGTTGCGCGGAATCATCGGCGTCGAAACGTCGCCCGCGGTCATGATGCCGAGAGTGAGCGGCGTGACGTCGAGGAGGAGCACGTCGCGAACCTCGCCCTTAAGCACGCCGCCTTGGATGGCCGCACCGACCGCGACGACTTCGTCGGGGTTGACGCCTTGATGCGGGGGCTTGCCGCCGAGATTCTTCGCGATATCGACGACCTTCGGCATGCGGGTCATGCCGCCGACGAGGACGAGCTCGTCGATTTTGTCGGTCGAAACGCCGGCGTCCTTGATGCAGTTCTTGAACGGCTGGAGGCAGCGCTCGAAGAGCGGATCGCAGATGCGCTCCATCTGGGCGCGCGTGAGCTGGAGATTGAGATGCTTCGGGCCCGACGCGTCCGCCGTGATGAACGGCAGGTTGATGTCGTAGGTCGTGGCGGACGAGAGGGCGATCTTCGCCTTCTCGGCCTCTTCCTTCAGACGCTGGAGCGCCATGGCGTCCTTGCGGAGGTCGATGCCGTTTTCCTTCTTAAAGCTCTCGACGAGCCACGAGATGATGGCGTCGTCCCAGTTGTCACCGCCGAGATGCGTGTCGCCGTTGGTGGCCTTCACCTCGAAGACGCCGTCGCCGATCTCGAGGATCGACACGTCGAACGTGCCGCCGCCGAGGTCGAACACCGCGATCTTCTCGTCCTTCTTCTTGTCGAGGCCGTAGGCGAGCGACGCTGCCGTCGGCTCGTTGATGATGCGGAGCACTTCGAGGCCGGCGATCTTGCCGGCATCCTTGGTGGCTTGGCGCTGCGCGTCGTTGAAGTAAGCGGGGACAGTGATGACGGCCTGCGTGACCTTCTCACCGAGGTAGGACTCGGCGTCGGCCTTCAGCTTGCCGAGCACGAAGGCCGCGATCTGCTGCGGCGCGAAGGTCTCGGTCTTGTCGCCGGCCTGCACCTCGATGTAGGCGTCGCCGTTTTTGCCGGCCACGACCTTGTAAGGGAGGTTCTTCGCCTCTTCGGAGACTTCCGTGAATTTGCGGCCGATAAGACGCTTCGCGGAGAAAATCGTGTTCTTCGGGTTTGTCACCGCCTGGCGTTTGGCGGCCTGGCCGACGATGCGCTCACCGCTCTTGGTGAATGCGACGATGGACGGCGTGGTGCGGGCACCCTCGGCGTTCGGGATAACCACCGGCTCGCCACCCTCCATGACGGCCATGCACGAGTTCGTTGTGCCCAAATCGATGCCTAGAATTCTGCTCATGATGCCAGCCTCTTCGCAAAGGGCGTGCCCAGTGTTCATGCAATTTGTCGAATACTGAACAATAACATCTTACGCGATTTCCGAGACCCGACCTTTGCTCCATTCCACTGCCCCACGGGCCACTATGTCACACAGCGCGCCGCGGCGCGCTGTCACACTGTGCCACACGTCGCGTTTGTTTTCCGCGTCCGAGGGCCTAAGTTGCCCGCATGGAGACGATTGAAATGCCAGACGCCGTGCCGGTGATGACGCTGCCGAACACGGTGTTTTTTCCGCAATCTCTTCTCCCACTCCACATCTTCGAGTCCCGCTATCGGGCTATGCTGCGCGACGTGTTGGCGACGAACCGGCTTTTTGCCGTCGCGCATCTCGACGCGGCGCGCACGGACGAGCCCGGTGCCGTCGAGCCGCCGCATCGCATCGCTTCGGTCGGGATTGTGCGCGCCTGTCAGGAAGCCGACGACGGCACTTCCAATCTCCTGCTCCAAGGCGTCTGCCGGGTCGAGATTCGCGAAATCCTCCGCGAGGTGCCGTATCGGATGATCGCCGTGCAACCGCTCGCAAGCGTGCGCGGTGGCAATCACACCCAACTCGAAATCATGCGCCTCGAAGTGCTGCGGCTGCTGAACCTGCGCCGCCGTCTCGGCGCTCCCGGCCCGAAAGGCATGACGCAATTTCTCGAGAGCATCGAAGACTTCGACACCTTCGCCGACGTGGCCGTGTTCAACCTTTGCGACGACACGAAAGTGAAACAGCGCCTGCTCGAGGAACTCGACACGCGCCAGCGTCTGAAGCTCTTCGCTGCGCAACTGCGGCTCGACATCGAGCAGCAGCGCCTGCGCAAAAAACTACAGGGCGAGCTGTCCGACGACGGTATCGCGAACAACTGAATCCCGCCTGCGCACGCCTGCCGCGCCCGGGATCGCGGCGACCACCTGCAACTGCGCGAGCGTCAATGCACGCCGCCCGCGAGCGGCTGCGTCGCGCGCACCCACTCGGCGACCGGCACGCCGCCTTGCAGATGCTCGCGCCGGATGCGGTCGAAGCGCTCCGGCGTCACCTGCGAATACCACACGCCTTCCGGATACACCACGAGCCACGGGCCCTCGGTGCACACGCGCAGGCAGTCCGCCTTCGTGCGCATCACGGGCAGATTGTGCGCCTTCACCTCGGCCTTGAGGTGCTGCCACGTCCGCTCGCCGTCCTCGAGCGCGCAGCACTCGGGGCCGCGGCAGAGGAACAAGTGACGGCGCGCGGACGACAGGCCGGCTTTCTCGAAGCCTTTCGCAACAGCGTCCATTTCCCGCTCACCCGCGCATGGCCAGCGCGTAGTTCGCTTCGGCCTGCGCCCAATTCACGACGTTCCAATACGCTTTCACGTAATCGCCGCGCAGATTCTGGTAATGCAGGTAGTAGGCGTGCTCCCACACGTCGAGACCGAGCACGGGCGTTAGACCTTCGCTGAGCGGCGAATCCTGATTGGCGGTCGAGTGCACGACGAGCTTGCCGCCCTTCACGCTGAGCCACGCCCAGCCGCTGCCGAAGCGCTTCATCGCCGCGTCAGCGAACTGCTTTTTGAAGTCCTCGAGCGAACCGAGATCACGTGCGATGGCCGCTGCGAGCTTTTCGCCGAGCGCGGACGAACCGGCGGGCGCGAGCTGGTTCCAGAAGAAGGTGTGGTTCACATGGCCGCCAGCGTTGTTGCGAACGCCGGTGCGGATCGCTTCGGGCACGCTGGCCAGATCGCGCACGAGCGCTTCGGGGCCTTTCGCGAGTAGTTCCGGGTGCGACACGAGGAGCTTCTTCGCGTTCGTGATGTAGGCCTGGTGGTGCTTCGAGTGGTGAATCTCCATCGTGCGCGCGTCGATGTGCGGCTCGAGCGCGGCGTAGGCATAGGGCAGTTTCGGCAATTCCCAACCGAGTGTGGTGCCGCTGGCGACAGTGGCGGTTTCACCGGCGACGGCACGCACGTTCATCGCGCCGAGGCTGGCGAGCGCCACGCCGGCGCCGAGGGTTTTGAGAGCATCGCGACGCGTCATTCCCGGGGTAGTCGTGGATTTCATGCACCCCAAGATGGGCACAAAAAAGCCGGGCGCAAGCGCCCGGCTTGGAAGTGAATCAAGCAGCCCGCGCTACGCGCGCACCGCCATCGTGCCGTCGGCGACGATCTTCTTCTGAATTTCGGCGAAGGCCACGTTGACCTCGTCGTCGGTGAGCGTGCGCTCGGCGGAGCGGAACGAGAGCGAGAAGGCCACGCTCTTCTTTCCTTCGGGCAGGCCGGTGCCTTGGTAGACGTCGAACACGTCCACGCTTTCGACTGCGAACTTTGTCGCGGCCTGGCGGGCGACCTGCAGGAGCTGCTGGCGGACCTCCTCGGCGTGGCGCGTCGCGTCGACCACGAGCGCGATGTCGCGCAACGCGGCGGGAAACAGGCTGAAGTTCTGGAACCGGCGGTGCCCGCTCTCAGCCGAGAGCTTGTCCGGCAGGATCGCGAACATGCCGCCCCAGACCTTGCCCTCGACGCCGGCCGCGCGGACCATGGCGAGGTTGAGCAGGCCGAAGCGCGCGGCCCAGCCGTCCTTCATCTCACCTGCTGCGGCGGCGTGCCCTTCCTGCCACCCCCAGAACGCACCGGTGACCGGCACGATCGGCTGGGCGTTCAGGTTGAGGCCGGCCTGCGCGAGCAGGATTTCCAGGTGCCGTTTCACGGAGAAGAAATCCGGCTCCGGCCGCGCGAGCCAGGCGCGATCCTTCGGGTTGTGGGCGACGATGAAGCCGACGCCGACGCACTCGTGCACCGTGCCGTTCATCTCGACGAAGACGCGACCGGTCTCGCACAGGCGCGACACGGAGAGGCCGCGGGACTGGTTGAGCTTGAGCGATTCGAGCAGTCCGAGCACGAGCGTCGGACGCAGGCTCGACTGGTCCTCGACGAACGGGTTCGAGAGCGCGAGCTCCTGGGCCGCAGCATCGGAGACCCAGGTCTTGAGCTCCTTGGCGGAACGCAGCGTGTAGTTCACACACTCGTGAAAATGCTGGCCGACGAGGTAGTCGGTGACCTTGCGGTTGAACACCGCGATCGGGTCGTCCTCTGCTTCCGGCAGCGCAGGGCCGACGGCGGGCGCGGGCGGGACTTTCTCCGTGCCGTAGATGCGCAGGACCTCCTCGACCAAATCGATCGGGCGGTCGAGGTCGCCGCGGTAGCTGGGAACATCGACGGTCCACTCGGGCGTGCCATCGACCAGCTGGCTCTCGCCCACGATGGCGAGGTTGAGCGCGGTGAGAGCGGCGCGAATTTCGGCGTCGGCGATTTCAAAGCCGAGGCGCGCGCGGATGTAGGCTGGCGTGACCTTGATCTCGCGCGACCACGGCTGCTCGCCGCCGACCTTGAACGACGGCCCGACGACAGTGCCACCGGCGGTTTCGAGCAACAGATCTACCGCGCGGCCGGCGGCCTCGAGCGTGCTGTGCGGATCGACGCCGCGCTCGAAGCGATACGAAGAATCGGACGCGAGGCCGAGGCGCTTGGAAGTCCAGCGGATCGACTGCGGGCGGAAGTAAGCGGCTTCGAGGACAACGTCGGTCGTGGTCGCGTCGACCTCCGCGTTGGCGCCGCCCATGATGCCGGCGACGACCATCGGGCTCTTCTCGTCGGCGATGACGAGCATGCGGCTGTTCAGCGCGCGCTCCTTGCCGTCGAGCGTGGTGAGTTTTTCGCCGTCGACAGCGCGGCGGATGACGACCTTGCGGCCGCCGATTTTCTTGGCGTCGAAGACGTGCAACGGCTGGCCGAGCTCGAGCATCACGTAGTTGCCCACGTCGACGAGGTTGTTGATCGGGCGCAGTCCGACGGCCTTCAGGCGCTCCTGCATCCACGCGGGGCTCGGGCCCACCTTCACGCCGGCGATGGCGATGCCGATGTAAAGCGGACAATCCTCGGGCGCCTCGACGCGGATATCGGCGAGGATGTCGCCGCGGAAGCCCTGCGTCTCGTTGCGGAATTTGACCTGCGGGTAGCAGAGGTCTTTGCGGAACCACGCGGCGATCTCGCGCGCGATGCCGATGTGGCTGAGCGCGTCGGGGCGGTTCGGCGTGATCTCGATGTCGAACACGGTGTCGCCCGGAGGCAGCACGGCGTTGATCGGCGTGCCGATCGGCGTGGCCGGATCGAGCAGGAGCAGGCCGGCGTGATCGTCGCCGAGGCCGAGTTCGTCGGCGGCGCACATCATGCCCTGCGATTCGTGACCGTAGGTTTTGCGCAGCGCGATGGCGAAGCCGCCGGGGAGAACCGCGCCCGGGAGCGCGACCGGCACGCGGTTGCCGGGATTGCAATTGGGCGCGCCGCACACGATCTGGCGGATGCCACCGTGGTCGGCTCCGACGTCGACGGTGCAGAGCGAGATTTCCTTTTTGAGGTTGGGAATCTTCTCGCGCGTCTTGATCTCGCCGACGACGACATGCTGCAGCGGCTGGAGGCCGGCGGTGGCGACGCCTTCGACCTCGAAGCCGACGAAAGTGATCGCGCGCTTGAGCTCGTCGACGGAGACGCCGTCGAGGTTCACGTATTGTTTGAGCCAGTTGAGGGAAATTTTCACGGAAGGATTTTTAACACAGAGAGCACAGAGAACACGGAGGCTCTGTGACCTCTGCGTCCTCTGTGTTTAGGATCAACTCAGGCGAACTGTTTCAGGAAGCGGACGTCGTTCTGGTAGAAATAGCGGATGTCATCGATGCCGTAGACCAGCATCGCGAGGCGCTCGAGGCCCATGCCGAAGGCGTAGCCGGTCCAGACGTTGGTGTCGTAGCCGACGGCCTCGAACACGGCCGGATCGACCATGCCGCAGCCGCCGATCTCGATCCATTCCTTGTTCACCTTCGGGAGGTGCTTGGCGGAGAGATCGACCTCGAAGGACGGCTCGGTGTAACTGAAATAGTGCGGGCGGAAGCGCGTCGTCGTGCCTTTGCCGAGCAGCGAGGCGAAGATGTAGTCGAGCATCGCCTTCAGGTCGCGCACGGTGACGTTCTTGTCGACGTAGAGGCCCTCGAGTTGATGGAAGTTGGCGCTGTGCGTGGCGTCGGTGGTGTCGCGGCGATAGACGCGGCCGGGCGAGATCACGCGAATGGGCGGCTGGCCTTTCAGCATCGTGCGGATCTGCACGGAGGAGGTGTGCGTGCGGAGGAGGTATTTCTCGCCGTCGACCTTGCGCAAGACGTTGCCGAAGCGCGCGGCCTCCGGGAAATAGAACGTGTCCTGCGCGTCGCGGGCGGGGTGATCGGGCGCGGTGTTGAGCGCGTCGAAGCAGTAATACTCCGTCTCGACCTCCGGGCCTTCGACGACGGTGAAGCCGGCCTTGCGCATGATGCGGCACATCTCTTCGCGGACCTGCGTGAGCGGGTGGTAGGTGCCGGGGCCGGCATCGGGCGACGGGAGTGTCGGATCGACGGCGGCCCCGAGTTGGGCGGCGATCTCGGCGTCGGCGATGCGCGCGAGCGTGGCATCGAGCTGGGCTTGCAGTTGGCCTTTGGCCTCGTTGATGAGCTTGCCCATGACGGGGCGCTGCTCCTTCGGCACGGTGCCGAGCTGCTTCATCAAGGCGGTGAACTCGCCGTTGGGGCCGACGTAGCGGGCCTTGGCGGCCTCGAATTCGGCACGCGACTTCAGCGCCGCGAGTTCCGCGGGCGCCTTGGCGAGGAGGGCGTTCAGGGTGTCTTGCATCGGGAAAAGAAAAAGGACGGGCGCTGTGGGCAGCCCGTCCTTCAGGGAAGTGGTTGTTAAACCGAAGGCGAGCCTCTAGCCGGCTCGCGTGTGTGTTGCTCAGGCCTTGGCGGCCTTCGCCTTCAACGCGTCCTGGGCTTTTGCGACCAGGGCCTTAAAAGCGACGGCATCGGCGATCGCGATCTCGGAGAGAGCGCGACGGTCGAGCAGGATGTTGGCGGCCTTGAGGCCTTCGATGAAGCGGCTGTAACTGATGCCGGCTTCGCGGCACGCCGCATTGAGACGCACGATCCAAAGGCCACGCATGTTGGCCTTCTTCTTCTTGCGGTCAGCGTAGGCGTATTGCCAAGCGTGCTGGACCGCTTCCTTGGCGTAGCGGAACAGCTTCGATTTGTTGCCGAAATAGCCCTTGGCGTATTTCAGCACTTTCTTGCGGCGCTTGCGCGACGCGGGGGAGTTGGTGACACGAGCCATGTTTAGTTTTGGTTTGGGTCGCCGGCGGGTCGGTTCGTTAGACGTTCACCCGCCTGGCGAAGTTGTGGTTTTCGTTGCGGCTGGTTTTAGAGGCCGAACGGGAGGCAGCGCTTGAGCGGCTCCGCATGGCCATCGGCCACGAGCTTGTCGCGGGAAGCACGGCGTTTGGACTTCGTGCTCTTCGCGGCCAGCAGGTGACGGAAGCCGGGCGTGCGGCGGATCAGCTTGCCCTTGGCGGACAGCTTGAAGCGCTTGGCGACGGACTTTTTGGTCTTTTGCATGACGAGAGCGGACGAAAACAGAGAGCCGCGCCCGCGTTGGCAAGGGGAAATTGGTCAAACAATCGCCCAGATTCCAAACTCAGACCGGCGCGACGCGTCACCTGACCGGCAGCGATTTACGCAGCGAAAATACGCTGCACCCGCATCGGCGAAGACAGTGCGCACGAATGCGCAAAGGACGCGGAGAGAGCAGGCATCGGAGCGGATACAACAGAGGCGCGGCCTTGCCGCAGCTTTCCACCATGATCTCACGCCCTGTTCCGCAAACCGCGACCTTGGACGCCAATGAGGCTGTCGCCACCGTCGCATATCGCCTCAGCGAACTGTTCGCCATCTATCCGATCACGCCGTCGTCGCCGATGGGCGAATGGGTCGACGAATGGTCGGCCCAAGGCCGCAAAAACCTCTGGAATCACGTGCCCGAGGTCATCGAGATGCAATCCGAGGGTGGCGCGGCCGGCGCACTGCACGGCGCGCTGAACGCCGGCGCACTCGCCAGCTCGTTCACCGCCTCGCAGGGCCTGCTGCTCATGATCCCGAATCTCTACAAGATCGCGGGCGAGCTGCATCCCTTCGTGCTGCACGTCACCGCGCGCTCGCTTGCGACGCACGCGTTGTCGATCTTCTGCGACCACGGCGACGTCATGGCCTGCCGCCAGACCGGCTCCGCGATGCTCTGCGCCAACTCGGTGCAGGAAGCGCTCGACTTCTCGGCCATCGCCCACGCCGCGACGCTCCGCACGCGCGTGCCGTTCATCCACTTCTTCGACGGCTTCCGCACCTCGCACGAGGTGCAGAAGATCAACCTCCTCTCCGACGACGACCTGCGCGCGCTCCTGCCGCAGGGTGCGATCGAGGCCTTCCGCCAAAAAGCGCTGACGCCCGATCGTCCGTCGATCCGCGGCACTGCGCAGAATCCCGACGTGTTTTTCCAAGCCCGCGAAGGCGCGAACAAGTTCTATGATGCCGTCCCCGGCGTCGTGCAGGAACTGTTCGATAGCTTCGCCGTCCGCACCGGCCGCGCTTACAAGCTGTATGATTACGAAGGCGCGCCAGATGCCGATCGCGTCGTCGTCGTCATGGGCTCTGGCGCCGAGACCGTCGCCGAGACTTCCGCCTGGCTGAACGCCAAGGGCGAGAAGACCGGCGTGCTCAAAGTCCGCCTCTACCGCCCGCTCGACGCCAACGCCCTCCTCGCCGCGCTGCCGAAGACAGTCCGCAAGATCTCCGTGCTCGACCGCACGAAGGAGCCCGGCGCGATCGGCGAACCGCTGTTCCTCGACGTCGCCGCCGCGCTCTACGAGAGCGACCGCGTGGGCAAAGTGGAACTCGTCGGCGGCCGCTACGGCCTCGGCTCGAAGGAATTCACACCGGCGATGGCCAAGGCCGTCTACGACGATCTCGCCACCGCTTCGCCGAAGAAGCGTTTCACCGTCGGCATCAACGACGACGTCACCAAGCTCTCCCTCCCCTACGACGAGAAATTCGATCTCGAAACCGACGACACGCGCCGCGCGATGTTCTTCGGCCTCGGCGCGGACGGCACCGTCGGCGCGAACAAGAACTCGATCAAGATCATCGGCGAAGGCACCGACCTCAACGCCCAGGGCTTCTTCGTCTACGACTCCAAGAAGTCCGGCGCGATGACCATTTCGCACCTGCGCTTCGGCCCGAAGCCGATCCGCGCGCCGTATCTGATCGCCAACGCCGACTTCGTCGCGGTGCACCACTTCCCGTTCGTCGAGCGCATGGAAGTCCTCGCGCAAGCCCGCCCGGGCGCGACGCTGCTCCTCAATGTTGCGACACCCGCCGACAAGGTCTGGGACCGCCTCCCGAGCGAAGTCCAAGCGCGCATCATCGATCTCAAGCTCAAGGTCTACTCGATCGACGCCTACACCGTCGCCCGCGCCGCCGGCATGGGCGGCCAGATCAACACGATCATGCAGACGTGCTTCTTCGCGCTTTCGGGCGTGCTGAAGCGCGACGAAGCGATCGCCGCCATCAAATACGCGATCAAGAAAACCTACGGCAAGAAGGGCGACGCCGTCGTCGCAAAGAACAACGCCGCCGTCGACGCCGCTCTCGCCGCGATGCACGAAGTCGCCGTCCCGGCCGCGGTCACGGCGCGCTTCTCGCGCCCACCCGTCGTCGCGAAATCCGCGCCGGAATTCGTCCAGCGCGTCACGTCCATGATGCTCGCCAACCGCGGCGACGAGCTGCCCGTCAGCGCGTTCCCGGTCGACGGCACCTGGCCAACCGCCACGACGAAGTGGGAAAAGCGCAACATCGCGCTTGAAATCCCCACGTGGGACCCCGCGCTCTGCATCCAGTGCAACAAGTGCGTGATGGTTTGCCCGCACGCCGCCATCCGCTGCGCCGCCTTCCCCGACGCCGACAAGGCCAGCGCGCCCGAAACGTTCAAGAGCACCAAGCTCAAGAGCGCCGCCGCGCCGAATTACCAATACTCGATCCAAGTCGCGCCCGAAGACTGCACCGGTTGCACGCTTTGCCACAAGGTCTGCCCGGCGAAGGACAAGACCGACCTCAAGCGCAAGGCGCTCATGATGGCGCCGATCGAGCCGTTGCTGGCCAAGGAGCGCGAGAACTTCGACTTCTTCCTCCAGCTCCCGCCGGCTCCCGCCGCGCTGCTCGAGGATACGGTCAAGGGCACGCAATTCCGCGAGCCGCTCATCGAGTTCTCCGGCGCCTGCACCGGCTGCGGCGAAACGCCTTACCTGAAGCTGCTCACCCAGCTCTACGGTGATCGCCTGCTCGTCGCCAACGCCACCGGCTGCTCCTCGATCTACGGCGGCAACCTGCCCACCACGCCCTACACGACCAATCGTGACGGCCGCGGCCCGGCCTGGTCCAACTCGCTCTTCGAGGACAACGCCGAATATGGCCTCGGCATCCGCGCCGGCGTCGACCAACTCGCCGTCCAGTCGCAGCAACTCCTCAAGGAACTCGCGCCGCAACTGCCCGCTGAAATCGTCAACGGCATCACCGCCGCCGACCAACTCACCGACGCCGGCATCGCCACTGCGCGCGGCCATGTCGCGGCGCTGAAGAAACTCCTCCCCGCCCTCGCCAGCGACGAACGCGCCAAGCGCCTGCTCGAACTCGCGGACTACCTCGTAAAGAAGTCCGTGTGGATCATCGGCGGCGACGGCTGGGCCTACGACATCGGCTTCGGCGGCCTCGACCACGTCCTCGCAAGCGGCCGCAAGGTCAACATCCTCGTCCTCGACACCGAGGTCTACTCGAACACCGGCGGCCAGCGCTCGAAGTCCACGCCGCTCGGCGCAGTCGCGAAGTTCTCCGCTGCCGGCAAGGACACCGACAAAAAGGACCTCGCGCAGATGGCCGCCCATTACGGCCACGTCTACGTCGCCCGCGTCGCTCTCGGCGCCAAGGACAGCCAGACGGTGCAGGCCTTCATCGAAGCCGAAAAACACCCCGGCCCGTCCCTGATCATCGCCTACTCGCACTGCATCGCGCACGGCTACGGCCTCTCCGCCGGCCTCGACCAACAAAAACTCGCGGTCGATACCGGTTACTGGCCGCTGTTCCGTCACGATCCGGAGCGCGCTGCGAAGAACCTGCCGGTCGACATCATGGACTCCGGCGCCCCCAAGCAGCCGCTCAGCGCCTACACGAAGAATGAGCTGCGCTACCAGGTCCTCTTCAAGGCCAACCCGGAGCGCGCCGCGAACCTCGCCGACCAAGCCCAGAAGGCCGTCGACAAGCGCGTCGCCAGCTACCAGCAGCTCGCGGCCAACGCCGCCGCACCGAAGCCCGCCGCCCCGGCCGCGCCGGCGACCGAGGTCAAACCGAACAACTGAGGAACCCCGCCCCACCCCATGAACCTCACGACCAAGTATCTCGGCCTCGAGCTCAAGAGCCCGCTGATGCCCGGCGCGTCGCCCCTCGCGATGCGCCTGGATAACATCCGCAAGCTCGAGGATGCCGGCGCGTCCGCGATCGTCATGCACTCGCTGTTCGCCGAACAGATCGAGGGCAACGCCGTCGCGGTCTCGCGCCACATCGAGCGCTGGCAGGACAACTTCGCCGAAGCGACGTCGTTCTTCCCGCAAGGGCAGGACTACCTGCTCGGGCCGGACGAATACCTCGACCGCCTCACCGCCATCAAGGCCGCCACCAACCTGCCCGTGATCGCGTCGCTCAACGGCACGCACCTCGGTTCCTGGACGGACTACGCGCGCCTGATGGAGAAGGCCGGCGCCGACGCGATCGAACTCAACACCTACTTCTTCGCCACCCGGCGCGACGAATCGTCCGCCGAGATCGAAGACCGGGTGCTCGAGATCGCCCGCACCGTGCGCGCCAGCGTCCAGATCCCGATCGCGATGAAGCTCTCGCCGTTCTTCACCTCGCCCGTCCATCTCGTGGCCGAACTCGAGACGGTCGGCGTGAACGGCGTCGTGTTGTTCAACCGGATCTTCCAACCCGAGATCGACATCGAGACCTTCGACGTCGTGCCGCGACTCGGCCTCTCCTCGCCCGAGGACCTGCGCCTGCGCCTCCGCGCGCTTGCGCTGCTCCGCGACCAGGTGAAGCTGAGCCTCGCGTGCTCCGGCGGCGTGCACAGCGCCGCCGAGGTTGTGAAGGCTCTGCTCGCCGGCGCCGACGCCGTCCAAGTGGTCGCCGCGCTCCTGCGCGACGGCCCGGACACGCTCGGCAACATCCTCACCGAGCTGAAGCTCTGGATGGACAAGTTCGAATACACCTCGGTGTCCGAGATGCGCGGCGCGCTCAGCCTGCGCAACTGCCCGGACCCCGAAGCCTACGAACGCGGCAACTACCTTCGTTCGCTCCAGCTCTGGCGGGAGTGAACCTGGGGCCATAGTCCCAACTGCAAAACACAACCCGCGCGGTGCAGCGCGGGTTGTTTCGTTTGGCACCTCGAGAAGCTTCATCTGAACGTGGTTGAAAGGCGTAAGACTCGAGCATCACCATCTCAGCCAGATCAGACGGCATCAAATGCTCACGAAAGAGACGCTCCTCGCCCAAGGCTTCCGCACCACTGATGAGGCCTTGTCGACCTTGGGAAAGGCCATGCAGCACTGGAAACACATTCGAGGCACGCTGAGACGGGACGGCGCTGACTTGCTGTGCTCTGCGCCTCCCCACGGCCGTTCCGGTCCGTTTCGCTATCCAGCGCAAGTGCTGCTTCGCGCCGATCAGGATTCTCGCATCTCTGTTTGGCTGAGCCTGGAGTATCTATCGAAAAGAGAGTCGATCTGGCTGCTCGCCTCCTTTCTATTTTTCCCCGCACTTTGCGCATATCCTGACGGACGGCATCTCGGGCTCGGCGTCGGATTGGGGGCATTCAGTGGTTTCGCACGCGCGGCGTTTCTCTTTCTCGGGGCGAGGCGGGTGGAAAGCGACTTCGTGAGGCTCTACCGACCAAACCGCGATCCCGCCCAAGCGACGACCAGAAACACAAACGCCGCCTGAAAAGGCGGCGAAAATGGTCGGGGCGGTGAGATTCGAACTCACGACCTCTACGTCCCGAACGTAGCGCTCTACCAGGCTAAGCTACGCCCCGACAGCGGAAGAGAGCGGTTAATCAGTCGCCTGCGCGAGGGCGAAGCAAGCAGAATCTTGTCGCTGCACACGTCACGCGCAGGAAAAGAAAAAAGCCGCGTCTCGCGACGCGGCTGAAAGTTCATGTCAGGGAGAAATCAGTTCTTCGGCGCGGGCGGCGGCGGCATCGCGGCGAACGAGCTGGCGCCAACCTTCGTGGCCACCATGTCGACCATGCGCTGGATTTCGAGCTCCGCATTGCGGCGCGCGATCTTGGCGAGTTCGACCTGCTTCGAGAGCTCGAAGGCTTCGCGATTGGTCTTCTCCTTGAGGGAGCGGAGATCGTTGAGCTGGAGCTCGAGGGCGTTGGCGTCCTTCTGGTTCTTGTCGGCTTCGGCGAGATACTTGTCGGCCTCGTCCTTCAGCTGGCGCATCGCGTCCTCGTATTCCTTGATCTTCTTCTGTTCCTTGGCGCGATCTTCGGCGTCACGCTCGTCCTGACGCTTCTTGGCGTCGGCGGCGGCTTTCTTTTCGATCTCGGCGCGCCGCGCGTCGTCGGCGGCTTTCTCTTTGTCTTTCTGGACCTGCTTCGCGACTTCCTTTTCGTGCATTTCTTTCAGCGCGCCGTTGTAGAAAAACAGGAACACGCCGAGCAGCACGACGGGAACGATGATGTAAAACTTGTTCATGATGGGTGTGCGAAACGAAGGGGTTAGCTCTTCTGGGCCTTGGCGGCGGCTTCGGCGGCGGCCTTGGCGGCTTCGGCGGCGGCGAGCTTATCGAGGAGATCGTAGTAATACTTCACGTTGGCTTCGGCCTGCTTCACATAGGTGCGGAGGAAGGCCTGCTCATCGGCATTCTTCTTCTTCTCGTCCTCAAGCTTGGCAACCTCGGCCTTGACGCCTTCGACGTCCTTCTTGAGGCGCTCGAGCTGGTCGCGCGTGCGCTTGCGGTCGTCGAATGCGCGCTGACGGCGGTCTTCGGCTTCGAGACGGGCCTTCTTCTTGGCTTCATCGAGGCGCTCTTTCTCTTCGCGCTCCTTCTTGCGCTTTTCCGTCGCCTCGATGGCGGTCTTGATTGCGGCTTCGCGAGCGAGGATGTCTTTCTTGGCCTTTTCCTTCTTCTCGTCGTCCTTCGCCTTACGGACGGCGACCTGCTTCGCCTCGTATTCCTTGGTGAAGTTCCAGTAGATGCCGCCGAAGGCGAGCAATCCAAGCAGGGGGACCAGGATGTAGATCTTGTTCATGTTTCGTTTAAGGGGTTAGAGAGCTTTCGCGGCTTTGGCTTCGCGTTCCTTGATGAGGTCTTGAATCGCCTGCTTCATGCGGGTGCCTTCGGCTTTGCCTTCGGGCGTGGCGATCGCGCGTTCTGCGGCGTCGAGCGCAATGTCGAACTTCTTCAATTCGTAGGCGATGAAGGCGAGGAAGAGGTAGGTGGAGTGCGGCTTGTTGCCGCCGCCCTTCTTGACGGAGGACTGGAGGAAGGGCAGCGCTTCATCGAGCTTCTCCATCGCGTAGTAATTTTGGGCGATGAGATATTCGAGTTGACCGTTGGCCTTCGGGAAAACCTTCGCCGCTTCCTTGAGCGTGTCGATGGCTTTGAAGTCCCGATTCATCTGCTGATAGGAATAGGCGAGCAGTTCCCAGTTTTTTTGGTCGTTCTCGATCGTGCCGCTGTGGAGGCCCTTTTCGAGAAGTTCGGCGGCGCGCTCGTATTGACCGATGTTGAAGTGAATGCCGACGAGGTTGAAGTTGTCCTTCGGGGCATTCATGAAGCCATTGGCTTGGGCTCGCTCGAAGGCGAGGATGGCGCGGATGTCCTGCTGCTGGCCGAGGTAGAGCGCAGCGAGCTGCTGCCAGTAGTTGCGATTGTCCGGGTGCTGCTTGACGAGCAATTCGAGCAATTCGGTGGCTTCGGCGTTGCGATTGAGGTGCTGGAGGCAGACGAGCTTGAGCAGGTAGAGATTGTCTTTCGGGCGGGTCGACATGCGCATGGCCTTGTCGACGATATCGAGGGCCTTCTTGACGGCTTCGACGTCGGGGTGCTCGGTATCCTGCGCGGCGCGGTTGAAGAGCAGCGAAGCGTAGAAGAGGAGCGCGTCGGGATTCGGTTTCTTGTTCAGCTTCATCCAGCGGCCCATATAGACGTCCGCTTTATCGAAGTAGCCGCCAATGACGGCCGGATTCTTGCTGGTCGTCGCTTCCTGATAGTAGAGCTGCGCGAGGAAGTAGAGGAACTCGAGCGTGGTGCGCTCCTCGAAGTAGTTCGGCGTGTGCGACTCGGAGAGCTGGAGGGCTTGTTCGAGCGGCGGGATTGCGGCGCTGTAGTCGGTCTTCTGCAGGAGCGTTTGCGCTTTGATTTGCAGGAGAACGGCGGCATCGAAACTGCCCTGATCCTTGAGCTTGGCCATCTGGGCATCCACGCCCGTGAGGACCGCGTCGTAGTTCTTGGCTTCCGCAGCGGTCTTGTAGGGGCCGCCCAGGAACTCGCTGACGGGCTCGGAGAGGTTGTAGGGCTTCTCAGCCTGGGCGAACGCGCTGCCGGTCAGCAGCGCGACGGCCAAAGCCGCGAGCGCGCGAGCGGAGAAGCGGGAGAGGAGGGAAGACATGATTTAGGAGTCCTCGGAGAGAGTGAACGGAATATCGATCTGGCAGCGCGTGTTGACCGAGCGGCCGCCCTTCTTGCCGGGCTTGAATTTCCACTTCGAGACCGCCTGCATGGCGGGCTGCTCGAACTCGCGCTGGCTGGACTTCACGACCTGCACAGCAACCACATCGCCACTGGACGAGACGATGAATTCGAGAGTGACCGTGCCGGTGATGCCGGCGCGGCGCATTTCGAACGGATAATTCGGCGCGACTTGCACACGAGCGACCGGGACTTGGTCGAGGTTGGCGACGTCGAAGAGGTCCTTCATGCCGGCACCGAGCTTGGTGCCGGGTTTCACGACCGGAATCGAAATCGCGCCCTTCGCGGCGGTGAGGCCGGGAGGCGGCGGAGGCTGCAGCGGCTGCGTGAAGGCAGTCACGGACACGGATGGAACGTCGGCGAGGCTCGGCGGGGCGAGCTGGTTGGTGGGAGCCTCCTCGGAGAGCTCCTCCACCGTCTCCTCCTTCTCAGGTTCGATGACAGGCATCTCCATCTGGATGAGTTCGGTCTTTTCCTCGGCGGCTTTGGCTTTGGGCTTGGGCTTGGTGTTGAAGCCGTAGAGGAACGTCGCGTGGAGCGCGATCGAGACGACGAGGCCGATGATGAGATCTCTACGCATGGATTACTTGCCGGTGGGGCGGGTGCGGGTTTCGACCGAGAATTTTTGGATGCCGGCCTTGCGGATTTCGTCGAGCACCTGGACGGTCGCGCCGAAGCGCGCCTTCTCGTCGCCGGCGATGAGGATTTTCGGGTCCTCCGTCTGCGACTTGTAGTGCGCGATGCGCGCAGGCAGCTCCTGCATGTCGATCAGCTCGCGGTTCCAGAAGATGTTACCGGCTTCGGAAACCTGAATGGTCGTTGGCTCGTCCTGCTTGTTGTTCGTGGAGGGCACGCCAGCGGGGAGGTCGACCGGAACGGAGTTGATGCGGTTCAGCGAGAGCGTGAAGAGCACGAAGGTCGCGAGAAGGAAGAAGATGACGTCAATGAGCGGGATGATCTCAATGCGCGCCTTCTTGAGCTTCGCGACTTTGATTTTGGTGCCTTGCTGCATGTGTGAGGGTGCTTAACGAGTGACGCGCGACGCGTCGTTTTCTTAGATCAGCGGGCGCGGGTTTCGATGAACACCTTCGTGAAGCCGGCTTTGCGGGCTTCATCGAAAACATAGATCGCCTGCGCGAAAAACGCGCGTTCGTCGCCGTTGATGAGAATGCGACCTTCGGGGTCCGACGCCTTGAACTGCTGGAGGCGCTGGAGAAACTCGTCGAGGGTGACGAGGTCCTTGTTCCACGCGAGGGTGCCTTCGTCAGTCACCGTGATGGTGACCGAGCCGGCGGGATCGCGCGGTTCGCCGGTCGCGGAGACCGGGAGCTGAACGTTCAGGCCGTTGGATTTGTTGAGGGAAAGGGTGAACAGGACGAACGTCGCGAGCAGGAAGAAGATGACGTCAATGAGAGGGATGATCTCAATGCGCGCCTTCTTGGTGCCGCCGGGGCCTGTGCCACCACCACCGCCGTGCATGTCTGGATGGGTCGAGGGTTACCGATAAGGTGACCCGCGCTTAGCGGTTCACGCTCTCGGACTTGTTGATGATGATCTCGAGGGAGTTGGAAGCGTCTTCGACTTCGTGACGGGCTTCTTCCAGACGGGCATTGAGATAGTTGTAGGGGAGCAGGCCCGTGATGGCGATCGCGAGACCGCAGGCCGTCGCGATGAGCGCCTCGGCCACACCACCGGTGATCTGACCGGCCGCCGAAGCGATGTCGCCGCCGGAGAGGGCGCCGAAGGTGTTCATCATGCCCGTGACCGTGCCGAGAAGACCGAGCAGCGGGGCGGCGGTGATGCAGGTGTCGAGCGTCGGGAGGCCTTGCGAGAAGCGCTGGAGCTCCTGATTGGCGGCGCGGGTGAAGGCGTTGCCGAGAGAGTGCTCTTTGTGGGTCAGCGCGTAGACGAGGATGCGCGCGACGTAGTCCTGGCTCTTCTTGCCCATCTCGACGGCACCGTCGACGTCACGGGTCTCCACTTTCTCAAGCATCTTCTCAACGACCTCGGGCTGACGGCGGGTCGCTTCACGGATGATGAAGATGATGCGCTCGACGGCGACCGTGATGAGGAGGAACGACACGAGCAGAATGGGCCACATGATGGGGCCGCCGTGCTTGAACAGCTCCATCGGAGTCTGGTTCATCAGGAACGCCAAGGGCAGGTGTGCAGTGATCATAGTGCGATTTAGGGATTAGATTTTCCGGGAATGAAGTTTATCTGGGTGGAAATCTGGAAAGCGCCGCTAGACTACGTCCCGCGCGGGGAGGTTAGACGCCGAGCGACCGCCTTTGTTGCAGGCCGGGCGCGTATCGGGGAAAGCGTTGTAACTACGGGGCAAGAGGTGTGTGCGGACGAGAGCCAAAAAGTTTGAGAATCACTTTGCCCTGTCAATGCGCTTTCTTTTTCGGCGATTGCGATGAGTCGCGCATTGGTTGTGATGGCTGCCCGACTAGGACTCGAACCTAGACAGAACGAGTCAGAGTCGTTCGTGCTACCATTACACCATCGGGCAGTGGCAAGTGATCGTGCGCGCGGCGTGGGGTGGGCCTGCCGGAGGTTCAAGAAAGTGGAGCCGGCGATGGGATTCGAACCCGCAACCGCCTGTTTACAAAACAGGTGCTCTACCGTTGAGCTACGCCGGCAAGGCGCGCTGCGCACTGAGACTTCGGAACTTCAAACAACAAATTTGGTGGCTCCCCGGGGACTCGAACCCCGAACCTACTGATTAAGAGTCAGCTGCTCTACCATTGAGCTAGGAAGCCAGAAAATCAGAAGGACAAACCTTGGCGCGGAGCATGTGGTGTCAACACCATTCCCCTATGAAACATAGGAAATTCCTACACGGTAAGGCCGCTAATTTTTGCGACAAGCCTCACGAATTCCCCGCCCACTTCGGCAGCGTCAAATCCGTCGCCAGTCGCACTCCCGGAACCGCCGCCAGCAATCGCGGCACGACGTTGATGAGCGCAGCGACCGTCGCATCATCTCCAGCCACTCCGCCCAGCACGCACACGTCGAGCGGCGGGCGCCCGCCGACCACGATGCGGTCATGCGGCTCAGGCGCACCGAGGAACATCGCGATATCGAGCACGACACGATCCACGCCGCCGACCGCACCGACCGCGCGCTGCCGAATCCCGCACACCTTGCCGCGCGGCACCGTGAAGAAGCGCGTCACGATTTCGCGCTCCGCGAGCACGGGCTCGCCCTCCTCGGTGAGACTGTCGAGCTCCCAACCCATGGCGTGCGCGACCAGCGCGGCAGACTCGAGCAAGCCCGCGTGTCCCGCCCTGCCCGACTGGAGCTTCGCGCGAAACTCCTCCGCTTCCTGCCCGCTGCCGATCTTCGCCTGCAACGGCTGACGCCGCGTCGAGGCGTCGACCACGCGCTCCACGAAGATGCTCTCCACGCTCCGACTCACGCCGGTTACCGCAATCGGCAGCACATCCATGACAAACCCCGGATTCACGCCCGTCGCAACCAAGCGCGCCCCGGTGTGGCGGCACAGCGCATCGAATTCCTTCGTCAGATCGGGCGCCTTCAACGCCGGGAAAATCAACTGCTCGCACGTCGAAGCCACACTCACTCCGAGCTCCAACGCCGGCCGCATCTGCGCAAGCGTCACAGCGGCATTCGACGAGGCCGTGTGCAGGATCACCTCCGGCGGCGTGTCGCCGAACAATTCCTCCAAATCGCGCACGACGCGCAATCCGTCCAGCTGACCGAGACCGGTCACGTCCGTCAACGAGCGCCCGACCTTCGCCGGGTCGATGTCGACTGCGCCGACGATCTCCAGCCACGGCTGCTGCGCGGCGAGTTGCAACGATTCCAATCCGATCGGCCCGAGGCCGAACTGCGCGACCTTGATCTTTTTCATCGCGCGCCGATTGGACCGCGTCACGCGCACGCTGTCGAGCGCGCGGCGAGTCAGCGCTCAACCGAGAAACGGATTGAAGCGTCGCTCGTTCGCCACCGTGGAAATCGGGCCGTGCCCCGGCGCGATCAGCGCCTCCGCCGGCAACGCCTCGAGCACGCGCCGCGCGTGCTTCAGCTGGCGCTGGCAGCAAAAATATCCGCCGCCGAGCGAGCCGGCGAAAATCAGGTCGCCCGAAATCACCAACTCGTCCCGCACCGGCCGCGCCGTGCACGCCACGACATAGCAGTTGTGCTCCGCCGCGTGTCCCGGTGTGAGCATCGCCCGGATGGTGAAGCCGCCCACTTCGACCGTTTGCCCCTCCCCCAGCCCGAGACAGCGCGGCCAGCGTCCCGTGGGCGGTCCGTAGAAATGGTTCAAGCCGAACTCCGCCATCACCTCCTCGAGCCCGCCGATGTGCTCGGCCTCGTAGTGCGTCACGAAAACCGCCGCGAGCTTCTTGATCCGCGCCGGCCACGCGCGGCGCAACTCGGCGCCGCTCGCTCCGGTGTCGAAGAGGATGCCGGTGTCGCCGCCCTGCGACAGGACGTAAGCGTTGGCCACGCCGACGCCGAACGGCATGCGCAGCGGGAACAGGCAAAACGGCAGCCCGCCGATCTCCGGCCGCGGATATGCCCCTTGTGCGAGCGCGCAGAGACCGACTTCGTTGAGATCCAGCACGCGCGCGAGGCGGCTGATTTCGGCGGGCTTCAAATCTGGCCGATAGTCGACGGCGTCGTGAATCCGCGTGAGCTCGACGTTGGCCGCCTTCGCAATCGCCTCATAAGTCATCGCCGCGTGGCGAGCGGCCTTTTCCAGGACGTCACCCAGCTCGTCTTCCAGCGGAGGTGCGACAGTCGAGTCCATGCGGAGTCGACCAGAAATGAATTCCATTTCGCCAACGATTGCCACACGTTTCCGGCCCCATGGACGTCCAGGCTGAAGTCATCGCCATCTTCAAACGCACCCGCGCGCTCCTGCAGGGCCACTTCGTGCTGCGCTCCGGCCTGCACAGCGGGCATTTCTTCCAGTGCGCCCAGGTCTGCCAATACATGCCCGAAGTCGAGCGGCTCGGCGCGCTGTTGAAGGACCGGCTCGCTGGCGTCCAGTTCACGACGGTGCTCGCGCCCGCGATGGGCGGCCTCGTCATCGGCCAGGAAGTCGCGCGGCAGTTCAAGAGCCGGTTCATCTTCGCGGAAAAGGAAAACAACGTGCTCGTGATGCGCCGTGGCTTCACTCTCGCGCCGGGCGAGAAGATCCTCGTCGTCGAGGACGTCATCACACGCGGTGGTCGCGTGCAGGAATGCCTCGACATCATCGCGAAAGCGGGCGGGCACGCGGTCGCGGTCGCCGTGCTCGTCGACCGCAGCGAGGGCAAGGCGAAGTTCAGCGTGCCGACGATTTCGCTGCTGGAGCTGAGTTTTCCGACTTACGAAGCCGACAAGCTGCCTCCGGAGCTGGCGGCGATTCCGGCGAGCAAGCCGGGCAGCTGAGTGCAATCGCGCAGCCGCCGCCACGTCGACGGGGCGATCTGCACGATGCGCGAATTTCGGAGGGCGCGGCTACTGCCGCGCCACGAACAACGCGAGGGCTGCGGGTGCTTTCGGCGCGGCAGTAGCCGCGCCCTCCAAGACCGAGACGATAAAGCGGAGAACAAAAAGGCGCGCCGGTCGGCGCGCCTTCGTCTTTGAGTTCAGAGGTTCGCGCGCTCAGCGCTGCACGAAGCCGACGTAGCGGTAATTGCCGCGGTAGTAGATGAGCGCGAGGTTGCGGCCTTCGCGCAGGGCGCGCTTGGCCGACGCGACATCGGCGACGGGGACACGGTTGATTTGCTCGATCACGGCGCCGACCGGGAAGACGTCGCCGAAGGGCGAAGTCGGCGCGATGTCGGTGATGACGAGGCCTTCGACCTCGTTGGGAATGCGGAGCTCGCCGCGGAGGTCGTTATTGAGCTGCTGCACCACGACGCCGGGCAGGAATTCGCCGTCGGCACCGGTGTCTTCGAGTTTACCGAGAGTGACCTCGGCGTTCTGAGGCTTGCCGTCGCGGAGAAAATCGATGCGAACCTTGGTGCCGGGCAGCGTCTGCGCGATAGTCAGGCGGAGGTCGTCGCGCGAAGCGATGGCGCGGCCGTTGACGGCGGTGACGATGTCCTCGCGCTTCAGGCCGGCCTTGGCGGCGGGGCCGTCCTTCGGGCTGAGATCGGTGATGACGACGCCGCGCGTCTCGCGGGGGAGGCCGAGTGACTCGGCGACTTCGGCCGTGAGCGT
Source organism: Candidatus Didemnitutus sp. (assembly GCA_019634575.1). Taxonomy (NCBI): domain Bacteria; kingdom Pseudomonadati; phylum Verrucomicrobiota; class Opitutia; order Opitutales; family Opitutaceae; genus Candidatus Didemnitutus; species Candidatus Didemnitutus sp. The sequence goes on from JAHCAY010000001.1 coordinate 1,430,205, forward strand.
CTCGCTCGACACGCCAAGATAGCCGCGCACGACGGTGCCGGTTTCAATGAGGCTGGTCATGACCGAGCGCGCGAGATTGATCGGGATGGCGAAGCCGATGCCGATGTTGCCGCGGTTGGTGGTGGCGATGCCGGAGTTGATGCCGACGAGGCGGCCCTTGGCGTCGATGAGCGCGCCGCCGGAGTTGCCCATGTTGATGGCGGCATCGGTCTGGATGAAGTCCTCGTAGGCGTCGGGCTCGCGGTCGGTGAGGAGGTTGACGTTCTTGCGGCCCGTCGCGGAGACGATGCCCATCGTGACCGTCTGGCCGATGCCAAGCGGGTTGCCGATGGCGAACACGACGTCGCCGACGCGGAGGCGGTCGCTGTCGGCGATGGTGACGTGCGGGAGCTTGTCAGCGTCGACCTTGATGACGGCGACGTCGGTCTTAGGATCGGTGCCGATGAGTTTAGCGGGGAGCTCGCGGTCGTCGGAGAGCGCCACTTTCAACTCGTCGGCGTCCTCGACGACGTGGTTGTTGGTTAGAATGTAGCCGTCGGGCGAGATGATGACGCCAGAGCCGAGGCCGCTGAGCTTCTGCTCGCGGTCGGGGATGTTGCCGAAGAGCTGACGATAAAATTCCGGCACGCGCTGGCGCACGATCTTGCTGGAGTAGACCGAGACGACGGCGGGGCGGACGTCGGTCAACACGTCCGCGTAGCTCGTGAGGACGGGCGCTTTGCCCTCGCCGACGGGCGTGGTGTCGAGCTTGAGGTCAGGATGTTTCAGCTCTGACTTCGTCGCGGACGCTTTGGCGCCCTTCGCGACGGCGGGCTTGGTCTGAGCGCTGAGGGTGATGAGGCCGGCCGCGAGGCCAACGCACAACGAAAGAACGAACGCTTTGGCTTTCATGGAAAGTAAGGGAGGCGGAGTCGGACACTAGCCGGCTCCGCTCGTTCCGCAATCGCCCTCAGAAGCCTTTGATTTTGAAAAGGCTGGTGACGGACTCGTTGCTGTTGATGCGCACGAGCGCCTCGCCGAGCAGCGGGGCGACGCTGAGGACGGTGATTGGCAGGCCGCGGGTGTCGATCGGCACGGTGTTCGTGGTGATGAGCTCGTCGATCAGGCCCTCGCCGAGGCGCTTGTAGGCGGCTTCACCGAGGACGCAGTGGCTGACGGCGGCGCGGATCGTCTTGGCGCCGTGTTCGCGGAGAATCTTGGCGGCGGCAGTGAGCGTGCCGGCGGTTTCGGTGATGTCGTCGACGAGGAGGACGTCGCAGCCGCTGACTTCGCCGACGATGTTGGTGGCGGCGACCGTCGTGGCGTTGATGCGCTTCTTGGCGACGAGGGCGAGCGAGGCGCCGAGCGCGTCGGCGTAAGCCGCGGCCATCTTCATGCCACCGACATCGGGCGAGCACACCACGAGGTTGGGGCTGCGTTTCGTGGCGAGGTATTGAAAGAAGACCGGCGACGCGAAGAGGTGGTCCACCGGCACGTCGAAGAAGCCCTGGATCTGCTGCGAGTGCAGATCCATCATGAGCGCGCGATTGGCGCCGGCCGCGGTGAGGAGATTGGCGACGAGCTTCGCGGTGATCGGCACGCGCGGCTGGTCTTTGCGGTCCTGGCGCGCGTAGCCGTAGAACGGGATGACAGCCGTGATGCGCGCGGCCGAGGCGCGCTTGGCGGCGTCGATCATGATCAACAGCTCCATCAGGTGATGGTTCGTCGGCGGGCAGGTCGACTGGATGATGTAGACGTCCGCGCCGCGGACGTTCTCGTTGATCTTCACGAAGGACTCGCCGTCGGGGAAGCAAGTCACGGTCGCCTCGCCGAGCGGGACGCCGATGGACTTGCAGATTTCCTCTGCAAGCGGGCGGTTGGATGAACCGGAGAAGATTTTCAGCCGCGTGTCCTTCATGTGTGCGCGCGAGCCAAGGGATTTCCTCCCGGGGGCGGAAGTCTATTTCGGTCGCTGCTCCAGATTTTCAACCCGCTTGAACAACTCGGGGAGTTTCTGATGCAAAACTTGCAGGCGGCGCTCGGTCATGTAGGGCATGGCCGGAGTGCCGTTGAGGTAACTGCCCGGCTCGGTATTGAAGGCGACGCCGGTCTGGCCACCGATCTTGGTGCCTTTGCCGAGCGTGATGTGGCCGCCGACGCCGGCTTGGCCGCCGAGCACGACGTAATCCTCGAGCGTGGTGCTGCCGGAGATGCCGACTTGCGCGCAGAGGATGCAGTGCTTGCCGATGATAACGTTGTGGCCGACCTGCACGAGGTTATCGATCTTCGTCCCCTCGCCCACCACGGTGCGGCTGAAGCGGGCGCGATCGAGGGTGGAGTTGGCACCGATCTCGACGTCGTCCTCGACGATCACGACGCCGATCTGCGGGACTTTTTCGTGGCGGCCGTTCACGAATTCGTAGCCGAAGCCGTCCGAGCCGATCACGACGCCGGGCTGCAGGCGGACGCGGTTCCTGAGTTCGCAACCGTCCGAAATCACGCAGCCAGGCTGCACCCAGCAGTTCTCGCCGACGGCCGCGTTGCGGCCGACGAAGACCGAGGCCTGCAAAACGCTGCCGGCACCGACGGTCGCGCCGTCTTCGACGACGCAAAGCGGACCGACGGTGGCTTGCGGAGAAATCTTCGCGGTCGGCGCGATCACGGCGCTCGGGTGGATGGCGGCGGGAGGCTTGGGCCAAAGGGATTGCTCGATGCGGGCGCAGAGGCGCGCGAGGGCGACGGAGGGTTTCTCGACGTAGAAAAAAGTCTGGTCGGCCTGCGGCTCGCCGACGTGGTCGAGCGGCACGAGGACGAGCGAGGCGCGGGTGGTGGCGACTTCGGCGCGATACTTCGGGTTGCCGAGAAACGAGAGGTCGCCGGGCTGGGCGGATTTCAGCGAGGCGATGTCGCGGATTTTCTGGGCAGTTTGGCCGGAAATGCGCTGGGGCGAGACGATCGCAGCGATTTCCTCCGGCGTGTAGGCGACCTGCATGGAGGAAAACAAGCCCGCTTCTCCCGCGCAGGGCAAGGCAGGAGGAGCCGAGCGGCTCGCTCGAAGGCAAAGCACGGCGCGCGGCTCGATGGGCGTCGCTGGGGGACAGCGATGCCCGCCAAAAGGAAAGGCCGGTCTTTCGACCGGCCTGGAAAACTGAAATGCGCGGAACGACCGCGATGTGCGGCCGTGCCTTACGGCTTCTTCGGCTGCGGCGTGACGTTCGGGACGGTGAAGCCGCCGGCGTTGTTCGCGGCGGGAGTCGTCGCGGCTGGAGCGGCGGCGGCGCCGGTGGTGGCGGGAGCGGCGGCGGGAGCCGGGCGGTCCTTGTTCACTTCCTTCACGACTTCGTCGGTGATGTCGTAGCTCGGGTCGCTGTAGAGGATGACCGGGATGCCGAGGATGCTCGGGCCGGACTTGTCGAGGACGAGCGTGGCGCCCTTGGCGCGGGAGATGTCGTTCACGACCTTCATGATTTCGTCCATGATGAGGTCGCGGTGGTTCTTGGCGCGCTGCTGGAGTGAACGCTGGGTGTTGTTGCGGAAATTCTGCGCCTCGTTCTGGAGGTTCTGGATGTCCTGCATCTTCTTCTGGGCGTCTTCGCCGGCCTTGGCGCGCGCCTGGTCGTTGGCGAGCGGGCTCTTCGTCTGCTCGACGAGGGCCTTGTATTCCTCGACGTCCTTCTGGATGTCCTGGTTCAGCTTCTCGAGCTGTTCCTGGGCGCGCTGGGCGGCGTCGTTGAATTTTGCGTTGGCTTCCTCGGTCTTGTAGTGGGTGTCGTAGACCTTGGCCATGTCGACGACGATGACTTTGAGGAGGGCCTGCGCCTGCAGGGAGGCGACGCCGGCGAGGAGGCCGGCACAGGCAAGGAGGGTGCGGATAGCTTTGTGCATGGGGATCAGGTGAGGTGAGTTTAGAAGCGGGTGCCGAAGTTGAAGTTAAACTGGCTGCCCTTCTTGTTGAATTTGTCGCCGGTGAGCGGAATGCCGAAGTCGAGGCTGAGCGGCGCGCCGGCGACGAAGAGGCGGAGCCCGAAGCCGAAGTTGTCGTTCCAGTCGGCGGGCGAGAAGTCGTAGGCGTCGCGGTTGACGAAGCCACCGTCGTAGAAGATGGCGAAACGGATGGGCTTCACGACGTCGAACGAGTATTCGGCGGAGACGAAACCGTAGGACTTGCCGCCGAGCGGCTCGCCGACGCTGTTCTTGGGGCCGACTTCGCGATACTCGAAGCCGCGCAAGGTTTGCGGGCCGCCGAGGAAGTATTGGTCGAAGAAAGGCACGCTGGTGCTGCGGCCGTAGTTTTCCACCACGCCGCCGCGGGCGAGCAGGCCGAGGACCTGTTCCTGGAATTCGAAGACCGGGTAGAATTGCGCGCCGCGGAACTCGAGGCGGTAGTAGTCGGTATCGCCGCCGAAGGGGCCGCCGGCGACTTCGGTGATCAACTCCATGCGGTTGCCACGGGTGGTGTTGATGATCTTGTCGCGCGTGTCGCGGAGCAGCGAGAAGCCGATCTTGGAGATCGTCGTCTTGCCGGCGAGGGACTGGAAGATGGCGGGGGCGGCCGGGTCGACGTTGGCGATGTCGACGATTTCGTAGCTGTAGGTGGCGGTGCCTTCGACGAGACCGAAGAGACGCTTGCGGAGGTAGAGTTGGCCGAAGGTGCGGATTTCCTCGTAGTAGGCCGATTGGTAGTCGGAGGTCGTGCGCGCGAGCTGGAAGCCGAAGGCGAGTTCGCGCTCGAAGAGCCAGGGCTCTTCGAAGGCGAGGACGATTTCGGAGGACTGCGAGCCGAGCTGGAGGCGGAGGCGGAACTTCTGGCCGTCGCCCTGGAAGAAGCTCTTGCGGTTGAAGAGGTCGAAGTTCGACTGCGTGACTTCGGCGAAGATGACGGCTTTCTCGAGCGAGCTGAAGCCGGCGCCGAAGGTCAGGTTGCCCGTGCGCGCTTCGTGGACGGCGACGCGGAGGTTGCGGCGGCCGGGGATGTTGGTCGACTCGGGCGTGACGTTCACGTCCTCGAAGAAGCGCGTGTTCTCGAGACGGATCTTCGAGATCTTCATGCGCACGGAGTCGAAGACGTCGCCGGGGCCGAGCACGAGTTCGCGGAGGATGACGATGCTCTTGGTCTTGGAGTTGCCCTCGATGTTGATGGACTCGACCTGGAACTTTTCGGACTCGGTGATCGCGTATTCGATGTCGATGTTGCCGGTCTGGAGGTTGGGCTTGCGGTTCAGGCGCACGCGCGTGTCGAGGTGGCCGGAGCGGCCGTAGAAGTCCTCGAGGTTCTCGACGTCCTTATCGAGCTTGGACGGGACGAAGAGCGTGCCCTTGCGCTGGCGGACGACGAGGCCGAGGAGGCGCGACGGGTGAATCTTGTTTCCGGTGAAAGTGATGTCGCCGACGCGGTATTGGCGGCCCTCGTTCACGCGGATGGTGATGACGAGCTTGCTCGGGGTCGGATAATCGAAGGTGACTTTGTCCTCGGCGATTTCGACGTCGAGGTAGCCTTGCTCGCGGTAGTAGTCGCGGAGCTTGTTCAAGTCCTCGTCGAAGTCGTCGTCCTTGAAACGACCGCCGCCGGTCAGCCAGGAGAACGGGTGCCACTTGGAAGTCTCCATCTCCTTGCGGAGGCGGCGGGCTTTGACGTGATCGTTGCCGACGAACTTGATGTCGGAGATCTTCACCTTCGCGCCTTCGCGGACTTTGAAAGTCACAGTGCCGAAGCCCGTGCTGCGATTGCGGTCGATGGTGTAGTTGATCTGGGCCTGGTTGAAACCGGCCTTCTGGTAGAATTCGTAGACCTTCTCGGAGTCGTCCTTCACCTGGCGCTCGTCGAGGGCGCCGTTCGGGACGGTCTTGATCTCCTTTTTGAGGCGGCGCTCCTTGTAGTAGGAATTGCCCTCGAACTTCACGGCGAGGACGCGGAACTTCGGCGTCACTTCGACGACGAGGTTGACGACGTTGTTGGGCAGCTGCTCGCGCTTGACCTCGATGAATTCGAAGAGGCCGGTGCGGTAGAGCGAGCGGATGTCGCGGTCGATGAGCGTCTCGTCGAGGTCGCTCTGCTCGCGCAGGGACATGTTCGCGCGGACGATCTGCTCGCTGACGTTGGCGACGCCCACGAACTTCACGGAGATCGCGCCGATCTTGTAGACGGGGCCCTGCGGGGCCTGCTCCTGCGCAGCTGCACCGCTGCGAGGCGCCGGTTGGGCGAACGCGCCGGTCACCCCGGCCAGAACCAAAACAATGAGAGCAAAAACCCGCCGAACCGGGTTACGGAGTGAAGTTTTCAAAGCGCGTAATTTCTTGGAGGAAAGTTAATTTCAAATCACCTACCGGGCCGTTACGTTGCTTGGCAACGATTAAGTCTGCCGCGTTGGCGGCAGTCTGGAATTTCTCGTCGGCATCCTTGGGGCGGGACAACATGAGGACCACGTCAGCGTCTTGCTCGATCGAGCCGGATTCTCGCAAGTCCGACAAGCGGGGCGTGCGATTCTCCTTCTCGGAAGCGCGGTTGAGCTGACTCAGGACAATTACCGGTAGGTCCAGTTCCTTCGCCATGGCCTTTAAATTGCGCGAAACCTCGGCCACCTGCTGTTCGCGGGGGGCGCGCGGGTCGGTGCCGTTCACCAGCTGGAGGTAGTCGACGATGATCATGCCCAGTTTTTTGCGGGCATAGATGCGGCGGGCCTTGGCGCGCATCTCCATGACCGTGATACTGGACGAGTCGTCGATGAGGATGGGAGCCTTCTTGAACTCCTCGGCGGTGCGACCGAGGGCGTTGACCTCGGCGCCGTCGCGCGAGACGAGGCCGTCGCGAAGGAGCTTGAGGTTCACGCGCGCCCGGGCGCACAGCATACGCAGGGCGAGCTGGGCCGCGCTCATTTCGAGCGAGAAGATCAACACCGGCGCCGGATCACCCTTCTTGGGCATGGCGGCCGCCTCGGCGATGTTCAGCGCGAACGAGGTCTTACCCATCGAGGGGCGCGCCGCGATGATGATCATTTCCTGCTTCTGGAAGCCGAATGTCATCTGATCGAGGTCCTTGAAGCCCGACGAGACGCCCGTCAGCTCGCCCTTCTTCATGAGGAGCTTCGCGATGACGGTGTTGGCGTCCTTCATCGCCTCCTTGATCTCGGAAGCGCTGTCGCTGACGCGGTCCTGCGTGACCTTGAAAAGCTCCTGCTCGACCTTGTCGATGAACTCCTCGAGCCCGCCGGTGAAGCTGTAGCATTGCTCGACCGCGCCGGTCGCGGCCTTGATCAGCTCGCGCAATAGGTGCTTCTCGCGGACTTTCTCGATGAAGTAGCCGGCGTGCGCCGTCGTCGGGATCTTACCCGTGATCTGCATCAGATACGGGAAGCCGCCGATGGCCTCGAGCTGGCGGCGCGTCTTCAACTCCTCCGCGAGCATCTCGAGGGTGACCGGCGGGCTCTTCTGATAGAGATCGACGATGACCTCGAAAATCAGGCGGTTCGCCGCGGAGAAGAAACACTCGGCGCCGACGCGCGCCTCCATGCAACGCGCGATGGTGTCGCTGCCATCGAGCAAGCAACACGCGATGACGTGTTGCTCGGCCTCCTCGCTCCACGGCATTTCGCGCGAGACCGGCGACTGGTTCCCGTCATTGCCACGGAAGGCGCTACGGCGCGAAGCGGGGCGGTCGGGGTTGTCGGGAGTCGGCTGCACCATGGAACGCATGGTTGTTGTGACCCGAAGGCATCCGAGCAATCCCCGAGTCAGAAATTTTGCCCACAAGTCATTCGCAAGCGCCACGTGAGCGAGCACGCACGCTCAAAGTAGCGGGAGCGTCCAGCTCCCGCCACGATCTGGCTGCCGCGGCGAACTTGTTCAGTCTACAAGCAAGAAGCCGCGACTTGCGTCGCGGCTTCGGCAGAATGGGAACGGGTTTTGCGCTTAGGCGCGCTCTTTGCGCTCGCGGCGCGGACGGTCGAACTTGTCGCCCGCCGGGGCGGCCTCGACCGCGGCCGGGATGATCGGGTTCTCGGAGACGACCTCGAAGGAGATCTCCACCGAAACCTCGGGGTGCAGCTTGATCGTGACCTCGTGCTTGCCGAGGGTCTTGACCGGCTGGCCGAGGTGGATGCGGCGCTTCTCGACCTCGATGCCGGCCGCCACGAGCTTGTCGTGGAGGTCGTTACCGGTGACGGCGCCGAAGAGCTTGCCGCCCTCGCCCGTCTTCACGGCGATGGCGATGTTGGCCTTCTTGAGTTTCTCGGCGAGTTCCTGGGCGCCGTTGAGTTCCTTGGCTTCGCGAATGCCGCGGGCCTTCTTCAGGGCTTCGATCTGCTTGCGGTTGGAAACCGTGAGCGGAACCGCAATGCCCTGCGGGAGGAGGAAATTACGCGCATAGCCGGCGCGGACGCGGACCTGGTCGCCTTCGGCGCCAAGGCCGTCGACCGGTTTGAGGAGGAGCACTTCGTTGTGAGCCATTGTCGGACTGAGTTGTTTTGTTTTTGTGTAAGTTAACGCGCGCCGCGGATCAGAACGGCACGTCTTCGTCGAGATTCTCCTGCGCGGCGGGAGCCGGGCGACTCGGGGCGCTGGCGCGGGGCGCGGGGCTGTAGCTGCGGCTCTCGCCGCCGCCTTCGCCGCCTTCGCTGCGCTGAGCGCCGCCGGAGCCGAGGAACTGGAAGTTTTCGCAGACGACCTTCATGCGGCTGCGTTTTTCCTTCGTGTTCTTGTCTTCCCACTGGTCGAGGCGCAGACGGCCTTCGACGAAGAGCGGGCGGCCCTTGGTGCAGTATTTGGAGATGTTCTCGCCGGCCTTGCCCCAGGCTTCGATGTCAACGTAGGTCACTTCCTCACGTTCGCCACCGCTCTCGTCCTTGAACTTGCGGTTCACGGCGAGCGAGAAGGTGCAGATGGCGGTGCCCTTCGGCGTGACCCGGAGTTCCGGATCGCGCGTCAGGTTGCCGATGAGCATGACTTTGTTGAGATTGGCCATGGGGCGGAGGCGCGGGGCGCGTTGGGCGGTTAGGCGTTCTGGACGAGCGTGCGATACACGTTGTCGTTCAGGCGGAGGCGCTCCTGAAGTTGCGCGCTGGCACCGGCCGGGGCCGAAAAGGCGATGGAGACGTAGACGCCGGCGGGGAACTTCGGATCGGTCTTGCGGGCGAAGTCGCGGCGGCCGAGTTGTTCGATGGCGGTGACGTCGCCTTGGACGGCGACGATTTCCTTCTTCACGCCTTCGATGATCTGGTCGACGGAGTCTTCCTTGCCGCGATTATCGAGGATGAAAGTGGCTTTGTAGTTACGCTTGTTCATGGCGGGTTCTGCGATTGAGGCGGTTCATCGCTTCGGCGGAGCTGCTGGTGAAGAGCAGGTGGGCGCCTTCGACGAACGTTTTCAGGTTTTGATCGATGATTGTTTGTTCTGAGAGGGAGAATTTTCCGAGCACGTAGTCTGCGAGGTCCATGCCGACCGGGCGTTCGCTGCTGCCGATGCCGAGCCGGTAACGGAGAAATCCGTTGCCGACGTGCTCGAGCAGGCTGGCGATGCCGTTGTGGCCGCCGGCGGAGCCGTCGACCGACAGTTTCACGCGACCTAGATCGATGTTCATTTCATCGTAGGCCACTGCGAGCGATTCGGCCGGGAGCTTATGAAAGTCGAGGAGCTTGCGCAGGGCGCGGCCACTCTCGTTCATGAAGGTCTGCGGCTTGATCAGCCAGCGGGTCTCACCGGGTCGGACATTCCAGCGCGCGATATCGGCTTCGAAGCGCGGCTCGTGTTTCCACGAGAGCCCTTCGGCCGCGGCCAGCGCATCGACGACCTTGAAACCAAGGTTGTGACGAGTGGCGGCGTATTTCGCACCGGGGTTGCCCAGTCCAGCGAGAAGCGTGACGGACATGGATCAAAGAACGTGCTGCAACGCGGTGCGCCGGGTTGGCGGCGCACCGCGGGAAAACGATTACTTCTTGGCGGCGGGGGCGGCGGCCTTCGCGTCCTTGGCGGGCGCGGCGGCGGCGGCTTTGGCATCGCCGGGCTTGGCGGCAGCGGCACCCGCGGCAGCGGGAGCAGCGGCGGCATCGCCGGCGGCGGGAGCAGCGGCGCCAGCGGCCGGGGCGGCAGCACCCTCGGCGGGCGTGGCGGCGGCGACAGTGGCGGCGACTTCTTCCTGCGGCTCGACGCAGAGGACGACGGCCTGGTTCGGATTGTCGAGGAACTCGACGCCGGCGACCGTCTTGATTTCGGAAACGTGGATCGACTCGTTCAGCTTGAGCGGCGTGACGTCGACTTCGATGAACGACGGCAGATCCTTCGGGAGGCAGCGGATCTTCAGGCGCTTGGTGGCGACGTCGAGGAGGCCGCCTTCGTTTTTCACGCCGGAGGCTTCACCCACGACGACGACGGCGACGTTGATGACCATCTTCTCGTTTTCCTTCACTTCCTGAAGGTCGACGTGGAGATACTTGTCGGTGATCGGGTCGCGCTGGACTTCCTGGAGGAAGGAGAGAGCGGCGGCGCCGGTATCGCGCTTCAATTCGACCAGCGCGGCGCGGCCGGCGATGTCCTTGAGGAGCTTGACGAACTCGGTCGCGCTGACGGACAGAGTCTCGGGTTTCGTGTGCTTGCCGTAGAGGATGGCCGGAATCTTCTCGGCCTTGCGGAGGCGGCGGGAGGCGCTGCGACCGGTGCCCTCGCGGGTCGTGACGGTGAGTTGGTATTTCTTCATGGTTTTCGTTCCCCCTGTGACCCCGGAATTGGAGGCAGGCGTAGTGGAAAAGAGGCGAGAGTTGAGACACCGCGCCCCGGCGAAGCAAAACAAAACTTTCGCGAGCGACCCGAATCCCGTTTTTACAACTTCGCCTCGCAGACGCGCGCGCCGCCCCTGCGCTCCCCGCCCCCGCGCCGTCCCACGCGCCGAAGTTCAACTCATCGCCTGCTCCCCTGCCCCGGCCCCGGATTTCGGTTCCGAGCGCGCGACAAAAGCGAGTCCCGGCGCGTGATTTTCGCGCGCACCACTGGCATTCCGGCGCGTTTCGCGCATGCTGGCGCCCATGAAGCGACGCAACCTCACGCCCAAAGTCCGGGAAGCCCTCCGCCAGCTCGCGGCCGGCCCCCAGGACATGCGTGACGACGCCCTCCTCGAACTCATCAACGCCGAGATGCGCCCGCTGCCGGTCGACGACATCGCCTATGTGCGCGACCGCGTGCGCTTCTCCTGCCCGCCGTGCCCGATGGTGCAATCGGTCGTGCTCATGCTCGACGGCCTGATCGACGTGAAAAGCTTGAAGCTCTGAGCCGCGCCAACCACAGCGCGCACGCGGCATGCGCCCGTTGGGCGAACACCAAGATCACCGCGCCGGCGGCGTCCGCGCGTCTTCCGCGGCGCTCCGCCCACCGTTCGACCGGACATCGCGCACGCACCGAAAGCCCAAATGCGTGCTGCCGGTGTCGGGCGCGCCCTTGCCGCGCGAGCCCAACGTGTAGCGGACGCAATACTGGTCAGAGCACAGATAGGATCCTCCACGTTGCACGCGCTTGGGCACTCCCGGCTCCGCCGGATCGAACGAGCGATCCTGCGCCGCTCCCCGCGGGTTTCGGGTCAAGCCATCCGGCGCGGCGGCCGCATCCCGCGCGTAGGTATCGGGCCGATACCAATCGCTGCACCACTCCCAGACGTTGCCCGCCATGTCGAACAACCCGTAGGCATTCGCAGGAAAAGACGCCACGGGCGCGACGTCCGTGAAACCATCGGCGCCGGAATTCCGGTAAGGAAACTCGCCTTCCCAGATGTTGGCCATCCACCGGCCGGCCGGAGTCAGCTCATTTCCCCAGGGAAAACGCTCGCCCGCCCGTCCGCCTCGCGCCGCGAATTCCCACTCGGCCTCGGCCGGCAACCGCTTCCCCGCCCACCGCGCGTAGGCCTCGGCGTCCTCGTAGCAGACATGCACGACCGGATAACGCTCGCGGCCGGTGATCGTGCTGCCCGGCCCTTGCGGATGACGCCAGTCCGCGCCCGGCACATAGCGCCACCATGCCAGTGCGTTCGTGAGCGGCACGGCCTCCGCCGGCGGCACGAAAACCACGGAGCCGGGCACCAACAGCTCCGCCGGCGCGCCGGGAAAATCCTCCGCGCGCGGCTTGCGCTCCGCCACGGTCACATAACCGGTCGCCGCCACGAACCGGGCGAACGCCTCGTTCGTGACCTCGGTGGCATCCATCCAGAATCCCGCGACCGCGACACGATGAATTGGTTGAGCGTCGCTCCCCGTCTCGCCACCCGCGCCGCACAATTCAGGCCCGAACTCGGCCAAGCCCATGGAAAATTCGCCGCCCGGAATCCAGACCATGCCCGCAGGCGCCGGCTCGCCCGGCTCGGCGCGATTGACGACCGTGGGCTGAAAGGCGGCGGCTCCCTCTGCGCCGGAAGCGCCGAGTCCAACCGCCAGCGCGAGCACCGCAGGGAAGCGGACGACGTGGAGCATGCCCGCCGAGGGAACGCGCGTCCGCCTTTCAGGCAAGCTTCCGCAGGCACGCGGTCGTGTTGCAAGGATGGCCATGGGGCAGTTCGGCGGCTTCGTGTTTCACCGGACCAGCGACTCAGGTGACACGGCAGTGGCGCCGTATTTGGGCGACGATTCGGGTGTTTCTTAGTTCGGCTCGAGAAACACGAGGTAGTTTACCGGCGCGATCGTATTCGCGCCGTTCTTCAGGCCGCCCAGCGTCACGCTGCCGCTGGTCACCGTCGCCTTCCAGACGTCCAGCGTCGTCGCCGTGGTCGATCCGCGTTCGGTGATCGAGATCGTTGTCGTCTGCTTCACGAATCCCTGCGTCGAGAGCCAGCCGGGCGTGGCCCCGGTCGGCACGGCCACGTAGACTTGGCAACTCGCCGCGGGCTGAAGCTTCAGGAGCGACGAACTCGTGTCGGAGCGATCGTCCATCGACGTCGTGAAAAGCCACACCGCACCGGCACTCGGCAACGAATCGATGCGGTAGGCGGCATCGATGTAGGCCTGCGTGCCGACGCGCGCGAGCGTCGGGATGTGGCGCCAGTCGTTCACCCAGGCGCTGCCAGACTTCCGCTTGAACGCGACATCCAGAGGCATCTTGTAGCGGACGCCGAAGCCCTCTGTGCGCATGGCGACGTAGTGGCGTTTCACGCCATCGACGGTCGCGGTCCGCACAAACTCCGTCGAGGCGTTCGGGATGCTCTCGTTGAACCAAGCCCAGCTCGTGCCGGCGTTCGTAGTGCGCAGGACGCCGTAGGAGCTGGCGACGACCACTTCGTCGCCCGTGCCGGTCTCGATGTGCGAGAACGTGAGGTCGGCCGGCAACCCGTCGGGAAACAGCGTGGTGTTGGTCGCGGGATTCAGCTGCTGCGTCCAGGTGCTGCCGCCATCGGTGCTCTTCCAAAGGCCCGCGCTAGTGCCGCCGTTAACGCCGGCGTAGAGGTGCGTGACGCCGCTGCGGCTGACCGCCGCGATCGCCCCGATCTTCGCGAACGAGCTCGTGCCGGTCGGAAACAGCTTTGTCCACGCCGCGGAGCCGACCTTGCGGTAGAGACCGCCGTTGGTGCGCTCGTCGCTGCAATAGAGGGTCGTGGCGGTGTTCGGGTCGACGCGGATGTGCGAGAGATGCGAGCCGCCGGGCAGACCGTTCGAAAGGTCGCTCCACGTCGCGCCGCCATCGATGCTCCGGTAGATCCCGCGGTGCACGTAACGGTTCTCGACACTGGCGATCTTCGGCAACGAACCCGAGCCGTTGGCGGCCTTCAGGCCGTCGTTCACGAAAACGATCGAGGCCGCCTTGTTGGTGCCGCCACCGTAGATCACCGCGCGCTTCGTCGTCGTGCTGTCGTCAAGGATCACGTCAAACCGCACCAACACCATGTCGCCCGAGAGTGCAGTGCCCAGGGTCATGCCGGCCGTGACGCTCTGCGTCGACGTCGCGGTGGCCAATTCCAAGACCTTCGGGCTTGTGTGCGGGATCTCGGCCACCACCGCGCTGCCGGCGCCGCTGATCGCCCAACCGGAGGGCGCGCTGCCGGTCGTGTCGCTCTCGAAGGTGCTCAGGCTCGCGGGCGCAGTCTGGTCATAATACGACGCATAGAAGCCGACGTTGTCGGCGAAGAACTTCGTCGCCGCCGTGCCGCTGGGAATCTGAAACTCCACCTTCGAGATCGCGCTCGCGGCGCTGTTTTCGAAGGCGAACGGGGTCGAGGTGAGGAGCTTGCCGTCGAGGTAAACGTCGTAGGTCTTCGCCGTGGTGTTCAGGACCGCCTCGACGCGATACTGCGCCTTGCTGCCCGCGGAGAGGTAGATGACGCGCTGGCCGTCGACGGAGCCGGATGCGAGCACGGTCGGATCGAGCGCGATGTCCCAGATGTTGTTTTCCGTCACGCCAGTCAGCACGCCAGGCGCCGTGTTCGAGAACGTCGCGCCGCCGTCGGTGCTTTTGAAGAAGTGCGGCACATCGCGCGGGGGCACGCCGAAGTCGATCGTGCGGTAGGCCGACGCCGCGTAGACGATGCTCGCGTTGTCCGGATCGGGCAGGACGAAGCGGCCCTTGCCTTGCGTCGCGTTGTCGGGATTGAAGCGCAACGTCCAACTCGTCCCGCCGTCGGCGCTCGTCCAGAAACCGCGGTCGGTGTCGGCGCAGAACATCTTCGTCGGATCGCCCGCCGCGAGGCTGAGGTATTTGCCGCGCCCGCCCTCGAGGCCCCAGCCGCGATAAGCACCACCGCTCACGCTGGAGGTGAACGACCGGAACGAGACGGCCGAGTCCGGGCTCTTGTAGTTGCTCGCGACATCGCCGGTGACGAACACGTGGTCGTTGCTGGAGGGCTCGGCCCAGACTCCCAGAATGGCCGGCCGGAACACGCCCTGATAGTCGAGCGTGACGTTCGGGTCGGACTCGCTGACGAGCGTCCACGACGTGCCGGAATTTGTGCTGCGCAGGACACCGCGCGCCGCCGCAGTTTTCGCCGCGTAGGTCGCGTAGACGCGCGACGATGCGCCGGCGCTCACTTGCACGTTGTAGAAGAAACCGGTGTCGGAGAAGCTCCCCGCCGGCGGCGTGAAGCCCACGTTCAGCTGCGACCAGGTGGCGCCGCCGTCGGTCGACTTGTAGATGCCGCCGCGATTGCTGGTCTCGCCCGGCGGGATCGCATCGGTCAGCAGGAATGTCTCCATGTCGTCGTAGGGCATCATCGTGACGTAGATGATCTGACCGGTGGTCGAGGCCGGATCGAAGCACACGCCGAAAACCGCGCGATGCGGCAGCTGGTTGGTTCCGGGCGCGCCGAGTCGCGTCCACGAACCGCTGGCGAATTTGTAGAGTCCCTGATCCGTGGCCGCGAGGACGATGGACGAGTCGGTCGGGTGCACCGCGAGGTTGCACACGCTGCCATAGACGCCGCCGGGGATCGGGAGCGCCGCCATTTCGGTCCACGACTGGCCCGCATCCGCGCTTTTCCACATCGCGGGCAGCGACTCGGAGATGCCGATCTTGCCCTTGTAGTAGACGCGGCGGTTGCCGCCGCCGGCATACATCACTTGCGTATCGGACGGCGCCGTTTGGAAAACGCTGATCGACTGGGAAAATCCACCGCTCGGCGGCGTGACGGGCGCGAGCAGGAGTTCGCCCGTGGTCGAGGAAACATAGGAGCGAAACACCTCCTTGCTGTCGGTGCCGACCAGCACCGTGCGGCCGCTCGTGTCGGCCGCAACGAACTTCACCACGTTGCCGTTCGCTTTGCCTTCACCCGCCGTGCCGGCGAAGGTCGGGCCACCGAGCGGCACGAAGCTCTGCGCCTCGTCGAAGCTCACCCACACCCCGCCGGAATCCACTCCGGTCGCCACGAAATAGCGCCCGCGCGCGCCGCCCGGCGCGGCCATGATGTCGAGATCGTCGATGTAGCCGTTGCCGCCCATGCCGATCGGAACCCACGGCGCCTGATCGGAGGAGGAAAACGCGAGAACGGAGACAAGGCCGGTCCAGCCGGCGAGCGCGACCGCACCGAGGCGGCGCGCGAAACAAAACGCGGAGAAGACAGATTGCATGGGGAGATTTTTCCTGTGCGCCCGACACGGGCACGCGAGCAAGGGGTGGACTGCACGCTAACATCTCCGCGAGGCGCGCTCACTGGAAACGCGCCGCGCCATTCTGAGAATCTCCATCGCGGCACCGGTGGCCCGCGCGACAAAACCGCGCGGGCCTGCGATCGTCGATCAGGGATTCAGTCGCGCGGGACCGGTGCGAAGTTTGGCTTCGAGCTGCGCGCGCACCGCCGCATGCGCGGCGTCGTCCGCGAAGTTCCGCGTTTCGAGCGGATCGACGGCGTAGTCGTAGAGCTCCACCGCGACACGTTCGCCGGCGAGGCTCCAGCCGCGCCGCCACTCGATGAGCCGGCAATCCGCCGTGCGCACGGCGTGGCCGATCACGAGCTCCTTGCGCGCCTCGTCCCCGAACGTCCACCTGCGGTCGAAGACATGGAAAACGGCGTCCTTCCACGGGCGACCGGGCTCGCGCAGCACCGGGGCAAAGCTCGTGCCGTCTGTGACGGGAAGCGGCGCGATGCCGCAGAGCTCCGCGAGCGTCGGCAGGACGTCGACCGTCTCGACCAGCGCGGACGAGCGGGCGCCGGCGCGCGTGACGCCGGGAGCGCGCACGATGAGCGGCGAATGCGCAGCCTCCTCGAAGTTCGTCTGCTTTCCCCAGAGATTCAGGTCGCCTAGGTGAAAACCGTGATCGCCCCACAGCACCACGATGGTGTTTTCCGCGAGGCCTTCGCGTTCGAGCGCGTCGAGCACCCGGCCGATCTGCGCGTCGACGAAGCTCACGCACGCGAAATAGCCGTGGCGAACCCAGCGCGCCGTCGCCTCCGGCATCTGCTGCGCGTCCCAGTCGCCTTTCGGCAGCGGCGCGTGCCCGTCGTAGTCGTAATTGTGGAAATTCGGATTTTTGCTCCACGCGATCGCCGGCACATCGCGCGGCGCGCGCGGATTCGCGGCGAGCGGCAGCGCAGCCTCATCGTAGAGATCCCAGTAGCGCTTCGGTGCGACGAACGGGATGTGCGGTTTGTGGAAGCCCACCGCGAGCATGAACGGCTGGTCGCCGGACTTGAGGCGTGCGAGCTGCGCGATGGCGTCGTCGGCGAGCGCGCCATCGATGTAGGCGTTGTCGGGCTGGTCGACGCCCTCCGCGATCGGCGCGCCGCCGGGCAGATCGTAGTCGTCGCCACGATTGCCGCCGCGGGCGCGCTTCGCTTGCTGCCACGCCTTCAATTTCGCGTCGTTCGCCGGGTCGCCGTAGCCGCGACCGCGATCGGATTTCTGCAAGACGTCGAACGTGTCGCTGAGCGTGCCGCCTTCGACGTGCCAGATTTTCCCGAGCGACACGGTGGTGTAGCCCGCGGCCTTGAAGGTGCGGCCCCACGGCTGCGCACCCGGCACCTTTTCCCACACGGGCGGGCCGTAGGTTTGGTGCGTGCGCTCCGGGCTCAGACTGGTGAGCAGCGCGACACGCGAGGGGATGCAAACGGCGAACTGCGTGTAGTGCCGCTCGAAGACCTCGGCCGTGCGCGCGAAGCGATCGATGTTCGGCGTCTTGATGAACGGACTGCCGTAGCAGCCGAGTTCGGGGCGCAGGTCGTCGACCGCGATGAACAGCACGTTGGGCCGCGCCGGCGCGGCGGCGCTGGCGGCGCTCCACGCACCGGCCAGCATCGCAGTCGCAAAAATTCGGAGCGGATTCGAGCGCGGGTGCATCGTCGGTTTAGTCGGGTTCGTTTTCCGAATCGCGCAGCTTGGGGCTCGGCGGCGCCGGCGGATTGGCCGAGCGGTTGACGATCCCGGCCGGCAACGCCGCTTTCCAACCGGCGTGCAACTGGCGCGCCAACTCGGCGAGCAACACGGTGTGGCCCGGCTGGTCGGCGAGGTTGATGGTCTCGTTCGGGTCTTCCTGATGATCGTAGAGCTCGCAGGCGGTGACGCTGCCCTCCTGCTTGCTCCGCCATTCGACGTAGCGATAGCGGTCGGTGCGGATGGCGTAGCCTTCGACCGTGTTGCGGCGGGGGAATTGGCTGAACGCCGCCGCCTTCCACGGAGTGTCAGGCTTCGCGAGCAGCGGCTTGAAGCTCGTGCCCTCGAGGTAGTCCGGCACAGAGAGGCCGCAGAGATCGAGCAGCGAAGGATAGATGTCGACGTATTCCACCAGCGCGTTCGTGCGCTGGCCCGCCGCGAATCCCGGCGCGCGCACGATCAGCGGCGACCAGGTCGAGCGTTCGTAGTTCGTCGTCTTGCCCCACATGCCGTGGTCCTGGAGATGCCAGCCGTGATCGCCGATGAAGACGACGATGGTGTTCTCCGCCGCGCCGGATTTTTCCAGCGCCTCGAGCACGCGCCCGACCTGCGCGTCGACGAAGCTCACGCAGGCGAAATAGTCGCGCCGCAACTCGCGCTGCTGCGCCACCGTGACGTCGTCGCTCGGATAGCCCGCGAACTTCGTGATCGCGTGGTGCGAGGTCGCGTATTCCGGCACGCCGGCGTTCGCCTGCGGATTGGGCGAGAGCGGCACCGTGTCGAGGTCGTAGAGGTTGGCGTATTTCTGCGGCGCGACCCACGGCAGATGCGGCTTCTGGAAGCCGACCGCGAGGAAGAAGGGCTCGTCGAGCTTCGCCACGCGACCGATGGTCTCGACCGCGGCGTCGGCGATCTGGCCGTCCTGATAGGCATCGTCGGGCTTGTCGCCGAACTCGGAGACGGGCGCGCGGCCTTTCGCGGCGTCGCCCTTTTTGCCGCCGGTGCGCTTGATCGTCTCGGACATCACGTAGTAGCCGGCGCTCGGTTTGAAGTGCGGCTCGGAGAGCGGCTCGATGAGGCCGTGGTGCACCTTGCCGAACGTGCGCACATGATAGCCCTGCTCCATGAACGCGCGCATGAGCGACGGCTTTTCCTTCAGGAAGGTGTCGACGAAATACTTCGTGTAGGGGTAGTCGACGCCCGTGGTGTCGGGCCGGCAACCGGTGAGGAAGCTGGCCCGCGTCGCCGCACAGACCGCCTGTTGCACGTAGGGGCGCTCGAACAGCGTGCCGGTCTTCGCCAGCCGGTCGATGTTCGGCGTGTGCATGTAGTTCGCGCCGTAGCAGCCGAGTTCGGGCCGCATGTCGTCGGAAACGATGAACAGGACGTTCGGGCGCTTCGGCGGAGCGGCGAGCGCCGCCGTCGCGGTCAGAATCGCCAGGGCCGGAGCGAGAATGCGAGGGGACTTTTTCATGAAAGCGGAAGTCTTCCCAGCGACGCGGGGCGCGCTGGGAGGGTTACGTCAAAACGACAGGGTGTTCGTCCACTGAACGCTGCGCGGCTCGGTGTAGCGCACGGAGCCGCCGTTGGTGTAGCGGTCCTGCACGTCGAGGACGTTGCCGATGCTCAACTGCGAGCGCCAAGTGAGGCCTTTGCCGAGTTTGCGGCGGTAGCCGATGAACACATCCGCAACCGTGCTCTCGTCGAGATAGACGTTCACGCCGTTGACGTTCGCGAAGAACGGCTGGCTGCGATACCTCAGTGCGCCGCCGACGTTGAATCCCTTGAACGGGCCGTCCGCGAAGGCGTAGCGCGTGAGCAGGTTGAACGCGTATTTCTTTCCACCCTGGAAGCGGCGACCGACACTCGACGGATCGCTGGCGGAGGCGGTGATCTTCGCGTCGGTGTAGGCGAAGCCGCCCGAGACGGTCCAGTGCGGCGTCGGATCGACGTCGACCTGCGCCTCGTAGCCCTTCGAGCGGCCGGTCTGTCCGGGCACGCTGACGACGCGCGAGACCGGCAGGCCGGTGACGGGGTCGTTCGTGGTGATCGTCTTGTTCTCTGCGATGTTCGTCTTCTCGATGTCGAACGCGGAGAGTTGGGCGTTCACCCGCGCGTCCCAGAGATCGAACTTCACGCCACCCTCGGTGCCCTTGCCCGTTTGCGGCGGCAGCACCTGGTTGTTCTCGTCGAAACGGAAGCCGTTCGTGTTCTTGAGCGATTCCGAATAGGTCGTGAAGAGCGAGATGTGTTTCGTGACGTGCGCGAGCGCGCCGAGCGTCGGGCTGACGCGGCTGTCGCTCGTGGTGCGCGCAGCGCCGAAGGTGCGCGTGTTGCCGGCGAAGATCGGGTCGTGCTGCTCGTTGTCGAACTTGTCGTAGCGGGCGCCGAGGAGCGTGCGCAGGCGGCCGTCGAGGTAGGAACCGGACGCGGCGAAGAGGCCGGCGTAGGCGTCGACGCGGTTGAGGTTGTTGCCGTTGTTGGTGAGCGGGCGGTAGCCGGTGCCGGCGAGGCCGCTCGGATACACGGCGACGGCGAGCCGGTCGTTGTCGGGCGAGCCAGGGGTGACGGTGAAGACCTCGGTCACGGTCGCGTTCGTCGCGATCGTGTAGAGCTCGTCGTTGATCGAGTCGACGTCGTGGCGGTTGTAGTCGGCCGCGGTGATGATGCGCTGGTGCGTCCAGCCGAGATCGAGTTCGTAGGAGGAGAACAGGCGCACGCCGCGCGCGCCTTCGTCGATCGTGCGGCGGCCCCAGCTGCGGTTGACGGTGAACGCGCCGGTGTTCACCGCGTAGCGCACGGTGCCGGTGTTGCGCGCGACGTCGTTGAGAAAATCCATCTGCTGGTAGTTGGCGGTGAGCAGGAGCTGCCAGTTCTGCGTCGGCACGAATTGGATTTCGCCGAACACATTGCGGTAGCGGCGGCGGCTGAGGTCGTCGGGGCCCTCGAACTTCGTGCCGATCGGCACGATCGATTCCGGGACGGGATAACCGAGGAGGCTCTTCAACGTGCCGTTGGCGGGCACGCGCGCGTAGAGGCTGTCGGTGAGATAGGCGAGCAGGCTCGCCGGGATCGCCTTGGCCTGGTCGGCGGAGGTGAAGTTGAAGGTCGGCACGGTGCTCGGGCCGTGCACGCGCTGCTCGCCGTATTCGATGTCGCCGCGCACGGTCACGCGGCTGTCGAACAGGCGCAGTCCGCCGGTGAGAAAGATGTTGCGGCGCAGATCGCCGGTCCAGTGTTCCCAGCTCCCCTTGCTCTGGTAGAGGCCGAGCGCGCGCAGGGCGAAGCGCTGGTTGCCGGCGTTCACGTCGAAGGTCGCGCGGTTGAGATCGTCGGAGCCGATGCGATACGACGCCGTGGCGCTGCGGTTGTCGAACCGGGCGCGCACGGTCACGACGTTGAGCAGACCGCCGGGGTCCGCCTCGCCGTAGATGAGCGAATTCGCGCCGCGGATCACCTCGACGCGGTCGGCGTTGTAGGTGTCGCTCGGCAGGTAACGGATGAAGAAGTTCGTGAGCTGCGTGTCGCTTTGGAAGCCGCGGAGGTTGACCGCGCGGTCGCTGTTCGTCTGCTCGGTGCTCTCCGCGCCGACGAGCAGCGGGCCGAGGTTGCGGAAATCGGTGACGTTGAAATCCGCGAGCTGCTGCGAGTTGACGACCTGGATCGAGAGCGGCAGGTCGCGCACTTCTTCCACGGTGCGGCTGCCGCTGAGCGTCTGGGCCGTGTGGTAGCTCGACGAGGTCGTGGCGGAAACCTCGAAGACGGAGAGCTGCACGACTTCCTCGCCGGGTTTGCCCGGCGCAGTCGTTTGCGCGACGAGAGAGCACGCCGCGCAAAGCAGGAGAAACGGGGTCGCGTGGCGCGTCAGGTGCGGGCGCAACGCCAGTCGGGGGTGAGGGGCTTGGGGTGACATCGCCGGAGCTTAGCGTTTCGACGCGGTCGGATTGAATGAGTTCTTTCGGCGAAATTCTGTGAATGCCGCGCGTGTCGCAAGCGGCGGTTTCGCAGGAAACCGGCGGCGGCGCGCGACGTCTTGCTAGCCATCACCTGATATTCTTTGCTGCCGCCATGAGCCCCGCCAAACGTGTCGCCGTCGTCATCCGCACGCGCTTCGAGGAGAACCAGGCGATCCTCCGCGGGATCGCGCAATTCGAGCAGCGACGCGGACCTTGGCTCGCCTTCGTCGACGACCAGGCGGTGAGCGTGCAGGAACCGGACTGGTTGTTCCGACAGGAATGGGACGGCGTGATCTGCGGGCCGACGAGCGCGGCCATCGCGCAGCAGTGCCGACGCCGGCGCATCCCACTCGTCGATCTGCGCGACAATCCCGAGGTGTTTCCCGGCGTGCCGAAGGTGCGCCCCGACAACGTCGCGATCGGCCACGTCGGCGCCGAGCATCTGCTCGAGAAAGGCTACGCGCACTTCGGTTTCTGCGGCTTCGCCAACACTTCGTGGTCGCAGGAGCGGCGCGCCGGCTTCGTCGAGGCGGTGCAGCTCGGCGGCCAGCAGTGCGACGTGCTCGAGACCGACTATCCGGGCAAGCAGGCGCCCGACTGGAACAGCGCGCAGGAGGCCGTGATCGTGGACTGGCTGCGGCGCCTGCCCCGCCCCGTCGCCGTCATGGCGTGCAACGATCTGCGCGCCATCCAGGTCATCAACGCCTGCCAGCAGGCCGGCATCGTGGTGCCCGAGGAAGTGGCCGTGCTCGGTGCGAACAACGAGTCGTCGCGCTGCGAGCTTTGCCATCCCTCTCTCTCCAGCGTGGCGGTGAACGCCACCCGCATCGGCTACCGCGCCGCGGAGTTGCTGCACGCGGCCATGAAGGGCGCGGTGGAAAAGGAAGCCGGCGAGCTCGTCGAGCCGTTGAAGGTCGTCGCCCGCCGTTCGACCGACGTGCTGGCCATCGGCGACCCGAAAGTCGCGCGCGCCCTCCACTACATCCGCGAGCATGCGTGTCGCGGCCTCACCGTCGACGAGGTGGTGCGCGAGGTGCACGTCTCCCGCAGCGTGCTCGAACGGAAGTTCCGCAACTACCTTCGCCGCTCGCCGCAGGCCGAAATCCGCTACGCTCAGGTGCAGCGCGCGAAGGAGCTGCTTGCCGAAACCGACGCCTCGATCGCCGAGATCGCGGAGGCGACGAGCATCGAATATCCGGAATACCTGTGCGTGCTCTTCAAGCGCATCACCGGCGAGACCCCGCGCCGCTATCGGGAAAAGGCGCGAAGCTGGAAGCAAGACGCTCCCCCGGCCTAGCAAAAAGAGTATCAGATTCCTGCCGCTCAAGCTCATGGCCGCCACCGCCGCGGCCGCCTAAACTCGGTTCATGCCCCCTTCTTCACCGAAGCCGAGCAGGCGCGTGCTCGAGCGACATCCGGCCAATCCCATCCTGCATCCCCGCGGCATGCCGTTTCCCTGCGCGGGCGTCTACAACTCCGGCGTCGTGAAGACCGCGGGCGGCGATTACATCATGGCCAGCCGCGTCGAGGAGCCGAGCAAACGGCACCACGCCTGGATTTCGCGCAGCCGCGACGGCGTGCAGTTCACTCCGGACGCGGGGCCGCTGCGCGTCCACTGCGACGCCGCGCGGCAGGCGGAGTTCATCGACGCCACCAAGATCGCGCCACCCGGCCTCGGCACCTGGTGGGACCCGCGGATCAATCCGCTCGAGGGCGAGCACTACCTGACCTACGCCGCCGTTTCCAAAAGCGGCTGCCGCATCGGGCTCGCGCGCCTCGATCGCGATTTCCGCTCGGCGCAACACGTCAGTTTCCCGCACCACATCCAGAACCGCAACGCCGTGCTCTTCCCCGAGAAGATCGGCGGCCTCTACTGGATGCTGCACCGCCCGCAGCACCCGAACGGCGGCGGCTCGATCTGGATCTCCGCGTCACCCGACCTGCACTTCTGGGGACACTCGCGCCCCGTCGCCCACCCGCACCGCTTCTGGGAACACAAGAAAATCGGCCCCGCCGCGCCCCCGATCCGGACCGCCGAAGGCTGGCTGATCGTCCACCACGGCGTGTTCCCGCACTGCAACGGCGTGAACTACGCCGCCGGCGCCATGCTGCTCGATCTCGAACAGCCCTGGCGCGTCGTCGCCCGCGGCGCCCATCCGATCCTCTGGGTCGAGGAAACCTACGAGATGATCGGCCAGGTGCCGAACGTGGTTTTTCCCGGCGCCGTGATCCCCGAACCCGACGGCAGCGTAAAAGTCTACTACGGCGGCGCCGACTACGTGCAATGCCTCGCCACTGGCACGCTCGCGGATCTGGTCGCCGCAGCGCGCGCCACCGACGGCGCGGAGGACAACGGCTTCGGCCCGGCATGAGCGCGCCTCCGCACGTCGTCCTCATCCTCACGGACCAGCAGCGTGCCGACACCATCGCCGCGCAGGGAAACGTCTGGATGCGCACGCCGCACCTCGACGCGCTCGTGCGCGGCGGCGTGTCCTTCACCAACTGCCATGCCGCTGGCGCCACTTGCACGCCGTCGCGCGCCGCGCTCTTCACCGGCATGTATGCGCACAACACCGGCTGCTATTCCTTCAACCCCTGGGCGCATCACCGGCTCTGGGTGCAGGACCTCGCCGACGCCGGCTACTACTGCGTCAATCTCGGCAAGATGCACCTCCAGCCGCGCGACGCCTCCGCCGGCTTCCACGAGCGGCTGATCGTCGAAAACCCCACCTCGACCTCGCGCGACGGCGGACACGGCGACGACGCGTGGGGGCGTCACCTCGCCTTGCACGGCCACGCCCGGCCCAACTTCCGCCACCGCACCGATCCGGAGTGGACGAAGAAACTCCAATCCGTGCCGTGGCATCTCGACGAACGCCTCCACAGCGACGTCTTCACCGGCGACTCGGCCGTCGCCTGGATCGAGCGCGAAGCCGATCCTGCGCGCCCCACGTTCCTCCAGATCGGCTTCCCCGGCCCGCACGAGCCCTGGGACCCGCTGCCGCGCCACCTCGCCGCCTACGACGGACGCGAGTCGGAATTCCCCGCGCCGGTGGACCGGCCGCACGATTTCGCGCACAACCCGCCGCAGCACGCCGCCGTCCGCGACTTCCATGCCCGCGTCGATCACGAGTCACGCATCGATCTCTCCGGCGCAACCGACGCCGACCTCCGCCGCATGCGAAAGCACTACTACGCGAAAGTGACGCTCGTAGACGAGCAGATCGGCCGCGTCGTCGCCGCGCTCGAGCGCAAAGGCATGCTGGAAAACAGCGTCGTCATCGTGACCTCCGACCACGGCGAGATGCTCGGCGACCACGGTCTCGCCTACAAATGGCTGATGTTCGACCAAGTCACCCGCGTGCCGCTCATCGTGCGGGATTTCCGCCCCGGTGCGCCGGGCGGCTTCGTCGCCCCGCAACTGGTCTCGCTCATCGATCTCGGTCCGACGGTGTGCGAGCTCGCAGGCATCGCTCCGCCCGCGCGGCTCGAAGGACAATCGCTCGCCGGCTATCTGCGCACCGAGACCGTGCCGGCGCGGCGTCATGTCTTTTGCGAGGACAGCTATCTCCTCATGATCCGCTCCGTGACGGCCAAGCTCGTCCTCTACCACGGCCAACCCGAGGGAGAACTCTACGATCTCGCCCGCGATCCGCACGAATCCCGCAACCTCTGGAACGATCCCGCGCACGCCGCGCTGAAGCAGGAACTCCAGAACGAACTCCTCGCCTGGCTCGGCGCAAGTTGTCTGCACACGTGGGGCTACAAGGCGCGCGCCGAATCCGCCGCCGGCGCCTACGGCGTGCGCTGGCCGCGCCCCGACGACCACAGCCTCCACGGCCCGAACTACAAGCCGCGCGCCCTGCCCCACCTTTGAAAAACTTCGCCGCCCTCCTCGCCGCCGCCACCGCTCTCGCTCTCGCCGGCCGTGCCGCACCGATCGATCCGCAAGCCACCGCGGAGACGCGCGCGCTCTGCGCGAACCTCGGCGCGGTCGCCCGCGATCACATCCTCGTCGGCCATCACCACACGACCGCGCGCGGCGCAGGTTGGCGCTGGCAGGCCGGGCGCTCCGACGTCCGCGCACTCGTCGACGATTTTCCGGCGGTGCACGGCTGGGATTTCAGCCTCCTCGTCGCCGAGCCCGAGCGTCGCGCCGACGCCGCGCGCGACATCGTCGCCGCCTTCGAGCGCGGCGCCGTCATCACGCTGAGCTGGCACGCCGCCAATCCCGTTTCCGGCGGCGGCTACAACGACCACACGCCCGCCGTCGCGTCGATCCTGCCGGGCGGCCCTCAGCACGAAAAATTCGTCGCGATGCTCGACGACCTCGCCGACTTCCTCGCCACCCTGCGCGACAAATCGGGACGCCCTGTGCCGGTGATCTTCCGTCCGTGGCACGAGCACACCGGCGCTACGATGTGGTGGGGCCAACCGTATTGCACGAAGGACGAATTCGTCGCGCTATGGCGCTTCACGGTGCAACACCTGCGCGATACGCGCGGCCTGCACCAGTTGCTCTGGGCCTACTCGCCGAACCGTCGCGCGTCGCCCGAGACCTACTTCGAGCGCTACCCCGGCGACGCGTGGGTGGATGTGTTCGGCTACGATTTCTACTCGAAGAGCGACCTCGCCCGCGCCGCGCCGTGCCTGCGCCTCGCCGTCGCCGAGGCCGCGAAGCGCGGCAAGCTCGCGGCCCTCACCGAAACCGGCCCGCAGGCGGGCTGGCGCCAGAACGGCAAACCCGACTACTTCACCGGCGAACTGCTGCCCCTCCTGCGCGACGAGCCCGCCCTGCGCGGGCTCGCCTACGTGCTTTTCTGGCAAAACGCCTCGACGGAGCAGCATTGGATTCCGCTGCCGGGCGAGCCCGGCGCCGAGGATTTCAAGAAATTCCACGCCGACCCGTTCACGCTGTTCGAGCGCGACCTGCCTCCGCTCTACCGCTCCGGCGGCGCGGCGCCCGCGCCGCAGTCCTGAATTTATGCCCATCACCGTTTCCGCTCCCGCCCTGCCCAACATTCCGTGGGAAGAGCGCCTGGCGAACTCCTCGGAGGTTCTCTGGCGCTTTTCCGGCAATCCCGTCATCCGGCGCGATCACCTGCCGACGTCGAACAGCATCTTCAACAGCGCGGTCGTGCCGTTCCGCGGCGGCTTCGCCGGCGTGTTCCGCGTCGACAACCGTGCCGTGCAGATGCGCATTCACGCTGGCTTCAGCCCGGACGCGCTGCACTGGGATATCGCGCCGCAACCACTGACGCTCGAGGGCGCCGACCCCGAGCTCGGCGGCATGGTTTACGGCTACGACCCGCGCGTGACGCCGATCGACGGCCGTTACTACGTCACCTGGTGCAACGGCTACCACGGCCCGACGATCGGCGTGGCCTGGACCGAGGACTTCAAACGCTTCCACCAACTCGAGAACGCGCTGCTGCCCTACAACCGCAACGGAGTGCTCTTCCCGCGCCGCATCGGCGGCCGCTACGCACTGCTCAGCCGGCCGAGCGACAACGGCCACACTGCCTTCGGCGATATCTTCTACAGCGAAAGTCCGGACCTCGAGTTCTGGGGCCGCCATCGCCACGTGATGGGGCCCGTGCGCATCGAGAAAGGCTGGCAATCGCTCAAGATCGGCGCCGGTCCCGTGCCGATCGAAACCTCGGAAGGCTGGCTGCTGCTGTATCACGGCGTGCAGCGCTCGTGCAACGGCTACGTCTATTCGTTCGGCGCCGCGCTGCTCGACTTGGAGAAACCCTGGAAGGTGATCGCGCGCGCCGCGCCGTATCTGATCGCGCCGTGGATGCCCTACGAAACGACCGGTGACGTGCCGAACGTCTGCTTCCCGTGCGCCGCGCTCGTCGACGGCACGACCGGGCGCCTCGCGATCTACTACGGCGGCGCCGACACGGTGACGTGCGTGGCCTTCGGGCGCGTGAACGAGCTCATCGCCTTCATCCGCGCGAACAACGAGCTGGCGACCTGATCGGACGCGCTCGTCCGAGCCGCGGCGGATGAGGTTCATGTTTCATCCGCCGCACCCGGGCACCCGGCAACGCATCACGGCGGCAGCGGCGCATCGATCGTGCGCAGCGAGTAATCCGGCAGCGTGCCCGGCGGCGTCCAGGTCGACGACGGCGTCAGGACAATGTCGTCCACGGCGATGCCGGAGCGATTCATCCAGACATTGAACGTGTGGAGTCCCGCGGTCGTCACCGTCACGGACGCATACGGCGCGACGTTGCCCTGGCCGCGAACCCAGCGCCACGAGGTGGGCACGTCGGAGCTGAGTTTCTGCGTCGAAGCCGCACCATCGAGGCCGAACCAAACTCCCGTCGACGACGTGCCGTTTTTCAGGCGGACCCAAACGTAATACGTCCCCGCCTGCGCGAAGTTCACGCGGAAATCCAGCCGCGGCGCATTGGCGGCGCTCTTCGAGACATCGTCCGCGGGCAGCGCGCGCACCGCGCCGCGCCCGAGCGCGTTCGCCACCGAAAAATAGCGCCAATCGTGCGCCGGTCCCGCGGCGGCGATGCCGTAGCTGACGGCCTCGATGCGCACGAGCCCGTTGGTGTCGGGCTGCCACACCATGAGCTGGCCGCTTGCCGTCCGCGCACCGACGGTGGTGTAGAAGGTGGTGACGTCGGTGTTGCCGACGATCTTCCGACCGGGCTGCCCGGCCGTGTAACCCCAGCGGGTCCACGGCAGGTCGGCGCGCTCGACGACTTCGATCAAATCGCGCTCGTAGCCGAGTTGGTCATCGGCCGTGATGTCGGCACCGAACTGGTCGACGTAGAGCGGCACGGCATTGCGCGTCGAGAAATCCACCGCCCACTGTAGATACCAGGTGAGGAAATTCTGGCACAGCATCAGGGGAAAATTGGCCGGCTCTTTCCGGCGCAGGTTGAAAACCTTCTCGGAGTCGCGCGGCAGTTCGAGAACGTTGCCGTCGCCGTCCTTTTCGCCGGGCTGGAGTGTGAGCAAGGGCGTGAAGTCCGTCTGCGTGGCTTGCGGGTAAAGTGCGTTTTCCGGCGGCACGCCGGCCGGAGCGCTGCCGTCCTGAATCCACGGCTTCGGCATCAGCACGTTCACCTCGTAGATCAAGCGACCGCGATAGGAGGCGAGCGCCGTGTAGTAGCCGTCGTAGCGATACTGCATCGTGTCGTAATTGAAGTCGGTCCCGACGAAGAACGGCGTCCAGGTGTCGCCGGCCCCGCCGCTCGCGACGGGCGCGCTGATCTGATCCATCAGCGCCTTTTGGAACGTCGTCAGCACGCTCCACGGCTCCGGATTGAACGCGCTCGCGCTGGGCTCGGCGAGCAGCCCGTAGCCGGCCACGTAGTCCGTGTCCTTGTAGAGCTTGGCCAGATAGACCCAGGTTTTCTGCAAGGCCAGGTAGGTCGCGCCGGTCGGGCTGTAGAGGTCGGGTAACTTGGACGTCGGATCGTCCAGGCGCATCTCGAGGACGAACCAGATGCCGGCGCCGGAGAGCGCCTGCACCCAGCCGTCGATCTGGCTGAGGTAATCCGGCTTCAGGCCGGAGTCGTGGTTCGGATCGCGCGTGTCGTCGTTCCACTCGATCGGCAGACGCGCGAAGTTCATCTTGAGATTGTTCTTCAAGTCGGCGGCGTCGGCAGTTGTCGCGCCCTTCAGATTGCCGCCGCGCAACTGGATCACGCTGCCAGCGTCGTCGAGGATGAGGCGATCGACGATGGACAGGCGCTTCGGCGTGGCGGTCGCCGTGGTGACAAGAACAGCCAGCAACATTCCCCGCGCGAGGCGGGCGAAAACAGTTTTCATGACAAAGGAGAAGCAGACGGCACCGAGGGGAATCCCGGCCGCGGCGGTGCCGGCCGCGGCCGGGAGGAAAACCCATCAGAGCACGAAGAGCGCGGTGCGGAAGCGATGCGCGCGTCCGCTGGGAACGTTCGTCTGCACCGTGAGCATCGCCTGGACGGGACGGTTGGTCGCCAGCGGGGTCACCATGATCAGGTAGCGTTGCGGATCGCCCGTGAGCGGCCGCAATTCCGCCGCAAAAAACCCGGTCGGCTCGCAGCTCACACCCGTCGGCCGCAGCGTTTCACCGGGCGTGACGGTCAGCTCGACCACCTGCGCGGCCGGTTCCGTGCCGCGCTGCCAGGTCAGCAGGCGCGGCTCCACCACCATCCGCTCGGGAATCGTGACGTCGAGTGTCAGCGCCGTCGGAGCGGCGACATCAGTGTCGACGTAGACGGTTTTCCGCTGCCGACCTGTCAGGTCGGCGTAGAGGAGCTTGAGCGTGATGACACCAGATTCGCCGGGCGCGTAGGTGCGTTGCGCAAGCTCTGCCGAAGTGCATCCGCAACAGGTGCGCACGGCCTTGATCGTGATCGGTTCGACGCCGGTGTTACGGAAGGGATACTTCAGCACCAGTGTCGTCGCGTCGGGATCGGCGGTCGCTTGACGGGCCGTGGTTTCGAAGGCCAGCTGCCCGCGCGCGGCGACCACAACCATCACGCCCGCGAGCAGAAGGCCGCGCCACGCCAGGCGCCGGACGAGGGGCGTTTTCACGGATTCGGCAGTTCGATGCGCCGCACCGAGTAGCTCGGCAACGAAGCGGTGTTCGGGTCGTAGCTGGAATCCGTCGTCAGGAGCACTTCGTCGACCGCCACGTTGGACTTGTTCATCCAGACATTGAACGTGTGGAAGCCGCTCGAGCCCACGCTGACCGAGGCCGCGGCGGAATTGTTCGAGTGCCGCTTCACCCACGACCACGAATTCGGGCTGGCGGACGCGAGCTGTCCGCTGGAGGCGGTGCCGTCGAGTCCATACCAGACGCCATTCGACGAGGTGCCGTCCCTCATTCGCACCCAGACGTAGAACGTCTTCGGGTAGCTGAGCGTCGAAGGAAACTTCACGCGGAAATCCAGCCGCGGCGACGTCGCGTCGGCCGGCACGGTGCCGCCGGAGCTGACGGCCTTCGCGCGCAGGCCGACGGCATCGATCGCGTTCGCCTCGTCGTAGAGCTGCCAGCGGAAGTTGTCGGGCACTGCGGCGATTTGCCGGCTGACGTGCTCGGCGCGGATGCGCACGACGCCCGCGCCACCGGTATCGAGTGCGGCGTGTCCGAGCACTTCGCCGTTCGCGATCTTCGTGCCGACCGTGCCATAGTAGGTCTCTACCGCCGCGTTGCCCTTGATCTGGCGCGTGCTCGATCCGGCGTTGTAGCCCCAGCGCGTCCAGCCGAGGCCGAGTTTCTCGGCGGTCTCGATCAGGTCCTTCTCGTAGGAGAGCTGGCCAAGCGCGGCCGTGGTGGCGCCGAATTGATCGAGCACGAACGGCACCTTGTTCGTGGCCATGAAGCCGGCCGCGTAATGCTGAAGATACCATTCGAAGAAGTTGCGGTTGAGCAGGCCGGGGATCATCTCCCCGTTGGCGTCGACGCGGTGGTAGTTGAAGAGTTTCTCGAGTTCCCAATCCTCGGGGCCGCCCACGACGGGTGCGATGAGATCGTCGTAATTCGCCAGCGCCGTCTGCGGATAGGTATACTGCGTGCCGGTCGGAGTGCCGGGATTCGTCGTGGCACCGTAGCAGGGGTTCCATTCGGGCGGCGGGATGATCTGAGTGGCCGGCGTCGTCTTGCTCCAGCCGTGCTGGATCCAGGGTTTGGGCATGAGCACGTTGACCTCGAAGATGCAGCGCTCCGGATAGGCCGCGATGACCGCGTCGTAGTCCGGGTAGCGGAATTGCAAGGTGTCGTAGTTGAAATCGGTGCCGACGAAGAACGGCGTCCACGTATCGCCCGCCCCGCCGCCGCTCGTCGCGCTGATCTTGTTCATCACCGAGATTTGGAAATTTGTCAGAATGGTCACGGGCTGAGGCGTCGGGTTACTCGGAGAGGAAGTCGCGACGCGACTGGCACTCGGCTCGGCGAGAATGCCGTAGCCGGCAATGTAGTCGGTGTTCTTGAAGGCGTTCGCGATCGCCACCCAGAAATTCAGGAATTTCGTGTGCCGCAGCGACGTGGTGTCGTAGGGCGGCTGTCCGGCCGCATAGATATCTCCATCGTTTTCGTTTGGCTCCGCTTTTTCCGCGTTGGCGTCGCAATCGTTGAGGCGCGCCTCGAGGTAGGTCCAGAGCCCCTGCTCCGTGAGCTTGGTGACCCAAAGCTGCGTGAGTTCGACGATGTCGGGCACAGTGTTCGGGATCGGCTGGCGGACGACTAATCCAGCCGCGTCGAGCGAGTAGCTGTAGAGATCGATGAGGTCGCCGTTTTCATCGATCGTGCGATCGTCGTAGCTCGGATGACTATACGGGAAGTATTTGAACTCCACCGGCAGGCGCACGCAGTTCATCTTGTAGGTGTTCTTCATCTCGTCCGCCACAGTGGCGGGCGCGACGGAGCCGTCGTTGGCGTTGACGTTGGCACCGCGCAGGACGATCGGGCGCCCGAGTTCGTCGTAGATTTGCGTGCCGCGGATCGTGAGGCGCTTCGGCGTGGCGAAGGCCGTGGCGGCCAGGAGTGAACTCACCAACACAAGGACGGCGGCGCGCGCGGGCCCGCGAGAGACAATCGCTCGGAGTTTCATGGAGGACGAGGGGTGGAGGGTATCAGCGCTTCGCCGCGGAGGCTCCGGGCGAAGTGCGCGCAACCTACTCCATCCGCTCCGCGCGCGCATTGTGAACGCGCGCCTTTCCCCTGTGAAAACACGGCGACGCGCCGCTCACAGCGCCGCGCTCAGGCGGTGGCGGAAGCTGTCGCCGCGCTCCGCCAGCCACGTCGCGAGACGCCGCCGCAAATCACTCGCGCCCGCATCGGTCGGATTCACCGTCGGACTGAGTTGAAACGGATCGCGTTCGAGATCGTAGAGCAATTCGCGATAGCCGCCGCGCCGCGCGTCGGCGTCGGCCACGAACAGGTGTCGCGGCGTGCGCAGCGCGCGCCAGCCGAGGTTGTCGCGCGTGCCGCTCTGCTCCAACACACGCCGGCGCGGCGCGAAGAAACACAGCCCCGCCTCCTCCGGTCCAGCGAACGCCGGATCGCGCAGGCAACGCGAGAGCACGCGACCGTCCAGCCCCGCGGGCGCGCGCACGCGGAGCAGATCGAGCAGCGTGGGCATCAGGTCGGGACTGTTGATCAGCGCGTCGGTGCGCGCTCCGGCCGGCAGTTGCCCGGGCCAGCGCACGAGCAGCGGCACGGAGATCGATTCCTCGTGCCACACGAATTTCTGCATCAGGCCGTGCGAGCCGAGCATCTCGCCGTGGTCCGAGGTATAGACGACGATCGTGTTGTCGGCGAGGCCGGCACCGTCGAGGTAGTCGAGCAGGCGTCCGAACTCGGCGTCGACCGCCGTGCAACCACCGAAATAACCCGGCAACGCGGGCGCGGCATAGCCGTCGGGGACGTTTGGGCGGCGCGGCAGTTTGCGATCGCGATACGGCGCTTCGAATTCGGCGGGGGCGTGATATTGAATGTCGCGCCCCGAGTAGCCGGCTTCCTCCATCATGCGCGCGTAGGCGTCGTCGACCGGGAAATCGGCATACGGCGCGAAACCCGTGCCGTGGGTATTGTGCGGCGCGACCCAGGAAAGGAAGAGAGCGAACGGCTTATCCTTCGGTCGCTCGCGCAGGTGGCGCAGCGCCACGTCGGTCTCGTGCGTCGCCTGCCAACCCGATCCGCGCACGACGGGCTCCGGCGATTCCTCCCAGTAGCTCAACTCGAAGAGGTTGTGGTTGACGTTGTTCGCGTGCCAGAAATCGAAGCCGCCGCGGTGGCTGCGCGGGACGAATTGCGCGCCGTGGTGCAGATGCCATTTGCCGATGTAGGCGGTGTGGTAATCGGCATCGCGGAGCGCGTCGCCGATCGTCGGCACGGCGGGCGACAGCACATCGTCGTTCGCCAGCACGCCGCAACCGTGCGGGAAGCGCCCCGTGAGCATGCAGGCGCGATTCGGCGTGCACACCGGACAGGTTGCCACCGCCTGCGTCGCCAGCACCCCCTGGCGCGCGAACGCATCGAGATTCGGCGTCAGCACCGGATCTTCACCCATGCAACCGACCGCGTGACGCCGCTGCTGGTCGGAAAAGACGAAGACGAGGTTGGGTTGCATCGGCGCGATCCTACCAGACCGTGGACGCGCGGGCATTGAGAACGCGACGGCGCGGTCTGAAATCCTTTGCCCTCCGGCGCATCCGACAAAGCATCTCAGAATGAAGCCGGGCTCGCTCCTTGGCCGTCATCTGCCTTGCATCTATGCTAACCCGATGAGGAAAGCTCCCCTGCCCTTGCTGCGCGCGTCCGTGGGCGCCGCCCTGTTCGCCACCGCGCCGCTCGCCTCGCACGCCGCCGCTGCGGCGCACGCACGCCCGAACATCATCGTCATCCAAACCGACGACCAGGGGTTCGATGACATGGGATTTCGTCACCCGTCGGGCCGCGGCCCGCGCACCCCGACGTTCGACGCCCTCGCCGCGCGTGGCGTTCGTTTCGAGAATTTCTACGTGGCGCCGCTCTGCTCGCCGACGCGCTCGATGTTCCTCACCGGCCGGCATCATCTGCGCACCGGCGTCTGGGGCGTGCACGCCGGGCAGGATTTTCTCTCGCTCGACGAAACCATCGTTGCCCAACCGCTCCGCGCCGCCGGCTACCGCACCGGCTTCATGGGCAAGTGGCACGTGGGAAAAACCACCGGCTATTTTCCCTGGGAACGCGGCTTCGAGGAAGCAACGATGGCGCGCCTCTACGTCTACAAGGACAATCCCATGATGCGTAACGGCCGGCCGCTGCCGACCGAGGGTTGGACCGAGGAGCGCCTCGCCGACATGGCGGTGGACTTCATCGATCGCGCCGACGACCGGCCGTTCTTCCTCTACTATTGCCCGATCACCTGCCACGGCGGCGTGGGCGGTCCGCGCGAAATCAGTGACGGCGCCGCGAATGCCGGCTTCCACGCGCCGCCCGAGTTCATCGAGGCGTATCGCCAGGCAGGCGTCACCACGGAGCTCGCGCGGCTCTACGGCAGCCTCACGTTCCTCGACACACAGCTCGCGCGGATCTTTGCCGAACTCGAGAAACGCGGACTGGCGGAAAACACGCTCGTGTTCGTCCTCGGCGACAACGGTCCGACGCACCAGACGCTCAACGAGGAGGAATGGCAGTTGCGCAACCCGAGCGGCCTGCGCGGCGCCAAGACGCGCGTCGACGAGAACGGCGTGCGCAGCTTCCTCTTCGTCACGCAGCCCGGCCACCTCGGCGCGCGCGTCGTGCAGGACGTCGCCACCGTCGCCGATCTCTATCCCACCATTCTCGCCGCCGCCGGCGTCGCGCTGCCGCACGACCAGAAACCGCTCGACGGCTTCGACCTGCATCCGCTCCTCGAGCGCGGCCAATGGGAACACGCCGACCGCGCATGGTGCCAGATCGAGTTGCTCAACAGCGCGGGCCTCGAAGTCGGCAAACTCCCGCGCGTCGACCCCGCCGGCCTGACCGTGCGCCCGCAACCGCTGCTCACGCTCGGTGACGCCGCGAACTCCATCGCGAACGTGTTCTCCGTGCGCCGGGGCAACCTGAAACTCACCAAGGGGTCGCTCTACGACCTCAGCACGCCGGACGGACGACGCGAACGCAGCGCGATCGAGAATCCCGCGATCAAGACCGAGTTCGATACGATCTTCGCGGGTTGGTGGAGCGGCGTCGTGGCGCAGCCGCCGTCGTTCCAGAAACCGGTGCTCGTGCTGCCGGCGCGCGTGCCGGCCGACGATCCCGGCGCCACGGCGATCGCGACCGGCTTCTACGCCTACCTCGCCGTCGCCGCGCAGGGCCCGGCGGTCCGCGTGGAGAACCACGCCGTGCTCGGCCTCGGCAATCCCGGTGACCGTCTGACCTTCCGCGTCGCGCCGGGCGCGAGCACCCGCTATCGCGCGTCGCTGCGTTTCCGCGGCAAGATGCCGGCGGAATCCGCGACGCTCCGGCTGCATCTCGAAAACGGTGCCGCGGTCGAAGCTACCACGCACGAAAACGACCTCGAATTCCCGCCGCTCGCCTTGCCCGAGGCTTCGCCCGCGCAGCCGCTGCTACTGTATCTCGAAGTCGCCGGCGCCAGCGCCGTGAAACTCCCGGCGCTGACCGAACTCCGCTTCACGCCCATCGGCGGCTCATGAGCACGCCGCCCGCCTCCGTCAGCCCCGCACCTCGCCCCGTCACGCTGCCGGAGGAGCGCGTGCCGTGGCGCGAGAAGCTCGCGTTCGGCATCGGCGGCATCCTCGACAATTTCGGCAACGCCGGCCTCAAGAACGTCGCGAATCCGATCTTCAACATCGTGCTCGGCGTCAGCCCCGCGCTGGTCGGGCTGATGATCTCGATCTCGCGCGTCTGGGATGCGTTCATCGATCCGCTCGTCGGCAGCGCCTCCGACAACGCCCGCACGCGCTGGGGCCGCCGCAAGCCCTTCGTCGCCGCCGGCATCGTCGGCTGCGCCGTCGCGCTGCCGTTGATGATGTTCTGCCCCGCCGGCGGCAGCGAGGCGTCGCGCTTCGCCTGGTTGATGACTACCGGCCTGCTGTTCTATGCGGCCTACGCCGTGTTCGTGATTCCGTTCAACGCCCTCGCGTTCGAGATGACGTCGGACACGCACGAGCGCACGCGCGTGCAGGCGGTGAAAACCATCGTGGCCGCGATCTCGGGCGTCGGCATCCAATGGATTTTCCCGCTCACGCAGAACGGCTGGCTCGGCGACCCGGTGCAGAGCGTGCGGATCGTCGGCCTCGGCCTCGGCGTGCTTTACCTGCTGATCGGCGTGGTGCCGCTCGTGACGCTGAAGGAGCGGCTCTTTCGCCAAGCGACCAAGCAGGCCGTCGTGCCGCTCCGCACCAGTCTGCCCACCGCGCTCCGCAGCCGGCCATTCCGGTTGCTGTTGCTCGTGATCGTGCTCACCCACCTCGGCCTGAACACCGTCAACGCGCTCGGCATCTACGTGAACGTCTACTACGTCCACGGCGGCGACGCGAAGGCCGCCTCGATCGTCAGCGGCTGGTGGGGCACGGTCTATCTGCTCTCGACCATCGCGCTCACACCCGTCATCGCCGCGCTCTCCGGCCGCATCGGCAAGCGCCGCGCCCTGCTCGTCTGCCTCGCCTGCGTGCTCACGGGCTCGACCCTGAAATGGTTCCTCTTCACGCCCGCGCACCCGCACTGGCAGCTCGTCATCGGCGTGCTGCTCGGTCCGGGCCTCTCCGGCCTCTGGATGCTCGTGCCCTCGATGACCATGGACATCGTCGACCATGAGGAGCTACAAAACGGGACGCGCTCCGACGCGCTGTATTACGCGATCTCCGCGTGGGTCGGAAAATGCGGCCTCGCCCTCAGCCTGTTCCTCTCAGGCCTCCTGCTGGTCGGGCTCGGTTTCGACGCGAAGCTCGGCGCGCAACAAAGCGCCACGACGCTGTTCTGGATGCGCGTCTGCTTCGCCTGGCTGCCGGCGCTCACCGTCATCGTGTCGCTGATCACGGTCGCCCGCTTCCCTCTCACCACGGAAAAAATGCTCGAAGTGCGCGCCGAACTCCTGCGCCGCCGCCAAGCCGCGGCGAACGCATGAGCCCCGCCGCCTGACGCCTCTCTCTCTCGTGCCACCGTCGCGCGCCGCCTGCCGGCGCCACCGACGACGCGCGAGCTTGTCCTCCCCAATGCCCCTCGACCGACTCTACGACGCCAGTCTGCAGCACCTGCTCAAGCTGCTGCGCTGGCGCGTGTGGTTGCAGGAAAAACTGCAGCCCACCGAGTGGCAGGTGACCCTGCTCTGGGCGGCCGCCGCGGGCGTGCTTGGCGCGCTCTCCGCCCTCGCATTCACGAGCCTGACCGAGGGGACGCACCGCCTGCTCACCGGCTCGCGCGCGGGCATCGTCGAGTCGATGCGCCTGCTGCCGTGGTGGGCCGCGCTCGGCGTGCCCGTGCTCGGCGGCCTGATCACCGGGGCGATCCTCCGCGTCGGACAGAAATTGCTGCCGGGACAGAGCTCGACCGATTACATGGAAGCAATCTCGCTCGGCTCGGGTCGCCTGCCCGTGCGCGCGAGCCTGACGAAGATCGGCGCCGCGCTCTTCGCCATCGGGTCCGGTGCCTCCATCGGCCGCGAAGGCCCGCTCGTGCAACTCGCCGCGCTGCTCGCCTCGCTGATCGGCCGCTGGCGCCGCCTTCCGCCGCCGCGCGCCCGGCTGCTGATCGCCTGCGGCGGCGCGGCCGGCATTGCCTCCGCCTACAACGCGCCCATCGGCGGCTCGTTCTTCATCGCCGAAATCATCCTCGGGACCATCGCGATGGAAAACCTCGGGCCGCTCGTCGTGTCCGCCGTCGCCGCCGCGCTGACGTTGCGGACGCTGACGAATGCCGCGCAACTCTACGCCGTGCCCGCGTTTCACCTCGGCTCGCTCTGGGAAATCGGACCCTACGTGCTGCTCGGGTTGCTGACGGGATCGCTCGCGCCGCTGTTTCTTCGTTCACTGCGGAAAGCGGAATCGTTCTTCGTCGGCTTGCGGCTGCCGTTGGTTCTGCGTCTGGGGCTGGGTGGATTGCTGGTGGGACTCGTCGCCATGCGGATTCCGGAAGTGTGCGGCAACGGCTACACCGTCGTCGTCGACATCCTGAACGGCGAGATCGGTTGGGCGCTGCTCATCCTCGTGCTGGCCTGCAAGTGGCTCGCCACCGCGGCCTCGTTCGGGTCGGGCGCGCCGGGCGGCGTCTTCACGCCGTCGCTCTTCATGGGCGCGAGCGGCGGCTTTCTCTTCGGCACGGCGGTGCACGCGCTCTGGCCGGCCGCCGCCGTCGATCCACGTGCGTTCGCGCTGGTCGGCATGGGAGCCTTCCTTGGTGCCGTCTGCCACGCGCCCCTGATGGCGATCATCATGCTCTTCGAGATGACGCTGACCTACGACATCGTGCTGCCGCTGATGCTTTGCACCGTGATCGCCTACTACACCGCGAAAGGCCTCTGGAATCACTCGCTCTACAGCGAATCGCTCCAGCGCAAAGCGGCCGAGCAACCGGCGGCGGACACCTTGGACGGACACGCCGTGGAGACTTTCATGCGGACCGATCCGCCGAGCATCCGCCACGACGCACCGTTCTCGGACATCGCGCGGCTTTTTCTCTCCGAGCGGGTCAACTATCTCTACGTCGTCACGGCGGAGCGGAAATTTCTCGGCGTCGTCGCGCTGCACGACATCAAGCCCTTCCTCAGCGAACCGGCGATGGCGCACGTCGTCATCGCGAGCGACATCCTGCACGACGATTTTCCCCGCGTGCGCATCGATGAATCGCTCGGGCAGGCGCTGAGTCGCTTCCTCGGCGTGCGGGCGGAACGTCTGCCGGTGCTGGCGGGCGACGGCCGCCTGGTCGGCAGCCTGGCGAAGAGCGACCTGTTGCTCGCCCTCGTCGAACTGCAAAAACATCCCCGCGCCGGCGCGCCGTCCTTGAGCGGCGTCGCGGCGAGCCAGCCGATCGCGAGCGAACCCGCGTCCAGCCGCGAGGCGCGCTTGGCGGCGGTCCGCGCCTGAAATCGCCCTCGAAGCCGTGCGGCCTCAGTGCGCCGTGCCGCCGCTTTTCGCCCGCCGGGCGCTCGACCAGCGCGCGCGGGGCAGGTGCATGATCTCCGCCGGCGCGCGCCGGGCGCGCAGCAGCTCCAGCATCGTGCTCATCGCGGGATCGATGTGTCGGTAGAATTTCCGATAGCCGGCGCAAAGGTAGTTCAGCCCCGGCTCACCCTCCGGCGTCTGGAGGAAACGGTGTTTCGGGCACTCGCCGTGACAGGCGAACCGCACCGTGCAATCGCGGCAGTATTTCGGCAACGTGGCCGACTTCGCCTCGCCGAAGGCGCGCTGCGCCGGCGAGTCAACCATGGACGCGAGCGACTCGTTGAGCAGGTTGCCGAGACGGTAGCGCGGGTAGACGTAGTGATCGCAGCTGTAGATGTCGCCGTTGTGCTCGATCGCGAGCGCGCCGCCGCATTTCTCCGAGTAGACGCAGACGCCGGCCGGCTCGCCCGCCCAGTTCGCCAGCGCCGCGTCGAATTGCTGCACGAACACCCGACCCACGTCGCGTTGGATCCATTCGTCGAAGATCCGGCAGAGAAAGTCCCCGTAGTCGCCCGGCCGCACGCTCCAGGGCATGACGTGCTCGTCGTAGTTCTCCATCCCGGGGTGATCCGGCGGCGGCGCGAGCCAGAGTCCTTCCGGGGCACCGGCCTTCGGCGCCGTCCGTTCGACGATCGGGATGAACTGGATGTAGCCCGAGCCGATTTCGCGGAGGAAGCGATAGACGAGCACCGGAAACGGCGAGTTCCGCCGGTGCACCGTGGTCAGCGTGTTGAACTCAACGCCGTGTTTCTTGAGCACGCCCAGACCTGCCATCACCGCGTCGAAGGTCGGTCGCTGACCCTTGTCGACGCGGTAAGCGTCGTGCAGTTCGCGCGGCCCGTCGATGCTGATGCCGACCAAAAACTGGTTCTCGGCGAGGAACTCGCCCCAGACGTCATCGAGCAGCGTGCCGTTGGTCTGCAGCGCGTTTTCGATTTTCCGTCCGTCAGCGTAGCGGCGCTGCAACGCGACGACCTCGCGGAAGAAATCCACGCCGAGCAACGTGGGCTCGCCGCCCTGCCAGGCGAAGTTCACGACCGGCACCGGCTGCGCTGCGATGTAGTCGCGGATGTAGGCCTCAAGCACCGCGGGCGACATGCGGAAATTTTTCGCCGCCGGGTAGAGATGCGTCTTCTCCAGATAGAAGCAGTATTCGCAACCGAGGTTGCAAAGCGCGCCGCCCGGCTTCGCCAGCAGGTGGAACGGGCGCTGGGCAGGCGACGCGGTCAGGCGGCTCGGCGTTGGCATCGGCTAATCCTTCACCGCGGCCGCCGGCCTTGCGCAATCGGAAACGCTTTCGCCTACGCCCCGCAGGTCGGACGTTTGTCCGCGGCACTGCCGCAAAATCGCCCGACGGCGACGCGCGCCGATCATCCACAAACGACCGAAACGCAGCCGCCCGTCCGTGGCCGAACGACAACTTGAAAGGGTGTAAAGCATACGGAGGAAAAGGATGAACCGACGAGCAGCCGCGGACCGGTCCGGGGCGCCTCATCGAGCCCGCCAGTGTGCCGGGAGAGCCGGAACCAGCCCATGAGAACCTCCTCCAAACATCCGCGACCTTTTGCCGACACGGCACACGCGAAGTCGCGAACCACGAGGGCAGCGAATATCTCATTCACAATGAGGTCGTGATGCCCCCGGGTCGCACCAGCGCGCGGCTCGACGCGACGGAAGGGGCCTCGGAGATTGAGGAATGGCCCGGAAGTGGGCTGGCCCAGAAAAGCAAAACCCCCAGCAACTTCTGCAAGCTACTGGGGGAAAGTGGCTGCCCGGGCTGGGATCGAACCAGCGACCAAGTGATTAACAGTCACCTGCTCTGCCACTGAGCTACCGGGCAACGTGGCTCCTTCTTGCGAAGGAACGGCCAAAAAGGGCCCCGGCTTTAGCGTTGTCAACACTCCACTTTGCCCGCGACGCGTCATGCGCCCGCCACCCGGCCCAAAACAAAAGCGCGCCCTCGCGGACGCGCTTCGAAATCCTGCCAAGCAAACGCCGGCTTACTTGCCAAAATAGGCCTCGTCGAACGTCGGCTTCGCGTCCTCGACCAGCTTCTTGCTCTCGGCCTGCAGCTTCGCGGTGCGCTCGGCACGCTCGAGCGTGACCTTCGCCTCCTCGAACGGCGTGACGCCGCGCTCGTCGACCTTGAGGAAATGATAGCCGTATTGCGTGCGGATGACCGGGCTGAGCTTGCCGACCTCGGTCGTAAACGCCGCCTGCTCGAACTCCGGCACCATCTGGCCGCGGCCGAATTCGCCGAGGAGACCGCCGGTCGCGCCGGAGCCGACGTCGTCGGAGTCGGCCTTCGCGACGTCCTCGAACTTCGCCTCGCCCTTTTCGATCTTGGCGCGGAGTTCCTCGGCCTTGGCCTTCGCCTGCTCCTCGGTGAGCTCCGGCTTGCCCGGCTGCGCGGCGGGGCTGCCCTTGAACGCGATCAACACGTGGCGCGCCTTCGCCTTCTCGAACTCGCCCTTGCGCGCCTCGTAGGTCTTCTTCAGCTCCTCGTCGGAAACCTGCACGGCTTCCTGCATCTTCTTCAGCTGCGCGGAAGCCACGATCTGGTCGCGGAGGCTGTTCAACTGCGCGACGACTTCCGGATCCTTGTCGAGACCAGCCTGGAGACCGGCGGCGGAGAGCAGCTTCATGCGCAGGAAATCCTCCGCGAACTGCTTCTTGCCCGGCCCGAGCGCGTATTCCTGGTATTGCTGCGGCAGGCCCTTGACCGCCTCCTCGAACTCGGCGCGCTTCACGCTGATGCCGGCGGCGGAAATCACGACCGCATCGGGCGCGATGACCGGCGCGGGAGCGGCGGCGGGCGCGGCGGCCGGAGCCGGCGCGGCGTTATTCTGGGCGAAAACCGAACCCGCGACGAGCGCGGTGGCAGAAACGAGCACAGCGAATTTCTTCATGGAAAAGGCCGGACGTTGCACGGATGCCCGCCCGGCGTCGAGCGCAGAGACACCACCGGCGCGGGACGGTTGCATGGTTTCACCGCGCCGCCGGCC
Organism: Candidatus Didemnitutus sp.; assembly: GCA_019634575.1. NCBI lineage: Bacteria > Pseudomonadati > Verrucomicrobiota > Opitutia > Opitutales > Opitutaceae > Candidatus Didemnitutus > Candidatus Didemnitutus sp. The sequence continues at coordinate 1,472,502 of JAHCAY010000001.1, forward strand.
ACCTTTCGTCTTCGTCCCTCACCCTTTGCCATCGATCCGGGCCGCCATGCCGGCGGGGGGATGCCTCCGGGGCACAAGCCGCCCGCGCGCGTCGTCGGCCGGCGGCGCACGGGAAATTTTGAAGGACTTCGGCTCAGGGCGGTGTTATGGCTGGGGAGCGCGGTTTGCGCCCGTCGCCATGCCCGATTCCCCCCCAGATCCTCTCGATCCCCTGCTGGAGCGCTGGGGCCGTCCCCCACGCTTTGCACCGCTCCTTCCGGCCTTGCGCCAACGTCTCCACGGTCGCGCGGCCGAGCCGGAAAACCTCTTCGCGCGTCCGGCCTTCGCCGCGATGTTCGTCGCCGCCTGCGTGCTGCTCGGACTGTTCCTCGCGGAGGTCCGCGTGTCGCGCGCGCGGCACGATCGCGACGCCCAGCTGTTGGAAAGCTATCGCCGCCTCATCGATCCGCTCGTGACCGCGGCACCGGCGCCAGCGAGAGGAGACCGGACGTGAAATCCGCCTTCATCCTTCTGCTCGGTTTGCTGGCCGGGATCGCCGCCCACGTCGGCTGGTTCACGTGGCGGAACGCGTCGGAGACACGCGCCAACGACGTCGTCGCGTGGATGAAAACCGACCTCCAGCTCACCGACGAACAATTCGCCCGCATCCGGGCGCTGCATGATCGCTCCGGGCCGCAGTTGCGCGAACTCGCCGCCCAGGCGGCGCAGATGCGCGCGGAGTTCGAGACCTTCGAGCGCGTGCGCCGCACGGAAGGCCGGGTCGATTTCATCGCCTTCGCCCGCTGCCTCGAAATCTGGCGGCACATCGACCGCGACTGGTCGGCTGCGACCCGCCAGCTGGTCGATTCCACCGCGGGCGAACTCACGCCCGAGCAACGCGCGCGCTACCTCACGCGCCTGACCCCGGATCCGGTGCGCACCGTCAACTAGCGCACGCCCGCGTGCCCGCCGACTCCGCCGCCGATCGCGCCGATCTCCTCGCCCTGCAACAAGGCGACACCGCCGCGCTCGAACGCCTCGTCGCACGCTGGGAGCAGCCGTTGACCGCCTTCGCCTGGCGCTACCTGCGCAACGCGACCGACGCGCGCGAGCTGGCGCTCGAGACCTTCGTCCGCCTGCACGAGAAACGCGCGACGCTGCGCCCGGACACGAATCTGAGCGCGTGGCTCTTCACCACGCTCACGAATCTCTGCCACAACCGCCATCGCTGGTGGCGTCGTCATCCGTCCACCAGTCTCGACGCGAGCGCGGGCGGAGAGCTGATCCCGTTTGCCGACGCAGCGCCGGCGCCCGACGCGAACCTCGAGCAAAGCGAGGCGCTCGCCGCGCTCGATGCCGCCATCGCCGGTTTGCCGCACGATCTGCGCACGACGCTGCTGCTGCACCATTTCGAGCGGCTTTCGTATCGCGAGATCGCCGGCATCGTCGGTTGCAGCGAACGCGGAGTCGAAACCCGCCTCTACCGTGCGCGCCAGGCCCTGCGAGCGGCGCTGCGCGCCGGCGAGCCGTTCGCCTCCGCGCGCTGAGCGCTCGGGATTTTCCCCGCAAAAAGAAGAGCCGACCCGCGTGGGCCGGCTCGTTTCGTCGCGCTGCGGCGCGCTCAGGGAGTGAAGTGGAATTCCTGGCTGGCGCGGACGAGGACCGGATCGCCGTGACGGAGCGGTGGGGCGAATTGCCACTGGCGGACGGCCTCCATGGCGGCAGCGGCGAGCTCGGCCGGCGCATCCGGCTGCGCGAGCGGCACGCGCACGCGTCCGGTTTCGTCGATGAAGAAGTCGACGCGCACCTGGCCGCGCAACCGCGCCGCGAGCTCCGTCGGATAGAACGGCATCACCGTCTTTTGCGGCACCGGGATCGCATCGAGATCGCGCAGCGTGTAGGGGTGGAACGCGTAGGTCGGACCGAGCAGCGCTTCGAAGCGCTGGCTGAGATAGGTGTTGTTATCGAGAGTTACGACGCAGCCGACGCCTTCGATGGTGAACTCGAGCGCCGTCTGCGCGGCGACGGGCTTGCCGTCGAGCAACGCGGGCTCGAAGCGCCATTGGCGCACGGCTTCGCGCACCACGCGGCCGAACGAGCGGTGCGTGTAGGCGGTGATGAGCACGTCCTCGACCTTGCCGGTCGCGTCGATGTCGATGAGGCAATGCACCGTGCCGCGCGTGAGACCTTCGAGCGTCACCTCGGTGGGGAACACCGGATCGATGCGCTCCTTGATGCGCAAGCCCCGCACCTCGGCGAAGGCGGGCGTGAGCAGCGCGAGGAAGGTGGCGAGGAAAAGCGGGGAGGTTTTCATGGGGAAAAGCGTTCACCTGCCATAACACCGGCGCGCGCTCCAACCCTTCACGAAGCGCGCGGCGCCCGCGACGGATTTCGGTTTCAGTCGCCGCGCGCCGTGCCGATGAGAGGGCATGGCCTCGCCTTACCCCAACCTCCGCCATGCCCAATATGCCAGCGCGCTGGGCGTGGTCGGTCCGCGACGTGACGTGCGCTGGGGGAAGTTCCTGTTTTCACCGCCTGAGCTGGTGAATCCGAACGCGATCTTCGATCCGCAGCCGTTCCGCGCGCAACCGCCGACCGCCGCGCTCAAACGCACCCGGACCTGACCCGCGCCCAAGCGATTCTCGCCCTGCGCCAGCGGCATTCGTCCGCTGGTTTTTTTGCGTCTGTGGTCGGAACGATTTCGCGGCCCGCAGACAACGCAGGCGCACCGCGAGAGGTTGTGACAGGGCCTTTGGGACCGCCGACGACGACCAAGATCATTTCGCCAAGCCGGCGCGATTGACCCGCCGAAAACAAAAAAGCGGAGACGCAGGCGTCTCCGCTCGAGGCAGTCAAAATGGGAAAGATCAGTCGATGAAGTGCGACTCCGAAACCGGGGCCTTCGCGGCCGGCGCGGCGCTGTGCAGGCGCGGGCTGACGATCGCGGCCGTTTCGGTCGGCGCGGGCGCGGCGGCCTTGGCGGCGGGCTTGGCCTTCGCTTTCGCGCTGGAGGCGGCCAGGATCTGGCGCTGCGCTTCGCCGTGCACCATGTGCATGAGCTCCTCGACGGCCGCGCGGACTTGCGCGGACTGGCCCTGGAGTTCCTCGGCGGAGCTGGCGGATTGCTGCGCGAGTGCGGCGTTGGCCTGCGTGATCTGGTCCATGCCGGCGACGGCTTGGTTGAGCTGGCCGATGCCCTCGCTCTGCTCGTGCGAAGCTTGGGCGATGGAGCCGACCATCTCGTCGAGCTGACGGATCTTCTGGACGATGGAGTCGAGGCTGGCGGCGACCTGGCTGCTGATCTGCGCGCCTTGCTCGCTCTTGGAGGAGGCGTCCGCGATCTTGGCGGCGGTCTCCTTGGCGGCTTGCGCGGAACGCTGGGCGAGGTTGCGGACTTCCTCGGCAACGACGGCGAATCCGGCGCCGGCCTCGCCGGCGCGGGCGGCTTCGACCGCGGCGTTGAGCGCGAGGATGTTCGTCTGGAAGGCGATCTCGTCGATCGTCTTGATGATCTTGGAAATTTCGGAGGACGACGACTGGATGGCACCCATGGCGGAGCGCATGGCGGCCATGTCACGGGTGCCAGCGTCGGCGGTGGCACGCGCCTCGGCGGCGAGGCCTTTGGCGGATTGCGCGCCCTCGGAGTTGCGCTGGGTCATGCTCGCCATCTCGTGCAACGAGGCGCTGCTTTCCTCGAGCGAGGCGGCCTGGCGGCTGGCGCCGTCGGACATCTGCGTGGAGACCTCGGCGACTTTGAGCGCGGCAGTGTGGGTCTGCGCGGACTCGGCGGCGAGCTGGTCGGCGATGATGGAAATCGGGCGGGTGATGCTGCGGATGACAAACCACGCGGCGAGGATGCCGCCGATGCAGCCCGCCGCGGTGAAGGTGAGGACCTGGATTTCGTTGCGTCGCTGTTCGGTGCGCATGCGATCCTCGAGCGAGGCCTGGAATTCGGCGACGGAGTCCTTCACGCGGACGAGGGCCGCGGTGAACTGCGGGGCGATCTTGTTGAGCTGCTCGGTGATCAGCTTGTTGCGGTCCTGCTTGTCGGCGATGATCTCGTCGAGGGCGGCGGAATAGGCGCCGGCGGCGATGGCGAGGGATTTGAGGAGCGCGTCCTTGGTCTCGTCCTTCAGGGAGGCGTCGAGTTTAACGAGTTCTTCCTGGTCGTGCTGCATCTTCACGATGGAGTCGGCGACGGAGGCGATGCTCTTCTTGGCGGCCTGCGCGTAGTCGAGGCGCGAGGTGAGCATGAAGGAATTGGCGAGGCTGGAGCTCTCGAAGTAGGCCTTGAGGGCGTTGGAGACCTTGAAGGCGCCGTTCATGTCGCCGTTGTTCTTGGCGTCGCCGAGGACCTTCTGGAGGCCGGCGGCGATCTCCTCGCCGCGCGGGGTGAACTGCTCCGCGACGACGGTGTCGAGCTTGCCGGTGGTGGCGACGATCTTCTGGAAGGCGTCGTCGTATTTCACGAGCAGGCCGGAAGCCTCGGCGAGCTGGGCGGAGCGAGCCGGATCGTTGATGATCTTGGCCGCCGCGGCCATCTCCTGATCGAGCTTCTGTTTGGCCGTCTTGTAGGTCTGGGCGTGCGCGGCGTCGGAGATGGCGAGGTATTCGTTGACCTGCAGCTTGACCTCGATCATCGCGGCGGCGAGGCCGGCGGCGGTGTTGGTCTCGCGGGCGCTGCCGGCGTATTCGGTGAGCTTGCGGCCCGAGGCACCAAGGGCGATCCACGCTACGACGGCGATCGCGCCCAGGAGCACGAAGACGAGGGTGAAACCGAGCGCGATGCGACGCCCGATGGTGAGAGTGCGGGAGGACGACATGACAGGAACAGGTAGTTTTTTTCGGGGACGGTCGGGACGACGGCAGACGGACAGTCGCTCAGTCGTCGCTGATGCTGAATTGGATCGGGATGCTGACCTTGAGCGCGATGGGCGCGCCGGCCTTTTTGGCGGGCTTGAACTTCCATTTGCGCAGGGCGTCGAGCGCCGGCTGAACGAACGCGTCGTTCGACGCCTTCTCGACCTGCGGCTCGGTGACGTTGCCCTTTTCGTCGATCGTGCATTTGATGGTGACGACGCCACCGGTGCCTTCACGGCGCATCTCGGGCGGGAACTTGGGGGGAACCATGCGCACAGGCACGGGGGCTTCGAGGCCTTCATCCGCCATCACCGGCAAGGAGCCGAACACGAGGGCGGCCGACAAAAGAAACAGGGATTTGGCTTTCATGACTGCATCGGGCTAAATCGGACGGAGGCGGAAAACCTTAATCGTGATTTGCGCACTCGGGCGGAAAAACTCGGCTAATGGCGACCATGCGTCCGGCTTAGGCAGCCGGCCGGCGCAAAACGCGCGCATAAATGTTGCCCGTTTCCGGCCGAAGCCCAACGGTGCAGACCTGTGCCTGTCCGCGACTTGAAGCTCAGCCGCATCGCCCGCAACGCCGCTTGGTCCGCCTGCGCGCTGGGTGCGCTGGGGCTCATCGGCGGCGTGGTGCATATCGAACTCCTGCGGCGCCTCTGGCCGCAGGGTCGCCCGATGAGCCTGAATACCGCCGTCAGCCTGATCGTCGGCGGTGCCGCCCTGCTGCTGTTGCAACAGCACGACAAGGGCACGCTGCGCCGCCTCGCCGGGCAAGCGCTCGCGGCGGTCCTCGTCGTGGTGGCCGGCGGAGCGACGCTGGCCTCGACCCTCGGGATCGACTTCCGCGAGTTCGGCGCACCGTTCGACGCCGTGTTCGCGGCGTCCCCAAGCAGCCGCCTCGTCGTCAACACGGCTCTCCCGCTCTTCCTCGCCGGCCTCGGCTTGCTCGCTCTGGCCCACGAGCGCCGGCACTGGTTCGGCATCTCGAACTGGCTGGGCCTCGCGGTCTCCAGCTTCGCCATCCTGTCGCTCGGCGGTGAGATCGCCGGCCCGTTCGAGGGACCGATCGCGGTGGCCAGCTCGCTGGGCCTGCTCCTGCTCGGTGTCGCCATCGTCTGCGCGCGGCTCACCGGCGAAGTCATCCCGGTGTTTTCGCGGGGCAATCCGCTGGGGTATTTCTCGCTCGTGCTGCTGTGCATCGGCCTCGTGGTGCCGCTGTTCATGTTCATTCTGGGCTCGTGGTGGCTTGCGCCGCTCGGCTCGGAGGCGCGGGACACCGGCCTGCTGCTGAACGTGGGCTACAGCGTGGTCATCTTCGGCGTGCTGACTTTCACGCTCCGCCGGATGGACACGATCGATCAGCGCCGCCTCGATGCCGAGACATCGCGCGACTTGCTCACCGCCCGCCTGCAACAGCAGGCCGCCAACCTCGAGGTCCTCGTCGGCGAGCGCACGCAGGAGCTCCAGAAAACCACGGAACGCCTCGATCTCGCGCTGCGCGCCGGCAGCTTCGGCGTGTGGGACTGGGATCTCGTCAACAAACGCGTTTACTGGGACCACCATCAGTGCGCGCTCTACGGCTACACGCCGGCGCAGTTCGACGGCACCAGCGGCGCGTGGCTGGCCCGCATCCACTCCGAGGACCGCGAGCAGGTGCAGGAGGAAATCGGCCGCGCTCTCGCCGCGGACGAAGGCTTCGAGAATCAATTCCGCATCGTGCTGCCCGACGGCGGCGAGCGCCACATCCAGACGCTCGGCGTGCTGCGCCGCGACAGCAGCGGCCGCGTGACCCGCGTCGTCGGCATCGACCGCGACGTGACCGAGGAACACGCCCGCGCCCGCGAACTCGCCTCGCTCAACGACCGGCTCAGCCTCGCGATCAAGGCGACCGGCTACGGCGTGTGGGAGATGGACCTCGCGACGCGCCGGATGATTTGGGACGACCGCATGCTCGAGATTTACGGCATCGAGCGCAGCGCGTTCAGCGGTGCCGTGCAGGAATGGCATGATCGGGTGCTCCCCGAGGACGCCGACCAGGACGACCACGCGATCGCCGACGCCATCGCCGGCAAGACCCCGATCTATCAGAATCAATTTCGCCTCCGCCGCCCCGACGGGTCGCTGCGCCACATCGAAGCGCTCGGCATCATCCAACGCGGCCGCGACGGCGCGCCGCTGCGCCTCGTCGGCCTCGACCGCGACATCACCGAAGCCAAGGAGCTGCGCGAGGAACTCCGCATTTCCCAGGAACGCTGGCAACTCGCCCTCACCGGCACGAATGACGGCGTGTGGGACTGGGACCTCGCGAGCGGTCTGATCTATCGCGACGCACGTTTCGCCGGCATGATCGGCTACCGCACCGACGAACTGCCCGCGCGCCACGTCTGGGTCGAGATCGGCCACGCCGACGACGTCGCGCACGCCGAGCAAGCCATGGCCGACCACCTCGCCGGTCGCACGCCGATCTATCAGGCCGAGTATCGCATCCGCCACAAGGACGGCCACTGGGTGTGGATTCTCGGCCGCGGCAAAGTCGTCGCGCGCGACGCCAACGGTGCCCCCACCCGCGTCGTCGGCACGCACACCGACATCACGCAGCGCAAGGAGCTCGAGGAACGCCTGCGCCACGGCGAGGAAATGTCCCTGCAACTCTCGCGACTCGCGCACATCGGCGCGTGGGAGTGGGACCTCAACACCGCGCGCCTCACTTGGTCGCCCGAGATGTTCCGCATTCACGAAGTCGAGCTCGGCTACGAGCCCACGCTGGAGAAGACTCTCTCGTTCTACCCGCCCGAGGCCCGCCACACGCTCACCGAGGCGATGGAGAACGCCGTCCGCGCCGGCAGCGGCTTCGACCTCGAGCTGCCTTTCGTCAACGCCCGCGGCCACAAGCTCTGGGTCCGCGTGCTCGGCCGCGCACAACTCAAGGACGGACGCGCCACGCGCCTCTACGGCGCCTTCCAGGACATCACCGGCCGCCGCGACGCCGAGGAAATGCGCCGCCAGCTCGAAGGCCAGCTGTTCCAGGCCCAGAAGATGGAAACACTCGGCACCCTCGCCGGCGGCATCGCCCACGACTTCAACAACCTCCTCACCGGCATCCTCGGTTACCAGGATCTCGCCCTCGACACACTGCCCGAGAACGATCCCGCCCGCAACTACCTCGGCGCCGCCCGCGACGCCTCGTTGCGCGCCCGCGAGCTCATCGACCAGATCCTCACCTTCAGCCGTCAGGCCGACAGCGAGAAGGTCCCTGTCAATCTCGTGCAAGTGGTCGAGGACGCCCGCCGCTTCCTCCGCGCCACCGTGCCGGCAACGATCCGCATCGAAGTCGACACCGCCGCGCCCTGCGGCCGCGTGCTCGCCGACGCGACGCAGATCCACCAAGTCCTGCTCAACCTCGGCTCGAACTCCGCTCATGCGATGCGCGCCGCCGGCGGCACGATGCGCTTGGCTCTGCGGCAGGAGGATCTCGACTCCGAGACTGCCGGCGCTCTCAACAACCTGCCGCCCGGCCCCTACGCCCGCATCGACTTCGCCGATACCGGCCACGGCATGGACGAAGAGACCCGCAAGCGCATCTTCGACCCGTTCTTCACCACCAAGGAAGTCGGCCAAGGCACCGGCCTCGGCCTCTCCGTCGTGCACGGCATCATCCAGGCGCACCGCGGCGCCATCACGGTCGAGAGCGCGCCCGGCAAAGGCGCGACCTTCTCGCTCTTCCTGCCTATCGCGCAACAACCCACCGTCGAATCCAGTGCGCCGATGGACCTCGTGCCGCGCGGCAACGGCGAACTCATCGCCGTCGTCGACGACGAAGACATCGTCCGCAGCTTCGCCCAAATGGCGCTGGAGAAAAACGGCTACCGCGTCGCGTCCTTCGACTCGCCGGCGCAATGCCTGGAAGTCGTCCGGCGCAACGCCAACGACTACTCCGTGTTGCTCACCGACCAGACGATGCCGGTGATGAAAGGCATCGAGCTCGCCGCCGAAATCCGCACCTTCGCGCCGCAACTGCCCGTCGTCATCATGTCCGGCTACTTCTCGCGCATCTCGCCCGAGAAGCTCGCCCAGATCGGCCACGTCGCGCTGCTCTCGAAACCCTTCACGAACGACGAGCTCGCCCGCACGATGCACCGCGCGATCACCGGCGAGCCGGCGAAAACCTAACGTTTGTCGGCCAATTCGCGAAAAATATGTCGCCGCACATGGAGAGATACGAAGAAGCGCGCGTAAATGCGATGGCGGTCTTGGTCGCGCTTATCGAGGGGAAGACCGACACGATTCTCGCCGCTCGAAAACTGAGCTCGTTGCGACGTGCGTTGGCCGGCAATGAGTTCGACGACGACTGGCGCACCTTTACCTGTATTGACTCAGAAACTGACCACCTGCCCGTGGGTGAAGAAAGAAAGCAGTGGGCTGCAGATGCGCTGGCCGCAAAGGACGTCGAAATACAACACACAGAAGACAGGTATCGCGATCCTGCGCTTGCTGCGGCGTGCAACCTACTTCGACGCTACCGAGAGCCGACCCAAAGCCGCTGATAACGGCATCAACCCTGCAACGAATGGCGCACGCTGCGGCACCTCATTCGGATCACGCAAAAAGCGCCGCACCCAAAACCGCCTCGGAGGCAAACAAAAGCGCCCGGTCTCCCGAGGGGAAACCGGGCGTCTGAAAGTGGAGCCAACAACTGGACTTGAACCAGCGACCCGCGCTTTACGAAAGCGCTGCTCTACCAACTGAGCTATGTTGGCGAAAGAACGAGAGGCCGATTTCGCGGAGCGGCGCCGCCACTGGCAAGCACGTTTTTGTTCCGGGTCGCGCGCGAGGCGAACTTCCCGCTTTTCCGTCCGGGCCGCCTCTTTCAGACACAAAAAAACCGGGCCCTCCGCCCGGTTGCGGTGACTGAGTGGGTGCGAAATTTCTCTGGCGGCGGCGCACCGCTTGCGGTGCGCCGAGTTTTAACGGGAGCGCGGGTTACAGGCAGGCGCCGGCGCGGGCAAGAATCTCGTCGCGGCGCTGGCGGGCGATCTCGAGGTCTTTCGTCTCGAGCGACATCCGAACGCGCGACTTGGTGAGCGGCGTCGGGTGCACGGTGTAGTGCACATACCACGTTCCGTTGTTGTTCCAGAGGTGGTGGTTCGGGTTCGACTCGCGGACGCGCACCGAGGTGCGAGGGAACGCGAGCGAGGGATCGACGGCGGCGACCGAGCGACGAATGGCGTCGCGCGGGGCTTCCATCGTGCCGTTGGGAGCGGCACCGACCTCGGAGCTGTAGCGGTTGGTTGTAGCGATCATGGGAAACAGGAAGGGAATCAGTTCCGCGCGGCGGCGAGGCGCGCACGGATGGCCGCGCCCATTTGCGCGGTCGTGAGCGGCTGGGTCGCGCCGAGGTCACCGGTGAGCTGGCCGGCGCTGATCGTCGCGGAGACGGCGGCCTCGACGGCCTTGGCCTCGGCTTCGAGGCCGAGCGAGTGGCGGAGCAGCATCGCGGCGGAAAGGATCGTGCCGGTGGGATTGGCGATGCCTTTGCCGGCGATGTCGGGCGCGGAGCCGTGGATCGGCTCGTAGAGGCCGATGCGGCCTTCGCCGAGCGAGGCGCTGGGGCACATGCCGAGCGAGCCGGCGAGCACGGCGGCCTCGTCGGTGAGGATGTCGCCGAACATGTTTTCGGTGACGATCACGTCGAACGACGGAGCGTGCGTGATCAGGCGCATGGCGCAGGAGTCGACGAGCTGGTGCTCCAGCTTCACATCGGGGAACTCTTTCGCGACCTCGATCGCCACCTTGCGCCAGAGCCGGGAGGACTCGAGCACGTTGGCCTTGTCGACCGAGGTGACGAGCTTGCGGCGCTGCTGCGCGAGTTGGAAGGCGAGTTTCACGATGCGTCGAATCTCGGCTTCGGTGTAGACGAGCGTGTCCACGGCGCGCTCGCCGTCGGGCGTCTGCTCGCGTCCCTTAGGAGTTCCGAAATAGAGTCCACCGGTGAGTTCGCGAACGACGATGAAGTCGACTCCGGCCACGCGCTCGGGCTTGAGCGGGGAAAGTTTGGCGAGCGCGGGATGCGGGCTGATGGGCCGGAGATTGGCGTAAAGTCCGAGCGCCTTGCGGATCGCGAGGAGGCCCTGTTCGGGGCGGACTTTGGCCTGTGGGTCGTCCCATTTAGGTCCACCAACGGCGCCGAGCAGAACAGCATCCGCGCGACGACAGCCCTGAAGCGTTTCGTCCGGAAGTGCAGTGCCGTGGCGATCGATCGCGCAGCCGCCCAGAAGGTGCTCGGTGAATTCGAATTGGTGACCATAGTGACTCGCCACATCGGAAAGCAGAAGCCGTGCCTCGTGGACGACTTCGGGACCGATACCGTCCCCGGGGGTGAGTGCGATGGATGCCTTCATTGATGCTGAGTATTTTGCACGGGAAATAACGGCCGCGCGCCGCGTGGATTGGGATTTGCTGACCAACCGTTTTTTACACGGCGGCCGGCGTTTGGGTGGAAACAGGAGAGAGTCCGAACTCGTAACCATCGGCCAGCGCGAGCCATGTGGCTTCGAGGATGTTCGGGCCCGCGCCGACTGTGCTCCAACGGGCGTCGCCGTTGTGCCAGTCGATCAACACGCGCGTGATGGCCGCGGTGCCGGAACCGGTGTTCAGGATGCGGACCTTGTAGTCCGCGAGGTGGATGCCCTTCACGACCGGAAAATGCGGCTCGAGCGCCTTGCGGAGTGCGCGGTCGAAGGCGTGCACCGGGCCGTCGCCGCTGGCGGCGGTGTGCACCTCGTCGGCTTCGACCTGCAGCTTGATCGTCGCGTCGGCGAAACGCTTCTCGTCGTGCCGCGTGACCATCACGCGGTAATCGACGAGCTTGAACGGCGCGGCGTAGTCCGGCGCGCGGCGACGCACCAACAGCGCGACGCTCGCCTCGGCGGCCTCGAACGAGAAACCCTCGTTCTCGAGCGCCTTGATGTCTTCGACGACCTTCGCGCCGGTCTGCGGGTCGAGGCCGGAAACGCCGAAGTGCTCGGCCTTCGACACGAGATTGGCGCGACCGGAGAGTTCGCTGACGACGACACGCATCTCGTTGCCGACTTTCGCCGGGTCGATGTGCTGATACGCGTCCGGGTGACGGAGCATCGCCGAGACGTGCACGCCGGCCTTGTGGGCGAACGCGCTGTGCCCGACGTAGGCCATGTGCTCGTTGAGCGAGAGGTTCGCGACCTCGGCGACGAAGTGCGCGACGTCGTAGAGGCGCGCCAAGGCACCAGCGGGCAGCGCGCGCACGCCGAGTTTCAATTCGAGATTCGGCACCACGATGCAGAGGTTCGCGTTGCCGCAGCGTTCGCCGAAACCGTTGATCGTGCCTTGCACGTGCGCGGCGCCCGCGCGGACGCCCGCGACGGTGTTGGCCACGGCGCAACCGGTGTCGTCGTGCGTGTGCATGCCGATGCGTTGCGCCGGACCGAAGCGCGCGCGGACGGCGCGAACTGTGTCCTCGACCTGCCACGGGAGATGGCCGCCGTTTGTGTCGCACAGCGTCAGCGTCTCCGCCCCGCCCTTCTGCGCGGCAGCGAGGGTCTGGAGCGCGTAGTCGGGATTCGCGTCGAACGCGTCGAAGAAGTGCTCGGCGTCGTAGATCACGCGCTTCCCCTGTCCACGCAGGTAAGCGACGGTGTCCTCGATCATGCGCAGGTTTTCATCGAGTGTCGTGCGCAGCACTTCCTCGACCTGCATGACGGACGACTTGCCGAAGATGCAGCAAACCTCCGTGCCCGCCGCGACGAGCGCCTGGACGCTCGGATCCTCAGCGGGCGCAATATTCGCGCGACGCGTGGCGCCGAACGCGACGATCTTCGCGGTTTTCCATGTGCGCGTGCGCGCGGCGTCGAAGAACGCGGCGTCCTTCGGGTTCGAGCCGGGCCAGCCGCCCTCGATGAAGGTGACGCCGAGGTCGTCGAGCTTCTCGGCAATGCGAATCTTGTCCTCGAGCGAATACGAGATGCCCTCGGTCTGGGCACCGTCGCGCAGCGTGGTGTCGAAAACTTCGACAGAAGCGGGGAGGACGGAGGTGGACATGATGGAAAAGTTAGAGACAGGACGGGCGTCGACCGCCGAAGACGGCGAGTTCATGAATTTTGAAGAAGCAATCGACCTCTTCGAAGCCCGCGGCACGCAGCCACGAACACTGCGCCTCGACCGGCGCGAGGATATTGGCCGCCTTGTCGGGTCGGCGGTGGAATTCATCCGCGATTTGCGCACGAGAGCGACCGGTGCCGCGCACGGATTCGGCGGCAAAAGCATGATCGATGAAATGCGCCTCGAAGATCGCCGTCGTCACCGACGCCGTCGGCGCCACGTGCTCGACATTCACGAACCACCCACCCGGGCGCAACAGCGCGAATAGCTCCGCGTAGAGGCTGCGTTTGCGAGAGTCCGGTTGATGGTGGATGGAATAGCCCGAAACCACGGCATCGAACGGCGCAAACATCTCCACCTCAGCCCGCCACGCGGATGTGGCGTAGTCGGCGAGCGCAAACTCCAGGCCATCCTTCTGCGACGCGAGCATTTCGCGCGCACGTCGGAGCATGGGCTCCGAAAAATCCACCAACACGCCACGGCTCGCCGGGAAACGCGCCCGCATGGCTGCGCCAAGCACACCATCGCCGCATCCGAGATCGAGAAAAGTTCCCACGCGCTCGCAACCCGCGGCGAGCACGTCGAGCATGACACCGATCTGCGCCTCGCCGAATGGTATCGCTTGTCGCCGCGATAGATAGTCGGCGACAACCTGATTTTCTTTCCAAACTTCCGCGACGGCGCACATGGGCATCAATGCGCGGCTTCGGCCGGGACGCTGGATTTTTGCGCGTGCACCGGGGCGGCGTTCTGGCGCGAGAGCACGAGATTGACGGCGGCGAGATACGCTTTCGCGCTCGCGACGATGATGTCGGTGTCCGCACCGTGGCCGTGCGCGGAACGCTGGTCGTCGTGCTTCACGCGGACGGAGACCTCGCCGAGCGCGTCGATGCCCTCGGTGACGGCGTTGACGACGAACTCGACCAACTCGACCGGCGTGCCGACGATCGTGGCGATCGCCTTGTAGGATGCGTCGACCGGGCCGGTGCCGACGGCGGCATGCACGTGCAGTTTGCCGTCGGGGCCTTTGAGGCGGACGGTCGCGGTCGGGAGACCCGTGGTGCCGCAAGCGACTTGGAGATCCTCGAGAGTCCAGAGTTCGGGCGCTTGCGTGCGCTCGTCGCTGGCGAGCGCGATGAGGTCGGCGTCGTGCACCGATTTCTTGCGGTCCGCGAGTTTCTTGAACTCGGCGAACGCACGCGCGAGCGCTTCGCCTTCGAGCGGATAACCGAGTTCGGCGAGGCGCTTCGAGACGGCGTTGCGGCCGGAGTGTTTGCCGAGCACGAGCGTCGTCTGCGTCGCGCCGACGTCCTCGGGGCGCATGATCTCGTAGGTCTGCGCGTTCTTGATCATGCCGTCTTGGTGGATGCCGGACTCGTGCGCGAAAGCGTTGGCGCCGACGATGGCCTTGTTCGGCGGAACCGGATAGCTCGTGACGCGCGAGATGAGCTTCGAGGCGCGGCAGAGCTGCTTCGAATCGATGCCGGTCTCGAGGCCGACTTTTTCGCCGCGCGTCTTGATCGCCATGACGAGTTCCTCGAGCGAGGCGTTGCCCGCGCGCTCGCCGATGCCGTTGAGCGTGACTTCCGCCTGGCGCGCGCCGGCGCGGAGACCCGCGAGCGTGTTGGCGACGGCGAGGCCGAGGTCGTCGTGGCAATGCGTGGAAATGATCACGTCCGTCGCGCCCGGCGTGTTGGCGATGACGCCGGCGATCATCGCGCCGTATTCGTCGGGCATGGTGTAGCCGACCGTGTCGGGGATGTTGAGCGTGGTCGCGCCGGCCTTGATGACGGCTTCGAGCACCTCGTAGAGAAATTTCGGATCGCTGCGGCCGGCGTCCTCGGGCGAGAACTCGACGTCCGGGCAGAGCGAGCGCGCGAACGTCACCATCTCGACCGCGCGCGCCACGACTTCGGGGCGCGTCATGCGGAGCTTGTGCTGCAGGTGAATGTCACTCGTCGCGAGAAACGTGTGGATGCGCGGGCGCTTGGCGCCTTTGACGCCTTCCCAGGCGGTGGCGATGTCGTTGCGCGTGCAGCGCGCGAGACCGCAGATGATCGGCGGCTCGGCTTGCGGGCGGCCTTCAACGGGCGTCTGGCCGACTTCGGCGGCGATGGCCTGCACGGCCGCGAGATCGTCGGGCGACGCCGCGGGGAAACCGGCCTCAATCACGTCCACACCAAGTCGCGCCAGCGTGCGGGCAACTTCAAGCTTCTCGCTCGAAGTCATGGAGGCGCCGGGAGCTTGCTCACCGTCGCGCAGGCTGGTGTCGAAAATGCGGACGTAATTCGAGGACATGGTGGGATCGGGTTGGGAGAAACGAAAAACGCAGCGGTTATCGCTGCGTATGGGGGCGCGGATCGCGCGGAGTGGAGAAGAGCGGATTGACGAAGACGAACGAGTCGGGAACGCCGGCCGCGGATGGACGCGTTGCGGGTTCGGCGGCGGGGCGCTGGGCGCGCGAATCGGCGTGGGCGTCGTTCGGCGAGAACAGATCCGTCACACGGAAAGCGTCTTCACGACGCGAGGAGGAGGAGGCGTTGTTCATGATTATTCGGGTGAGAGGAAAGTGGCGGGCGGCCGCGAGCGACCGCCCGCCAGGGGTAACACAACACCAAATCGGTTATTTCGAGATCACGACGGGGTTGAGGAACGGCATCATCGCGCGGAGCTGCACGCCGACCTTCTCGATCGGCTGGCTGCGCTCCTTCTTGCGGAATGCGTTCATCGTCTTGCGGCCGTGTTTTTCGTTTTCGGCCATGAAGCGTTTGGCGAACTTGCCGCTCTGGATGTCGGCGAGGATGCGCTTCATTTCCTTCTGCGTCTCCTTCGTGACGACGCGCGGGCCGCTCTGGTAATCGCCCCACTCCGCCGTGTCGGAGACGGAGTAGCGCATGTAGTTCAAGCCGCCGCGATACATGAGGTCGACGATGAGCTTCAGCTCGTGGAGGCACTCGAAGTAGGCGATCTCCGGCTGGTAGCCGGCGTCGACGAGCGTCTTGAAGCCAGCCTTCACCAGTTCGGAGCAACCGCCGCAGAGCACGGCCTGTTCACCGAACAAGTCGGTCTCGGTCTCCTCGGTGAACGTCGTCTCGAGCACGCCGGCGCGGGTGCAGCCGATGCCGCGCGCGTAGGACAGCGCGAGCGCCTTGGCCTTGCCGGAAGCGTCTTGATGAACCGCGTAGAGTCCGGGGACGCCGCCGCCCTCCTGGAACACTTCACGCACGCGGTGGCCGGGGCTCTTCGGAGCGACCATGCACACGTCGACATCGGCCGGCGGCTTGATGCCGCCGAAGCGGATGTTGAAGCCGTGGGCGAAGAACAGCGCCTTGCCCTTGGTGAGGCTCGGGGCGACCGACTCGCGGTAGACGCGCGCGGCGACGTGGTCGGGCACGAGCATCATGATCACGTCGGCCCATTTCGCGACGGCTTCGACGGTGTCGACCTTGAGGCCGGCCTTCTTGGCTTTCGGGCGGGACTTGGAGTCCTTCGCGAGGCCGACGCGCACGTCGACGCCGCTGTCGCGGAGATTGAGCGCGTGGGCGTGGCCTTGGGAGCCGTAGCCGACGATCGCAACTTTGCGGGCGCGGATCAGCGAGAGGTCCGCCTGCTTGTCATAGTAGATTTTAGCCATGGTTGTTGAAAAGTTGGGAGTGGAGAGATGAGGGTTGAGAGAAACAGGAAGCGTTAGCGCGCGACTTCCGTCGTGAAGTGCGAGTCGCCGAAGAAATCGTAGTCCGCCGCGACGGGTGCAGCGTCGACGGCGGACGATTCTTCGAAGAACTCGTTCAACGACGGAGCGCGGTCGTCGGTGGCGGCGTTTTTCATACGGACATGGAAATGCCAGCGTGACTGTGATCGTCGGCCGCGGCGCCGCTGCGCACTTCGGCGCGCACGAGCGGCGGGTTGGCGGTGAGCTTGTCGTGGCCGCGAGCCATCGAGACGGAGCCGGTGCGAACGAGTTCGAGGATGCCGTAGGGACGGAGCACCATCTCGAACTTGCCGATTTTTTCCGGCGTGCCGGTGACTTCGATGACGAGCGATTCCTCGTCCACGTCGACGACGCGGGCGCGGAACATGTCGACGAACTCGAGCACCTGCGAACGCGTGGCGGCGGTGACCTTGACCTTCACGAGGCCGAGCTCGCGGTTGAGCGCGGGCTTGTGCGTGAGATCGTCGACGCGGAGCACGTTGACCAACTTGTAGAGGTTGGCCTCGACGATGCGCGCGCCGGCGTCGGTGGCGTCGACCACGACGGTGAGGCGCGAGACGCCGGCCTGCTCGGTGCGGCCGACGGTGAGGGAATCGATGTTGAAGTTGCGGCGGCGGAACAGCGAGGCGACGCGGTTCAGCACACCGGGCACGTCCTCGACGTAGGCGATGAGAGTGTGTTTGGGCATGGCGGGATTTTCCTCGGGTTAGCGGCGCTTCGATTTGCCGGCTTTCGCGACGGGCGCGGTGCGAGCGGATTTTTTCTTCAACGACGGCGCGGGTTTGCGCTTCGCGGCGGGAACGGAGGCGGCCTTCGACGGGCCTCCGGTGAGCGCGAGCTCGGAGACGGCGGCGCTCTCGCCGTTCGGCATCTGCCACTCCTTGTCCGCGCCGGACTCGGCGAGGATTTCGCGCTTGGGGCGGCGGATCATGGCGTCGAGGTCGGCGCCGGCGGGCACCATGGGGAACACGGCGTCCTCCTGCTCGACCACGAAGTCGACGACCGTCGTGCGCTTGTCGGCGAGCGTCGCTTTCACGGTGGCGTTGACCTCGGCACGCTTGTCGCAGCGCAGACCGTTGAGGCGGTAGGCTTCGGCGAGTTTGACGAAGTCCGGACCGGTCATCGGTGTGGCGGCGTAGCGCTTCTCGTAGAAAAACTCCTGCCACTGGCGCACCATGCCGAGGAAGGCGTTATTGATGATCGCGACGTTGACCTTGATGCCTTCCTGCTCGGCGGTGGCCAGTTCGCACGACGTCATCTGGAAGCCGCCGTCGCCGACGACCACCCACACGTCTTTTTCCGGGCAGGCGAACTTGGCGCCGATGGCCGCGGGGAGCGCGAAGCCCATCGTGCCGAGGCCGCCGGAGGTGATGAGCGAGCGCGGCTTCTCGTGGCGATAATACTGCGCTTCCCACATCTGGTGCTGGCCGACGTCGGTGACGACGATCGTCTCGCGATCCTTCGTGGCGCGCCAGAGATCGTTGATCACGTGTGCGGCGTAGAGGTGGCCGTTGTCGGGGAGCGCCTGGATGTCGCGGACGGCGGAGTCGCCCTTCATCTCGGCGATCTTGGCCCACCACTCGCCGCGATCGGAGGTGCGGACCTTCGGGAGGAGTTCCTCGAGCACTTCGCGGAGATCGCCGATGAGCGGCACGTCGACGTGGACGTTCTTGTTCACCTCGGACGGATCGATCTCGACGTGGATCTTTTTCGCGTGCGGCGCGTAGGTCTTGAGGTTGCCGGTGACGCGATCGTCGAAGCGCATGCCGAGCGCGATGAGCAGGTCGGCTTGTTGGATGGCCTGATTGACCCACGCCTCGCCGTGCATGCCCATCATGCCGAGGTTGAACGGCGACGACGCCGGCACGACGCCGAGACCGAGCAGCGTGACCGCGATCGGGATGCGCGCGGTGTCGGCGAGTTCGAGCACTTGCGCGGTGGCGCCGGAGAGCTTGATGCCCTGGCCCGCGAGGATGACGGGGCGCTTGGCGGAATTGATCAGCTCGAGCGCACGCTCGTATTCGCTCGGGAGCGCGCGGAGACTCGGGCGATAACCCGGGAGCTTGGGTGCGGCGGCTTCCCAATCGAACTCAGCGGTGAGCTGCTGCGCGTCCTTCGTGATGTCGACGAGCACGGGACCGGGGCGACCGCTCTTCGCGATGTAGAAAGCCTCGCGGATGACGCGCGCAATGTCGGCGGTTTTGGTAACGAGGTAATTGTGCTTGGTGACCGGCAGCGTGACGCCGGTGACGTCGGTCTCCTGGAACGCGTCGGTGCCGAGCGCACGCGAACCGACCTGGCCGGTGATGCACACGATCGGGGACGAGTCCATCATCGCGGTGGCGATGCCGGTGACCATGTTGGTGGCGCCGGGGCCCGACGTCGCGATGGCGACGCCGACCTTGCCGCTGGCGCGCGCATAGCCGTCGGCCATGTGCGTGGCGCCCTGCTCGTGGCGCGTGAGGACGTGATGAATCTGCGGATACTTCGTCATCGCGTCGTAGGTCGGGAGGATCGCGCCGCCCGGGTAACCGAACACGACATCCACGCCTTCGCGGATGAGGCATTCCCAGATGATTTCTGCGCCGGTGAGTTTCATGCGTGAAATGAGGATTGGGGATTGTTGGAGAATTTCAGGAAGTCACCGCGCCCTGCGCGGCGGAGGAGACGGTGTTGGCGTATTTCGCCATCACGCCGCGCTGATAACGCGGCACGGGCGGCGTCCAGCCTTGGCGGCGGTAGGTGAAGTCGACGGCCGCGACCTCGACGTGCAATTTGCGCGCAGCGACGTCGATCTCGATGATGTCGCCTTCGCGCACGAATGCGATCGCGCCACCCACGAACGCCTCGGGGGCGACGTGGCCGATGGACATGCCGCGCGTGGCGCCGGAGAAGCGCCCGTCGGTGAGCAACGCCACCGAGTCGGCGAGGCCGGCGCCCGCGAGTGCCGCGGTGACGCCGAGCATCTCGCGCATGCCGGGGCCACCCTTGGGACCTTCGTAGCGGATGACGACGACGTCGCCCGCCTTGATCTTCTGCGCCGTGGCCGCGGCCATGGCGTCCTCCTCGCAGTTGAACACGCGCGCCGGACCACGGTGCTTTTGCACGCTGCTGCCGGCGACCTTGAGCACGCAGCCTTCCTCGGCGAGATTGCCGCGAAGGATGACGAGGCCGCCATGCGGCTTGAAGGGCTTCTCGACCGAACGGATGACCTGCTGGCCAGGCGTCTCCGGCGCGTTCTTAACCTCCTCGGCGAGCGAACGGCCGGTGACGGTCGGACAACCGCCGGTGAGCATGTTGCCCTCGAGGAGACGGCGGAGCAGGAGCGTGATGCCGCCGGCGGCGTGCATCTCGGGTGCGGTGTAGAGGCCGCCCGGTTTGAGCGTGGCGATCGTCGGCGTCTGGTCGCTCAAGCGGTCGAAATCTTCGAGCGTGAGCGCCACGCCGACTTCGTGCGCGAGCGCGATGAGGTGCAGCACGGCGTTGGTCGAACCACCCGAAGCGGCGACCGCGCGGATGGCGTTCTCGAACGCGGGGCGGATGAATATCTGCGACGGACGCAGGTCGCGGCGCACGAGATCGACGGCGATCTCGCCGCAGCGGCGCGCGGCTTCGATTTTCTTCGGATCGACGGCGGGGATGCCGTTCAGGCCCGCGGGCGAGATGCCGATGGCCTCCATGACCGTCGCCATCGTGTTCGCCGTGAATTGTCCGCCGCATGAGCCGGCGGTCGGGCACGCGGCGTTCTCGACGCATTTGAATTCCTTTTCGTCGATCTTACCGGCGTTGAACGCGCCGACGGCCTCGAACACGTCCTGCACTGTGAGCGCCTTGCCGTGGTGGTCGCCGTGGTTGATCGAGCCGCCGTAGAGCGCCAGGCCGGGGATGTTGACGCGGGCGAGCGCCATCATGACGCCGGGGTTGGTCTTGTCGCAGCCGGAAAGGCAGACGAGGCCGTCGAGGTAATTGCCGCGCGCGACGAGTTCGATGGAATCGGCAATGACTTCGCGCGAGATGAGCGAGGTCTTCATGCCCTCGGTGCCCATCGTGATGCCGTCGGAGATGGAGACGGTGTTGAACTCCATCGGCGTGCCGCCCGCGGCGCGGACGCCGGCCTTCACGGCCTCAGCGAGTTCCCGCAGGTGGTAGTTGCATGGACCAATTTCGGTCCAGGTGTTCGCGATGCCGATTAGCGGCTTCTTGAGGTCCTCGTCGGTGAAGCCGACCGCCTTCAGCATGGCGCGCGCGGGCGCCCGGCTGACGCCCTCGGTGATCGCCCGGGAGTTCTTGCGCAGGTCTTCGCTCATGCGCGTGCAGCCCCCGTGGCGGGGCGGTTGAGGTGGTGGTTGGGGACTGTTTTCATTCGGAAAAAAGAAAGGCCACCCGGTTTGGGCGGCCTTTTCGGAACTTGGGAGATTTGAGTCTCTTTAGTTGTGCGAAAGCCGCCCGGTGGAGGGGGTAAGCAGAATGACGACCGCAATAATAAGCGCGGTGAAGAGGTGAAGGGAGAGCTTGGTGCTCGACGTCATTCGAAAAAAGAGACGGACGAATTTCTGCGGGTCAGAGGAGAATCGGTCAACGGCGGTCTTTCTTTATGACAGCACTCAGACCACGCGACGGATCACGAATAGCGACACGACGCTAACTGCCAGCCACAGAGTGATTCCCATGGCAAATGGCCGCCAGCCGACGGAGCGGAGGTTTTCCCGGGAGAGGCTCGCCCCAATGAGAAACAGCGTCACCGCGAGCCCCGCCTTGGCCGCGCTGACCCAGAATTGATACACTTGCACCCCCGCCGGGAACGCCGAGGCGAGCGCCGAGGCGGCGATGAACAACAGCACGAACCACGGGATCACCGCCTTCGCGCCGCGCTGCTTTTCCATCCAGGCCGCGACGGCGACCATCGGCAGAATCCACAGCGCCCGCGCCAACTTCACCGGCACCGCGATGGCGAGCGATGCCGCGGAGTATTTCGCCGCCGCGCCTACGACCGAGCTCGTGTCGTGAATCGCGATGGCCGACCAGTAACCGAATTGCTCCGGCGTCAGGCCGACGACGTGGCCGATCGCGGGAAACAGGAAAAGCGCCACGGCGTTCAGCACGAACACGCACCCGAGCGCGACCGACATCACTCCGGCCTCCGCGCCCAGCACCGGCCCCATCGCCGCGATCGCGCTGCCGCCGCAAATCGCTGTGCCAGTCGAGATGAGTTGCCCCGTGGTGCGCTCCACCGCGAACAGCCGGGCGAGCAACACCCCTAGACCGATCGTCGCCGCGAGCGTGAGCGCCGTCGTGACGACACCCGTCGAACCCGCCCTCACCACCGCGCTGAACTGGATGCCGAAGCCCAGACCCACGACCGACGCCTGCAACAGGTATTTCTGCACCTTCGCCGCGCGTTTCGCATCGGTGTTGCCCACAAAAATCGCAAAGACCAGTCCCGCGAACAGAGCCACGGGCGGTGTTACCCACGGCAGGGCGCACGCGACCGCGGCGAACCACAACGCTGGTGTTTTCCAAGTTGGCGAAGCCTCGGGCATCTCCCACGGTTGCCAGCATTCGCCCGGCAACTCCAGCCGGGAAACCATGCTGAACACAATAACATCGCACCCGATGCGCAAAATTCGTCATTTGCGCATATGCGCAAGTAGCCGGCCGCGCGCCCGCTCCGTCGCGTGAAAACCGACCTCTTCGACTACCCGCTCCCCGCGCACCTCATCGCGCAGACGCCCGCCGCGCAGCGCGACGCCTCGCGCCTGCTCGTTGTCCACCGTGCGGAGCACCGGATCGAGCACCGCCATTTTCACGAGATCGGCGACTACCTGCGCGCCGGCGACACGCTTTTCCGCAACAATGCCGCCGTCATCCCCGCGCGCCTGCACGCCCGCCGCCCGACCGGCGGTGTCGTCGAGTGCCTGCTGCTGCGCCCGGCCGTCAACGCGCACGACGAATGGTGGTGCCTGCTTCGCCCCGGCCGTAAACTGCCACCGGGCGAGACCTTCGGCTTGCCCGGGCAGTTCGCCGCCACCGTGCGCGAGAAAAACGCCGAGGGCCTGTTCCGGGTCGCCTTCGCCGGCGACGACGGCGCCGACATTCTCACCATCGCCAATCGCATCGGCGAGATGCCGCTCCCGCCTTACATCGCGGAGCGCGCGGATGATTCGGCGAAGGCTTTCGACCGCGAGCGCTACCAAACCGTCTACGCCGACCGTGCGCACCAAGTCGCCGCCGCCGCCCCGACCGCCGGCCTGCATTTCACGCCAGCGTTGCTCGATCAACTCGCCCGCGCCGGCGTCCGGTCCGCGGACGTCACGCTGCATGTCGGGCTCGGCACGTTCCGCCCGATCACAGCGGAAAATGTCGAGAACCACGTCATCCATCGCGAGCTCTACGAAGTCCCCGCCGCGACCCAGACCGCACTCTTCGCCGCCACCGCCGCCGGCCACGCCGCCGCACGCCGCATCGCCGTGGGCACGACTTCGCTGCGCACGCTCGAGGACTTCCGCCGCCGCCACGCCGCGCCGCTCGGCCGCGACTTCCTCGGCGAAGCCGACATCTACATCCACCCACCGGCGACCTTTGCCGCGACGGACGCGCTGATCACGAACTTCCACCAACCCCGCTCCACCCTGCTCTGCCTCGTCGCCGCTTTCCTCGCCCCCGGCCGCACGGACGGCATCGCGTGGTTCCGCGAGATCTACGCCGAAGCCGCCGCGCACGATTACCGCTTCCTCAGCTACGGCGACGCGATGCTGATCCTCTGAACGGCAGCCGCATTCCCCACGCGCCTTCCCGCAATTTGCCGTAATACGGCAAATTGCGCGCGGCCCTTCCCGAGTGCGCCACGGCAGGCTATGGACCGCACGACGCGGCGAAGAGCGCGGGCAAATAAATTAGTTGCAACCGCAACAAACTGCGCTACCCGTCTGCGTCCTCAACCACTGAACCACATGAAACGCCTCCTTACCCTTGTTGCCACGCTCGCTCTCGTCGTCGCCGTCCGCGCCGACGCCGTCACCTACAAGATCGACCCGGTCCACTCCTCGGTCGGCTTCAGCCTCCGCCACCTCGTCTCGAAGTTCTCCGCCAGCTTCACCAAGGTCGAGGGTGCCGTCACCTTCGACGCCGCCGCGCCCGAAGCGAGCAGCGTCGAGGCCACGGTCAGCATCGGCTCTGTCAGCACCGCCAACGAGAAACGCGAAGGCCACCTGAAGAGCCCCGACTTCTTCGATGAGGCCAAGTTCCCCACCGCCACCTTCAAGTCCACCGCGTGGAAGAAGACCGGCGAAAACACCTTCGACGTCGCCGGCGATCTCACGATCAAGGGCGTCACCAAGCCCGTCACCCTGCAGGTCACGCTCCTCGGCACCGGCCCCGGCATGGGCGGCGCGACCGTCTCCGGCTGGGAAGCCACCACGAAGATCAATCGCAACGACTTCGGCGTCTCCTACGGTCCGAAGATCCTCGGCGACGAAGTCACGCTCAACATCGCGATCGAGGCCGGCCACAAACCCGCCGCCGCCGCGAAGAGCTGAGCGCCTCGCAAATTTTCCACGTAATTCCGGACGGCCGCGAGGCCGTCCTTTCTTTTTGGCCGCGCCTTGCTACGTTCCGCCGCGTGACCGCCGACGAGCTCCAACACCTGATCGAAGACGCCACCTTCGACTACACCATGGGCGACAACGACGCCGCCCTCGCCAAGCTCGCGCGCGCCACCGCCGCGGCGCCCGACTCGTTCGCCGCCTGGCACGCCGCCGCGGAAATCAACTTCGGCTTGCGCCGCTTCGACGACGCGCTCCGCGCCGCCGAGCAAGCGCACCGCCTGCAGCCCGACGACCTCTTCATCAACACCACCCTCTCGCGCGTCTGGATGGAAAAAGGCGACAAGGCCAAAGCCGAACACTTCGGCGCGCAGGCCAAGATCGCGAGTTGGAAGGATCAGCTGAAAAACCCCGCCGCACACCAAGGCGGCCTGTAAACCCGCCTCTGCCGGCGCACCTTCCTCGGTCGCCTGACATCGATCGGAAGCCGCAGGCAGCGAGCTTGCTCGCACCAAACCTCCCGCGACTCGGGGCAACGTCGGTCGACACGCGTCCGGTAGCCTCACCTCGTCCGCCTCGATTGCATGGGTCCGGCTTGGCCGGGCGAAAGTTGCCGGATGCCCGGCGCACGGCGCACGGCGCACCGCGCTCAAATCCGCCGCTCGATCACCGCGCCGGACGGATCCTTGAAACGGAGCGCACGCGTCTCGGCGTTGTAGCCTTCGAGCACGACGCCGAGATTCAGTTCGACGACATCGCCGAACGTATACGCGCTCGCGCCGATCAACACGCGCGGCTGACCGGTCAGACGCGCCCCGCCGATCTTCACCGCCTTCAACCAGCGCGCGAAAGCCACGCTCGGCTTCGGCGAACCGGCTGGCACCACGAATTCGCCGTCGCTGCCGAGCAGCACCGCGATTGCGTCGCGCTTTGGCCTGCTTGTCGCTTCCGGCTCTGGTGCGACCGGTGGTGCCACCACGGGTTTCGGCACCGCATCCACGGCGGCATTCGGGTCATCGAGCATCTTCTCGACGAGATCGTAGGCCGCCTTGTGCTTTTCACCGGCGTCCTTGATCGTCGCCTTCGCCTGCTTCAGCGCAGTGAACGGCGTTGGCATCGCCGAGGAACTGGACGCCGCGCCCGCCGTCTTGTCCTCGGCCGCACGCGCCGCCACCGGCGGTGGCGGACTCTCGAGTTTCGCGCGCTGGATGCGGTTATATTGAAAAATGCCGGCCACGCATCCGACGAGCAGGATCACGGTCGAGCCCGTCCACCAGCGCACCCGCGGCTGTTTCGGAGTGTTGAACTCGAAAGGCGTCGCCGTGCTGGAAAACGGCGCGGCGCTCGTCCCCACGACAAACGGCGGCGTGGTCGCCATCGGCGCGGGCATGGGCGGGATCGTCGCATCCGCGCCGGTGAGCAGCACCCGCGCTTGGGCGGTCAGCGCCGGATTCGCCGCGATCGGCGTCCGCGGGCCGCTCGGTGGCGCCGCGGGAACGCTCGGGCGCGGTGCCTCTTCCGGTTTTTCTTCCGCCGGCACGATGCGCACGCGCGCCTTCTTCGTCGGCGGATCGACCACACAGGAAAACGGAATCTGCGAAATCGCCGGCCGCTCTTCCGGCACGAACGGCGTCGCCGTCGCGGACGACACCAGCCGGTTCACCACGGGCGGCGGCACGGGCGGCCAACTCCCGCCCGCCGGCGGCGACGCCCCCGCCGAACTCGCGTCTTGCGGTTGCGGAGGTGATTGATCGCCCGAGGTTTGGCCCACGCCCGAGACTGCACGGGAAAACACCCTAGTCATCAAGGCAATTCTCGCTCAGGCGCGTCCCGGGCCGCTCGGGCCGCCCGTTGACACGCGCCCGCGCGCCTCCCTACCCTCCGCACCTTATGGATCGTCCCGCCTACCTGCTCGAGTTCGAGAAGCCGCTCCGCGAACTGGAAAAACAGCTCGACGCGCTGCACCAGCAATCGCTGGAGAACAACATCGACATGTCCGCCGAGCTGGCGGCCATCGAGCAGAAGATCGACGTCACCCGCCGCGAAATCTACTCCAGCCTCACGCCGTGGCAGCGCGTCCAAGTCGCCCGCCACCCGAAGCGCCCCTACGCGCTCGATTACGTCGCGGCGCTGTGCACGGATTTCCAGGAGCTGCACGGCGACCGGCAATTCAGGGACGACCAGGCGCTCATCGGTGGCACCGCCTTCTTCGAAGGCCGCGCCGTCATGATCATCGCCCAGCAGAAGGGCCGCGACGCCAAAGAGAACATCATTCGCAATTTCGGCATGCCCCAGCCTGAAGGCTACCGCAAGGCCCTCCGTCTGATGAAACTCGCGGAAAAATTCGGCCTGCCTGTCCTCACCTTCGTCGACACGATGGGTGCCTATCCTGGCGTCGAGTCCGAGGCCCGCCACGTCTCCGAAGCCATTGCCGTCAATCTCCGCGAAATGGCCCTGCTCAAGGTGCCGTCCATCGCGGTCGTCGTGGGCGAAGGCGGCTCCGGCGGCGCGCTCGGCATCGCTGTCACCGACCGCGTGCTCATTTTCGAAAACGCCTACTACTCGGTCATCTCGCCCGAAGGCTGCGCCGCCATCCTCTGGAAGGACCGCGTGCACGCCCCGAAGGCCGCCGAGGCGCTGAAGCTCAACGCCGCCAACCTCAAGGAGCTCGGCGTCGTCGACGAAGTCATCCCCGAGCCGCTCGGCGGTGCGCATAACGACCCGGCCGCCGCCGCCGCCGCGCTCAAGGACGCCTTCAAACGCCACCTCGACGAGCTGCTCGAAAAATCCGAGGACGAACTCCTCGACGGCCGCTACGAGCGCTACCGCGAACTCGGCCAATACCGCGAAGTCGCGACGAAGTGAGCAGCGGGGCTCAAGCCGCGCGCACCGCCTCCCAGCGCGCCCTCGCCGGCGCGAGCTGGATGGTCCTCGCGGGCATCGCTTTTGCGCTCCTCAACGTGGCCACCCAATGGCTCACGATGCGCCTCTCGCTCGCGTCGACTGCCGTGGCGTTCTGGCAATACGCCTTCGCGCTCGCACTCTCGCTGCCGTTGTTGCGCAAACTCGGCCTCGGCGCGATGCGCACGTCGCGACCGATCTACCACCTCGTGCGCGTCGCGCTCGCCGCGCTCGGGGTGCAAGCCTGGGTCGCTGGTCTGGCCCACGTCCCAATCTGGCAGGCCATCGCCTTGGTCATGACGTCGCCCTTCTTCATCATCGTGGGCGCGCGGCTCTTTCTGCACGAGAAAGTCGGCGCGATGCGCTGGCTCGCCACGAGCCTGGGCTTCGCCGGCGTGATGATCATCCTGCAACCGTGGTCCGACGCATTCACGACCTACAGCCTGCTGCCCATCGCCGCCGCCCTGCTCTGGGGCGTGGCCTCGCTGATGATGAAGCGCCTTACCCATCAGGAGCGCCCGGAAACCATCACGGTTTGGCTGCTGCTGCTGTTGACCCCGCTCAACGGCCTGCTCGCACTCGGCACCGGCGGCGGACTCGCCTTGCCGACTGGCACGGCGTTCGCGCTTCTCCTCGTCGCGGGCGTGTTGACGGCCGCCGGCCAACATTTCCTGACGCTCGCCTACTCGGTCGCCGACGCGGCTTACGTGCAACCCTTCGACGACCTGAAGCTGCCGCTGAACGTGTTGGCGGGATGGATTTTCTTCGGCTACGCCCCGAGCGGCTACCTCTGGCTCGGTGCCGCGCTGATTCTCAGCGCCTCGCTCCTCATGCTCACGCACGAGCTGCGACAGACCAAAGTCGCCGCGAAGTAATGTTAGGGTGCGGACTCCGCGCCTAGGATAAGCTAACGCGCGGAAACTGTGGGAGCGACCTTGGTCGCGACTGTCGCGCGCAAGCACGCTCCCACACCCGGACGCCCTGAACACTACCGGCACCTGCACCGGCATTCGTGGCAGGCAGGATGCCTGCGCTACTCTCTCACGCAGCGAGATACGGGAGCTTCTTCGCGGTCTCCTTCACGGCCGGGATGCCGTCGAGGAGCTCGCCGATGGCGTCCCAGCGACCGTTCACGAGCGCGTCGCGCGCGCTGTCGCGCTGCGTGATCGGCACGCTCGCGCCGCCGAAGCGCACTTCGAGCTTCGCGAGATCGATCGTGATCTCGGCCGACGGATTCGCCTGCACGAAGGCGGCGATCTGCGCGATGTCTTCGCGCTTCGCGCTGACGCAGGGCATGCCGAGCGTCGTGCTGTTGCCGAAGAAAATCTCGGCGAAGTTTTCCGCGATCACGGCCTTGAACCCGTATTTCTGGATCGCCTGCGGCGCGTGCTCGCGGGAGGAGCCGCAGCCGAAGTTCGCGCCGGAGAGGAGAATCGTCGCGCCTTGGTAGCGCGGCTCGTTGAGCGGGTGCGCGGCCTTGGAGCCGTCCGGGTTGTGACGGACGTCGTGGAAGAGGAATTCGCCGAGACCGTCGAACGTGACGCACTTCATGAAGCGCGCCGGGATGATGCGGTCGGTGTCGATGTCGTTGCCGGGCACGGAAACCGCGCGGCCGGTGACGGAGGAGATTTTGGCGAGAGCCATAGGACTAGTTTAAGTTGAGAGTTTAAGTTTAAGTTGCGCCGGTCAGCTAAGCGGGAAGCGGAAGTCGGTGACTTAAACTTCAACTTTCCACTTCAACCGGAGGTTTGCGC
This sequence comes from Candidatus Didemnitutus sp., assembly GCA_019634575.1. Lineage (NCBI taxonomy): Bacteria > Pseudomonadati > Verrucomicrobiota > Opitutia > Opitutales > Opitutaceae > Candidatus Didemnitutus > Candidatus Didemnitutus sp. The sequence continues at coordinate 1,501,385 of JAHCAY010000001.1, forward strand.
GGTCAGTTGACCGCGAAAACCTCCCTCGCGTCCGCGACGGTGCCGGTGACGGCGGCGGCGGCGACCATCACGGGGCTCATGAGGATCGTGCGGCCGGTGACGGAGCCTTGGCGGCCCTTGAAGTTGCGGTTCGACGAGCTGGCGCAGAGCTGATCGCCGACGAGTTTGTCGGGATTCATCGCGAGACACATCGAGCAACCGGCGCCGCGCCACTCGAATCCGGCTTCGGCGAGGACCTTATCAATGCCTTCCTTTTCGCACTGGAGCGCGACGATCTGCGAGCCGGGCACGGCGATGGCCTTCACGCCGGGGGCGACGCGCTTGCCTTTGACGTATTTGGCGACCTCGCGGAAGTCCGAAAGGCGGCCGTTGGTGCACGAACCGAGGAACGCGACGTCGATCTTCGTGCCCTTGATGGGCGCGCCGGCGGGGAGCTTCATGTAGGCGAGCGCCTCGATGATGCCGGCCTTGTCGTCGGCCGAGGTGGCGGTGTCCGGGCTCGGGATGTTTTCGGAAATCGAGATACCTTGGCCGGGATTGATGCCCCAGGTGACGGTCGGCGCGATGTCGGCAGCGTCGATCTTCACGACGTCGTCGTAACGACAGCCGGCGTCGCTCGCGAAAGACTTCCAGTTCGCCACCGCGGCGTCCCAAGCGGCGCCCGTCGGCGAATAAGGACGGCCCTTCAAGTAGGCGAAGGTGGTTTCGTCGGGATTCACGTAGCCGACGCGCGCGCCGCCTTCGATGGACATGTTGCACACGGTCATGCGCTCTTCCATCGAGAAGCCGTCGAACACGCTGCCGGCATACTCGTAGGCGAAGCCCGTGCCGCCATTCACGCCGAGCGCGCGAATGATGTGGAGAATGACGTCCTTCGCGTAGACGCCGGCGCGGAGTTTGCCGTTCACCTCGATGCGGCGAACTTTCAACTGGCCGAGCGCCATCGTCTGCGTGGCGAGCACGTCGCGCACCTGCGAGGTGCCGATGCCGAACGCGATCGCGCCGAACGCGCCGTGCGTGCTCGTGTGCGAATCGCCGCACGCGATCGTGGTGCCGGGCTGCGTGATGCCCTGCTCGGGACCG